>NZ_LQIH01000021.1:0-67197 GCF_001499835.1 Mycolicibacterium novocastrense
GTGGGGGCGGCGGTGGTTGTATTCGTCGACGAAGGTGTCGAGTTGGGTTTGTAGTTCGGTGAGGGTGGTGGCGCGGGGTGCGCTAGTGAGCCATTTTTTGAGGGTTTGTTGGAAACGTTCGACTTTCCCGCAGGTGGTGGGGTGGTTGGGGGTGGAGTTGATTTGGTGGACTCCGAGGCGGTGTAGTTCGGCTTCGAAGGCGTTGCGTCCGCCTTTGCCGCCGGCTAGGCGGGTGGTGAAGACCATGCCGTTATCGGTCAGGGTGGAGTACGGAATGCCGTGGTGGTGCACGGCTTTGGTGAATGCGGTGACGACGACGGCGCCAGTGACGCGTGGGTGGGCGGTGACTGAGAGCGCGTAGCGGGAGCAGTCGTCGAGCCAGGACAAGATTTCGGTGTCGGTGCCGTTGGCGAGGCGCCAGTGGGTGAAGTCGGCTTGCCAGCATTGGTTTGGCAGTTCGGCGGCGAAGCGGATGTAGGACGATTTGGGTCGTTTGGCGGGGGCGGGGTCGATCAGGCCGGCGGCGTGCAGGTGGCGGCTGATCGAGGCGGTGGACACGCGCAGTTGGTGGTGGTGGTGCAGGTGCCAGGCGATGGTGTGGGGTCCAGCGTCGAGTCCTTTGCCCGCTAGCTGTTTGCGTAGCTCGATGATGAGGTCGATGGTGGCTTGCGGGAGCCGGGTGGGACTGGTTTTGGGGCGCTTGGAGCGGGGTTGGAACGCGGCCTCGCCCTCGAGGGTGTAGCGGCGGACCAGTCGGGAGATCCAGGACTGGGAGACCCCGTAATCGCGGGCGACCTGCGACTGCGAGCGGCCTTCGACAAGAACTGCGGTGATGACCAGGCGAGCCTTCGACACCAGCTGAAACTGGCCGACCCACCTATACCGATGTCTTGAGACACCCTATTCCGATGTCCTGAAACACCACACTGCCGGGGGCGCTGATCGCGGATTTTTGTCTCGGCCGATACTTGACCCGATGCCCACCAACGACGTCGCGCACCGGCTCAGCCCGTTGCCGGAGACCGGATACGTCTACCGCACGGCGTGGCGAGTCGCCACCGGCGACATCGACGGCGACCTGAACCTGCGCCTCGACGGCGTTGCGCGCTACATCCAGGAGGTCGGGGCCGAGAACCTCGTCGACGCCGGCGAGGCCGACGACCACCCCCATTGGCTCGTGCAGCGCACCGTCATCGACGTCATCGAGCCGATCGAGTTCCCGAACGAGATCTCGTTCAGCCGCTGGTGCTCCGCGTTGTCGACCCGGTGGTGCACGATGCGCGTCGACCTGGTCGGCAGCGACGGCGGCCGCATCGAGACCGAGGGTTTCTGGATCGCCATCAACAGCAAGACCCTTACGCCGCAGCGCGCCTCGGACTCCCTGATCGCCCGGTTCGCAACCACCACCAACGAACTCCGGCTCAAATGGCGGCCCTGGTTGACCAATCTCGAGGACGCGGACGAAGACCTTGCGTTCCCGCTACGCCGCACCGACATCGACATCTTCGAGCACGTCACCAACACCGCCTACTGGCACGCCATCCACGAGGTGATGGCGCACGTCCCCGACGTCTGCCGCGCCCCGTACCGCGCGGTGGTCGAATATCGCAGGCCGATCCGCTACGGCGAGGACGTGACCATCCGCTGGGCGCGTCGGGGCGACGCCGTCCAGATCGCGCTGACCGTCGACGACGACGTTCGCGCGGCCGCTCTGATCGCCAAGCTGTAGCCCTTCGCGTACTATCGGCCCACACAGCGCTCGTGTTTGCTGCGCATCGGGTGGGAGGACCGCGGATGGTCAAGTCGGGCAAAAGATGGACACGACTAGCGACGGGGGTGGCGGCCGTCGGTGTCGCGACCAGTGTCGTCGGGCTGGCAGCCACCCAGCCGGCGTCCATTTCGGCGTCTCTCGTGGATCTGACAGCGCTCATCGTGGTCGGCAGCTCGACCAACCCGACCGGCGCCGGCGTCGCCGATTTCTTCGAGGGGAAGTTCCGTGACCCGGTCTACACAGGGGTCGACGGGAAAGACATCGTCTACGTCGACTTCCGCACCGGTCCCGCCGGTATCGAACAGGCTCTGCGCGACAACGCCGGCGAACAGAACGCGGTGCTGGCTTCCGGCTGGGGCGCGGCGAACGCCAGTTTGCTGCTACTGCGCAACCGGTCGGATCTGAAGGACACCGTCTTCATCCTCGACAACGACGTCGCACGCCCGGACGGCGGCTTCGGCACCAGGTATCCGTGGTTCGCGCTGATCGGGGTGAACCCGATCCCCACCCCGAGCGACGTCCCAGCCCTGCGCGTCGTCAACACCGGCTACGAGTACGACTACAACTCCAACGCCCCCGCCGACGTGCTGAACCCGGTGGCCGCGGTCAACTCGCTGGTCGGCTACCTCTACACGCGGCTGAACCAATCCGAGCGCGTGCTCCCCGTCGACGCCGAGGGCAACCCGACCGTCGAGTGCGACGCCAACACCTGCGCGATCCTCGTGAGCGGCGCCGTCCTCGACTGCCCCGACGCGCAGTGCAGTGCTCCCCCCGAAGACAGGATCACGGCCTACGTCACCACACGGGACAACACCACCTACGTCACGTACACCGCCGAAGAGCTTCCGCTGACCCGGCTGATCCGCGACGTCTTCGGCGATCAATTGGCCGAGCTCACCGGGCCGGTGCTGAAGCTGGCCGTCGACTCGGCCTACTACGGCGGCAATCCGATCCCCCGGGATCCGAGCGCTTACCGCCCGGCCCGGCTCGCTCCACCGCCCGACGAGCTGTTGGCCACGGCGGCGAAGGTTCCGGGCGCGATCCTGCAGGGCCTGTCGGCGGCCACGTCACCACGGCCGACGGTGCAACCGGAGATGACGGCGGAGCTGGACGCAACGGTGGACGCGGGGCCGGCGGTCGAACCGGAGATGACGCAGCGGCAGACCGAAACCACACGGCTGGCCACGGCAGAGCCGCCTCGACGGCCCGGCGCAGGCGATCCGGAGACCGCGCAGAAGCGCCGCCCGCAGCTCAACGTGCTACGCGACAGCGTGAGAGCCCTGCCGGGCAGGCTTCGCGACAGCTTCGGCCCGAAAAGCGATCAGCGCCAAAACGATTCCGTCGTCACGGTCGACACGACGCAACCCGGTTCGGCAAGCGATGCCGAAAACGACCCCACCGGCGGCGACACGGGTGCGCCCGGCGGGGGCGGGGGTACGGGGGCCGACGCCGCCGCTTGACCGTCACCCGTCAGGCGATATCTCCCTGGCCGGGGCGACGGGTCGATAGACTCGGCGGCGTGAACTCGAGCCGCGGGATCGCTGCAGCCGTGTCGGCCGGCGCTATGGCCCTCGCGCTCGCCGTCCCCGCGCACGCCGGCCCGCCGAGCTACGGCAGCAACGGCGTGTTCAACGTCGCCACGAACCCGCGGCCGGGCTGGACCACGGCGTCCATCGAACCGGGCCGCTACCGGGTGGACCAGGCGCCCAGCATGTTTCCGTACCAGAGCGCACCGGGCTTCTGGTATCGCTGCCACAACTTTCCGTGCAGCCCCAGTTATCCCGGCAATCTGATCGCCTCGGGTGGCGCCATCCGCGACGTGCCGACCTTCGTCGACATCCTGCCCAGCGATGTCGCGGTGGCGCTGCACAACGTCACGCTCACCGTCGCCAACTGACGGGTCACTAGGCTGAGCCGGTGACTGATCCGGTACTGATCCATATCGAGGACCGCGTCGCCGTCCTCACCGTCAACGACCCGGAGCGCCGCAACGCGGTCACGTTCGAGATGTCCGCTGCGCTTCGCGAAGCCGTGGACGCGGCCGAGGCCAACCCGGACGTGCACGCCGTCATCGTCACCGGGGCGGGCAAGGCGTTCTGCGCCGGCGCGGATCTGAGCGCGCTCGGTTCGGCGACCGAGGACGGGCTGCGCAAGATCTACGACGGCTTCCTCGCCGTCGCCAACTGCGCACTGCCCACCATCGCGGCGGTGAACGGCGCTGCCGTCGGAGCCGGATTGAACCTGGCTCTGGCGGCCGACGTGCGTATCGCCGGGCCGGCCGCCCTGTTCGACCCGCGCTTCCAGAAGTTGGGCATCCATCCCGGCGGAGGGGCGACCTGGATGCTGCAGCGAGCGATCGGTCCGCAGGCCGCCCGCGCGTCACTGCTGTTCGGCATGCGGTTCGACGCCGAAACCGCGGTCCAGTACGGCCTGGCTTTGCAGGTCGCCGACGACGCCGTGGCGTCGGCGAAGGAGCTGGCCCGGGGACCGGCGGGCGCACCGCGCGAGGTGGTGCTCGCGACCAAGGCGTCGATGAGGGCGACGGCCAACCCCGGCGTCGTCGACATCGACCAGCACCGCGTCGCGGTCGACACCGAACTCGGCCCGCAGGCCACCTCGATCCGCTCCCCCGAATTCCAGCAACGTCTGGCGGCCGCACAACGCAAGTGAGCTAGATGCGGTCGACGTAGAACCAGCGGCCCGCGCGGCGCTCGAACCGGCTGCGTTCGTGCATCGCCCCTGGCCGGCCCGCGTGGATGTAACGGGCCGTGAACTCGACCTGGCCGTGCTGGTCGCCTTGGCTGCCCGCGACCACATCGCTGATCTCGAGCCCGGTCCAGGCCATCTCGCGATCGACCGTGACATCGGGTGGCCGCGTCCGTGGATGCCACGTTGTAAAGAGGTAATCCTCAACACCTTTGGCGAACGCGGCGTAACGCGAACGCATCAATTCCTCGGCTGTCGCCGCGACGCGTGCACCGTCGTGGAGCGGTTCGCAGCATGCGGAATACAGCTCACCGCTGCCGCACGGACAGCTGTCACTTTGCGCCATGGCCGAATCATGCCCGCTACAGATCGAGCAATGCCGTCTCCGGCGCTTCGATGAGATCGCGCAGTTCGCACAGGAACGCCGCCACCTGCGCACCGTCGGCGATCCGGTGGTCGAACGCGCAGGTGAGGTTCATCGTCGGCCGCGCGACGACCGCGTCGTCGACCACGACCGCGCGAGGTTTGAGCGAGCCGACGCCCAGGATGGCGGCTTCGGGATAGTTGATGACGGGCACGCCGTCGTCGAGGCCGAGCGCACCGAAGTTCGACACGGTGAACGTCGAGCCCTGCAGTTCGGTCGGTTTCAGCGTGCCGGCGCGCGCACCCCGAATCAGCCGTGCCACCTCGTCCGCGAGTTGACGAGTGGTCTTGAGGTGGGCGTCACTGACGACGGGCACCAACAAGCCACGTGGTGCCGCGACGCCGAACCCGAGGTGCACCGCCGAATGCAGATGAATCTGAGCACCGTCGGTGGTGTCCACCCACGTGGCGTTCAAGGTGGGGTGATGCCGAAGGGCGATGGTCAGCAGTCGCAGCGTGAGCACGAACGGCGTGATCGGCGCGTCCTGACCGGCTCGGTCGCGCAGGTGATCGCGTAGCCTCAGCAGATTGGTCCCATCCACCTGCACGGCGGTGTGTGCATCGGGGATCTGTTTGCGCGACATCGTCATTCGACGCGCCATCTCGGCCTGCACGCCGCCCACCGTCATCATGTCGGGACTCGGCGCGGACCTACCCGCCGCAGCGAGCACATCCTCGCGGGTGATCACACCGTCGGGCCCGGAGCCCGTCAGCGCCGCCAGGTCCACGTTCAGCTCCGCGGCCAGCTTGCGCACCGGCGGCTTGGCGCGCACGCGGTGCGGCGGTGCCGCCGCTCGCCTGCTGTGGTCCATCGCCGCGTCGGTGCCGTAGCCGACCAGCACGGGCTTGCGCTTCTGGGCGGGCGGTTCGACCTCCGTCGCGATGCGCACCAGAGTCGCGCCCACCGCGAGCGTCTGGCCTTCCCGCCCGCCCAGTTCGACCACTGTGCCCGCATACGGGCTGGGAATCTCGACCTCGGCTTTGTTGGTCTCGACCGTGCACAGCGTCTGGTTGAGTTCGACGTCGTCGCCGACCGCCACGCTCCACGCGGTGATCGTCGCGTCCTCGAGGCCCTCGCCGAGGTCAGGCACCAGGAAGTCCATCACCGTCATGGCTGCTCCAACGTTCGCTCGACACAGTCGAGCAGTCGATCGACCCCTGGCAGCCAGAGCTTCTCGAGCCGCGCAGGCGGATACGGCGTGTCGAATCCGGTCGCCCTCAGCACCGGGGCCTCCAGCTCGTAGAACAACTCCTCTGAGATGCGTGCCGCCAGCTCGGCGCCGAACCCGAGCGTGCGCGGGCCCTCGTGCATCACGACGACCCGGCCCGTGCGCCGCACCGATTCCGAAATCGCCTCGAAATCCAGCGGATTGAGCGTTCGCAGGTCGATCACCTCGAGGCTGGCGCCGTGCTGATCGGCGGCGACGTCGGCCGCGCTCAGCGCGGTGGCCACCAGCGGGCCGTAGGTCACCACGGTGACGTCGGTGCCATTGCGCCGTACCGCCGCCCGACCCAGCGGCAGGCCCGGTGTCGAGGTGTCGACCGGTCCGCGGGCCCAGTACCGGCGCTTGGGCTCGAGATAGACGACGGGGTCGCGGCTGGTGATCGAGTGCCGCAGCAGCCAGTACGCATCCGACGGCGTCGAGGGCACCACAACCTTCAGACCCGCGGTGTGCAACCAGTAGGTTTCGGTCGATTCCGAATGGTGCTCGACCGCGCCGATCCCCCCGAAGGAGGGGATGCGGATCGTCACAGGCATGCCGACGTCCCCGCGCGTGCGGGTCCGGTATTTCGCCAAGTGGCTGACGATCTGGTCGAAAGCCGGTGCGGCGAACCCGTCGAACTGGATCTCGGGCACGGGGATCAGGCCGCGGACGGCCATTCCGATCGCGATCCCGACAATGGCCGACTCGGCCAGTGGCGTGTCGAAACACCGCTGGGCGCCGAAGGTTTCGGCAAGGCCCTCGGTGACCCGGAAGACGCCGCCGAGGGTCGCCACGTCCTCACCGAACACCAGCACCCGCTCGTCGGAGGCCATCGCGTCGTGCAATGCGCGGTTGATGGCCTGCGCCATGGTCAGGGTGGGCGTTTCGGTGACCGTCGGGACGGGCGTCAATATCGGATCGCGCGGTTCGTCCCCGCCGAACATCGGTGGCCGCTCGATGATCTGCGTCATGTCACGCCTCCTTCGCGAGTTCGGCGGCGAGTTGCTCGCGTTGGGTGGCGAGGTCGGGCGTGATGTCGTGGTAAACCGCGTCGAACACCTCGGCGACGTCGAAGTCCTCGGCGCCGACGACCGCGTCCCGCAGGTCGGCGCGCAGTCGTTTCGATCTGGCCCTGACCCGCTCCTCGAGCCGTTCGGTCCACACTCCGGCCGACTGCAGATACGTCCGGTAGCGCGCGATCGGGTCGCGGGCCGCCCACTGCTGCACCTCTTCGCGGCTGCGGTACCGGTTCGGGTCGTCGGAGGTCGTGTGCGGGCCCATCCGATAGGTGACGGCCTCGATGAGCGTCGGACCGCCGCCGTCGCGGGCCCGGTGCGCGGCCTCAGCGGTGACGGCGAAGCATGCGAGCACGTCGTTGCCGTCGACGCGGACCCCCGGCATTCCGTAGCCGATGGCGCGATGCGCGATCGACGGCCCGGCCATCTGCGCAGAAACCGGCACCGAGATCGCCCACTGGTTGTTCTGGACGAGGAACACACACGGCGCCCGGTACACCGCGGCGAAGTTCAGCGCCTCGTGGACGTCACCCTCGCTGGTGGCCCCGTCGCCGACGAACGCCAGCGTCACCGAGTCCTCGCCCAGTCGCTGGGCCGCCATCGCCGCGCCGACCGCATGTAACCCGTGGGTGCCGATCGGGATCGCGATCGGGGCGACGCATTTGTCGGTGAAGCCCAGTCCGCCGTGCCACTTACCCCGCCACACGGCGGCGATCTGCGCCGGCGTGATGCCGCGGACCAGAAAGGCGCCGATCTCGCGGTACTGGGGAAACAGCCAGTCGGTCTTGCGCAGGCAGGCCGCGGCGCCGATCTGTGCGGCCTCCTGGCCCTGACAGGACGCGAACAGCGCCAGTTCACCTTGGCGCTGCAGGTTGACGAATTCGCCGTCGAGGTCGCGGGTGACCACCATGGTCTCGTAGAGCCAGGCGAGCGTCTCGGGTGGAAGGTCTCGACGGTAGCGGGAGGCCGCGCTCGAGGAGGTCGGCGTCCCGTCCGGGGCGATCAGTTGAACCGGCTCCAGGTCGACGTTGCGCGACTCGAGGGGTGCCGCAACGGTCCCTGCCATACCGCCTCCTAGGGTCACTGACGGCGGATCGCGCCGTCAGGCGACTGAGGTGCTCAGCACGGGGGCGGGTCGAGCAAGACCTCTGGTGTAGAGGCTGTCAGCCACCGCCGGGGTGGGGCGCTGGCTGGACGATGCGCTCTGCTCGCCGCAGTGCTGGGGCTTCCACCATTATGCCTGCGCCCCGGCCATCGCCGATTCTCCGAGCAGACGTGTCGCGGCGGCGACGTGTCAGTCGCGCGGGGCCAGGCCGACGATGCGTTCGGCGCGCCGAAGCACCGGCATGTCGACCATCACCCCGTCGTGGGCGAACACACCGCGCTCGTCTGCCGCCCTGGCCAGAACGGCTTTCGCCCACTGCACCTGATCGGGCGTCGGCGAGTAGCCCTCGCGGATCACCGCGACCTGGGACGGGTGGATCGCGACTTTTACGTCGAAGCCCACCGCCACCGCATCGTCGACCTCGCCCCGCAGACCGTCGAGGTCCTTGATGTCGAGGTACACCGAGTCCAGCGCGAGCCGACCGTAGGCCTTGGCCGCTAGCAGCGTCTGCGATCGCACGTGCCGCGCCACCTCGCGGTAGCTGCCGTCGGGGTACCGGTTGGAGGTGCCGCCGGTGACCGCGAACAGATCCTCGGCCCCCCACATCAGCGCGACCGTGTTGTCGATGCGCGCCAGATCCGTCACGGCGAGCGCCCCGAGCGGGGTTTCGATCAACACCACGACGTTGCGCGGCGCCAGGTCGCGGACCTGCTGGGGATCCTCGGTCTTGGCGAGCATGACCGTGGTGTAGTCGGTCTTTTCGAGCGCCTCGAGGTCGAGCGGATGATCGGCGGTGGCGGTGGGATTGACACGCACCACCGTGCGGTCCGGGTCCAGCCGCGTCTCGATCAGTGCCGCGCGCGCGGCTTCCCGATCCTTGGCGGCGACGCCGTCCTCGAGGTCGAGGATCACGACATCGGCTGCCGCGGCGGCCTTCTCGAACCGTTCCGGGCGGTCGGCCGGGCAGAACAGCCACGCGGGTCCCGTCGCGAGCGCCACTACGCCTCTCCCTCCGGGCGCTTGCGCACCATGGTCTTGCGCGACGCGGTCGCGACGACGTCACCGTGCTGGTTGCGGCCCACGTGGGAGAACGTCACGATGCCCTCACCCGGCCGGCTCTTCGACTCACGCTTCTCGAGCACCTCGGACTCCGCGTACAGCGTGTCACCGTGGAAAAGCGGCTTCGGAAAGGCGATTTCGCCAAAACCGAGGTTGCCGACGATGGTGCCCTGCGTCAGTTGCGCCACCGATAGCCCCACCAGGGTGGACAGCGTGAACATCGAGTTGACGAGCCGCTGGTTGAACGGCGGCAAGGCATCGGAGAACGCGGCGTCCAGATGCAGTGCCTGGGTGTTCATCGTCAACGTCGTGAACAAGACGTTGTCGGCCTCGGTGATGGTGCGCCCCGGGCGGTGCTGGTAGAGCACGCCGGGCTCGAACTCCTCGTACCACAACCCGCGCTGGACGACGATCTTCTTCTCACTCATTACAGGCCCAGCTCCCGCCCGATCAGCATCAACTGCACTTCCGTTGTGCCCTCGCCGATTTCGAGGATCTTGCTGTCGCGGTAGTGCCGCGCGACGGAGTACTCGTTCATGAAGCCGTAGCCGCCGAAGATCTGAGTGGCGTCGCGGGCGTTGTCCATCGCGGCCTCGCTGGCCACCATCTTGGCGATGGACGCCGCCTTCTTGAACGGCTTTCCGGCCAGCATCAGCGCGGCGGCGTCGTAGTAGGCCGTGCGGGCGACGTGCGCTCGGGCCTCCATGCGCGCGATCTTGAAGGCGATCGCCTGATAGCTGCCGATGGCGGCGCCGAACGCTTCGCGTTCCCTGGCGTACTTGACCGATTCGTCGACACACCCCTGCGCGGCGCCCACCGACAGCGCGGCGATCGCGATGCGGCCCTCGTCGAGGATCCGAAGGAAGTTCGCATATCCCCGGCCTCGCTCACCGAGCAGGTTCTCCTCCGGCACGCGCACGTCGTCGAAGCTCAACGGGTGGGTGTCGGAGGCGTTCCAGCCGACCTTGCTGTACGCCGGTTCGGCGGTGAAGCCGTCGATCGGCACCGGGACCAGGATCGACGAGATCTCCTTTTTGCCATCGGGTTTCTCGCCGGTCACCGCCGTCACCGTCACCAGCTTGGTGATGTCGGTGCCCGAATTGGTGATGAACTGCTTGGAGCCGTTGATGACCCAGTGGCCGTCGTCGAGACGGGCGGTGGTCTTGGTGGCGCCCGCATCGCTACCACCGCCGGCCTCGGTGAGGCCGAACGCGCCGAGCGCCTTACCGCTCGCCAACAGCGGCAGCCACTCCTGCCTCTGTTTCTCGCTGCCGAACCGGTACACCGGCATCGCACCCAGCGACACCCCCGCCTCCAGGGTGATCGCCACGCTCTGGTCGACCTTGCCCAGTTCCTCCAACGCGAGGCACAGCGCGAAGTAGTCGCCGCCCATACCGCCGTACTCCTCGGGGAAAGGCAGGCCGAACAGTCCCATGTCGGCCATTCCCGCGACGACCTCGTACGGGAACGAGTGTTCCTCGTCGTGTTTGGCGGCGACGGGCGCGACCACGCTCTGGGCGAAGTCGCGGACCGTCTTGGCCAGCTGCTCGTAGTGGTCGGGAAGTGTCCCGGTGGCTAGAACGTTATTCATGCGCGATCCGCTCCGCTTCTCGCTGGGGTCATGATTCTTCCTTCTCGACGGTCGGGTCCGCGATGACCTTCGCCAGCGGCTGCCCAACCTTGACCTGATCGCCTTCGGCGACAAGGAGTTCCACCACGCCGTCAACCGGCGCGCTCAGCGCGTGTTCCATCTTCATGGCCTCAACGGTCACCACGACGGTGCCCGTCGTCACCCGATCGCCGTCGCGCACCCCCACGGCCACCACCGAACCCGGCATCGGGCTGGTCAGTTCCGCGTCACCGCTGTGCGCGTCGTCGGGTCGCACCGGCGCTTCGCGGACCTCGTCGACCGCGACGGTGCGGCCTGCGCCCGCCAGCCAGATCCGGTGGTCGTCGGCGACCACGACGTAGTCGGTGACGATCCCGTCGAAGGTGACCGCCAGTCGCTCGTCGGCCGGCGATACCGACAGCGGACGCGGTGGGCCGTCCTCGATCGCCGCACTGCCCGCCGACGGTGTGCCGGTGAGGCGGACGTGCTCGACGCGCTCACCGGACTGCAGCCGGTACGTCGTCGGCGCATGGCGACCGACCCGCCAACCCGAGGGGACCGCCCACAGGTCGCCGACCGGTTGGGGCCACGAGCGCAGCCATATGTACGCCGCGGCGGCGACCAGGTCGACGTCCTCGGCGGACGCGGGGCGAAAGTCCGGGCTGCGACGATCCAGGAGACCGGTGTCGAGGCGGCCCGCCGCGACGTCGGGATCGGCGAGCAGGAACCGCAGGAATTCGATGTTGGTGGTGACACCCAGTACCGCGGTGTGCGCCAGCGCCCGATCGAGCGCCCGGAGGGCCGCCGCCCGGTCGGCGGCGTGCGCGATGATCTTCGACAGCATGGGGTCGTAGTCGCTGCCGATCACCGAACCCGGCGCCAACCCCGAATCAACACGGACGCCGGGGCCCTCCGGCTCGGCGAGACCCAGAACGCGGCCACCGGTGGGCAGGAATCCGCGTCCGGGGTCTTCGGCGTAGACCCGGGCCTCGATCGCGTGTCCGGTCATCGAGATGTCGTCCTGCGCGATCGACAGCTTCTCTCCCGCGGCGATCCTCACCTGTTGTTCGACGAGATCGATCCCGGTGACCATCTCGGTGACGGGGTGCTCGACCTGAAGTCGGGTGTTCATCTCCATGAAGAAGAACTCGTCGGGCCGGTCGGCCGACACGATGAACTCGACGGTGCCCGCCCCGGTGTAGTCGACGCTGCGCGCGGTATCGCACGCCGCCGCACCGATTCTCGCCCGTGTCGCCTCGTCCAGCAGCGGTGACGGGGCCTCCTCGATGACCTTCTGGTGGCGGCGTTGCAGGGAGCATTCGCGTTCGCCGAGATGCACCACGTTTCCGTAGCTGTCGGCGAGCACCTGCACCTCGATGTGGCGCGGATTCAACACGAACCGTTCCAGGAACAGCGTGTCGTCACCGAATGCCGCGGCCGCCTCCCGGCGCGCGCTGGCCAGCGCGGCCGGCAACTCGCCCGACTCGTGCACGACGCGCATGCCCTTGCCGCCGCCACCGGCCGAGGGTTTCACCAGCACGGGGTAACCGACCTCGTCGGCGCCGGCGACGAGATCGTCGTCAGACAGGCCGGGGCGCGAAACGCCGGGCACCACCGGAACCCCGAACGCCGACACCGCCGCCTTGGCCGCGATCTTGTCGCCCATGGTCTGGATGGCGCCGACCGGCGGACCGATGAACGCGATTCCCGCGTCCTGTAGTGCCGCGGCGAATTGCGCGTTCTCCGAGAGGAATCCATAACCCGGATGCACGGCCTGGGCGCCGGTGCGCCGGGCCGCTGAGACCACGGCCTCGATGTCGAGGTAGCTCTCCCTGGCCGCCGACGGTCCGATGTGCACCGCGACGTCGGCCTCCGCGACATGACGGGCACCCGCGTCGGCGTCGCTGAACACCGCGACCGACCGGATGCCCATGGCCCGGAGTGTGCGGATGACGCGCACGGCGATCTCGCCTCGGTTGGCGACAAGGACGGTATCGAAGTTCATGTCCTCACATCCGGAACACGCCGTAGGAGATGGACTCGAGCGGCGCCTGGCCGACCGCCGAGAGTGCCAGTCCGAGAACCGTTCTGGTGTCGGCGGGGTCGATCACCCCGTCATCCCACAGCCGGGCCGTCGAATAGTACGGATTGCCCTGGTGCTCGTACTGCGCGCGAATCGGCGCCTTGAAGTTCTCCTCCTCCTCGGCGGTCATCTCGCCGCGCACGGTCGCCAGCACCGATGCGGCCTGCTCGCCGCCCATCACCGAAATGCGGGCGTTGGGCCACATCCACAGGAACCGCGGCGAATACGCGCGCCCGCACATGGAGTAGTTGCCCGCCCCGTACGAGCCGCCGATCACCACCGTCAACTTCGGCACCCGCGCGCACGCGACCGCGGTGACCATCTTCGCGCCGTGCTTGGCGATGCCGCCCGCTTCGTAATCACGGCCCACCATGAACCCGGAGATGTTCTGCAGGAAGACCAGCGGAGTGTTGCGTTTGTCGCAGAGCTCGATGAAATGGGCTCCCTTGAGAGCAGATTCACCGAACAGCACGCCGTTGTTGGCGATGATGCCGACCGGATGCCCGTGGATGCGGGCGAATCCGGTGACCAGGGTGCTGCCGTACTCGGCCTTGAATTCGGCGAACTCGCCGCCGTCGACGATGCGGGTGACGACCTCGTGCACGTCGTAGGGAACGCGTGAGTCCACCGGCACCACGTCGTAGAGCTCGTGCTGATCGGCCACCGGGTCCACGGTCGGCCGAACGTCCCAGGGCAGCGGTTCGCGCGGGCCGAGGGTGGCCACGATGCGGCGCACGATGCGCAGTGCGTCGCGGTCGTCATGCGCCAAATGGTCTGTCACCCCGGAGGTCTTCGAATGCAGGTCACCACCACCCAGTTCCTCGGCGGTGACCACCTCACCCGTCGCCGCCTTCACCAGCGGTGGCCCCCCGAGGAAGATCGTGCCCTGATTGCGCACGATCACGGCTTCGTCGCTCATCGCGGGCACGTATGCGCCACCGGCAGTGCAGGATCCGAGCACCGCGGCGATCTGCGCAATTCCCTGGGCTGACAGAGTGGCCTGGTTGTAGAAGATTCGGCCGAAATGTTCGCGATCGGGGAACACCTCGTCCTGGCGCGGCAGGAACGCCCCACCCGAGTCGACCAGGTAGATACACGGCAACCGGTTCTGGCCCGCGACTTCCTGAGCCCGTAGATGCTTTTTGACCGTGATCGGATAGTAGGTGCCGCCCTTGACGGTTGCGTCGTTGGCGACGATCACACATTCGCGTCCCGATACCCGACCGATCCCGGTGATCATGCCCGCTCCCGGACACTCGTCGTCGTACATACCGTCGGCGGCAAGGGGCGACAGCTCGAGGAAGGGGCTGCCCGGGTCCAGCAGGCCGTCGACGCGGTCGCGCGGCAAGAGCTTGCCGCGGCTGACGTGACGCTCGCGGGCCCGCTCGGGCCCGCCGAGGGCGGCCGCGGCGAGCTTGGAACGCAATTCGTCGACCAGCGCGAGATGTTCCTCGCGATGTGAAGGCCGCGATGCCATCGGAAAACCCATTTCGTTGAGTTAATGACGAATAACTGGTGGTATGTTAGTCACGATTAACTCCAGATGTCTACAGGCGGGCGGGAGGCGCGGTGTCTTCAACTCCAGTCCCTGAGATGCCTACGAGCACCAAACGCAGCAAGGCCAAGTCGGACCGGCGATCCCAGTTGATCGCCGCGGCGGAACGACTGGTTGCCGAACGGGGCTACCTCGCGGTGCGGCTGGAGGATATCGGTGCGGCGGCCGGCGTCAGCGGACCGGCGATCTATCGGCACTTCCCGAACAAGGAGGCGTTGCTCGTCGAGTTACTGGTCGGCATCAGCACCCGCCTGCTGGCCGGCGCCACCGAGGTCGTCGCGCACGCCGACGATCCCGCCTCCGCGCTGAACGGCCTGATCGACTTCCATCTGGACTTCGCCCTCGGGGAGTCCGATCTCATCCGCATTCAGGATCGTGATCTCGCGAACCTGCCGCCTACCGCCAAACGTCAGGTGCGCCGGGCGCAACGGCAGTACGTCGAAATCTGGGTCGATGTGCTCCGGCGGTTGGACGGCTCGTTGGCGGAGGCCGATGCCCGGTTGATGGCCCACGCGACGTTCGGGTTGTTGAACTCGACGCCGCACGCGCTGCCGTCCGGTGCCACGAAAACGGCCGAGGCCAGGCCGCGATCCGTCTTGAAAGCGATGACGGTCGCGGCGCTGACCTCGGCCGCGCGGGACGCTTAGGCGCCTCTAGCCCCCGTTAATACCAGGCGCGCCTGCCCCCGACGGGACGGCCCATGGACCCCAGAATCCAGAACACCGCTCCGATGACCATGAGCACGATGCCGATGGTCCACAGGATGTTGATTCCGAAGATCAGTCCGAGGATGAGAAGAATTGCTCCGAGGATGATCATTAGTATTCCTTTCGAATTGGCAAGTGCCAGTTGTTACTGGCTGGGTTCCGGTATGTTGCAGGCCTCAACCTTGGGGTTGACGCCCGCATAGTTCAGCGGGCCGGCCACCACTGTCAAAGCGATGCTTCCCGCTGTCGCGCAATTGGTTTCACTGGTTTCGAAGTAGCCGCGCTGGTATGCGGCGAATGCACCGATCAGCAACCAGATGAGCACCAAAACGCCGAGAACTCCGCCTCCTCGCATTGCTGCGCCTCCTTTGTCGCGCCGTTACGGCGCGTGCGCAGCGTTTACCCTGCAGACAATTTCGGTAAACGTGGCTACGGAGAACGATTCGGTCACGAATCCGGATGCGGGCGAAAAGCGGCAATCAGCCACTCGCGCATGGCTTTGACCAGTACCGCGCGATTCTCGCGGCGATCGATCTCGTGTCCGTCGTCGTCGAACATGAGCAGTTCGACTTTCCGGTTAAGTGTCTGCAGCGCTTCGAACATTTGCTGAGATTCGCTGGGGGGCACGTTCGTGTCGTTGGCGCCGTGCACCAACAGCAACGGTGCGGTCATCGCGTCGACACGTTGCAACGGCGATAGCTGCTCCAGCAGTTCGCGGTCGCCGATCGGGTGGCCGTACTTCGGATATGCCGCCGCGGCGATCCACGGTTCGGTGTTGCGGTACCAGGTGTTCAGATCGCTCATCCCGCAGATGCTGATTCCCGCCGCGAACCGGTCGGGGTGGAAGGTGAGCGCCGCCTGCGTCAGGTAGCCACCGTAGGACCATCCGCAACAGGCGATCCGGTCGGCCGGCGCGACGTCACGCTCGACCAGGTAGGCGACCGCGTCGGCCACGTCGTCGATCGCGGCGAACCGTCGCTCCTTGTCGTCGGCGTGCATGAACGTCCTGCCGAACCCGCCGGAGCCCCGGACGTTGGGCAGGAACACGCTGATGCCCTCCTCGAGCAGGGCCGGGAAGAACTCGTTGTAGCCGGGCCTCCCCTGTCCCTCCGGGCCGCCGTGCAAAAACAGCATCGCGCCGATCACCGGGACGCCGTCACGCGGCCGGAAGAGCCACCCGGTGAACTCCAGGCCGTCGCGCGCCGTGACCGTCTCCAGCGTCGGGTCCGGCGCCACCG
This sequence comes from Mycolicibacterium novocastrense, assembly GCF_001499835.1. Taxonomy (NCBI): domain Bacteria; kingdom Bacillati; phylum Actinomycetota; class Actinomycetes; order Mycobacteriales; family Mycobacteriaceae; genus Mycobacterium; species Mycolicibacterium novocastrense. Next base: position 16,478 of record NZ_LQIH01000021.1, read on the forward strand.
GCCCGGAGCTGGGTTCGCGGTCGACGATCTCCCACTCCCGGGTGCGCGGGTCGACCAGTTCGACGGTCGGCGGGGTGGACGGGCCTTCGACGGTCAGGGCCAGCATCGAGCCGCCGGCGCTGATGCTCAGCTGGCTGGCCACCATCCCCGGCAGCGGGACCGGCGGTTGGAGGGTGTAGTCGGTGCGTTCGATGATCTGTAATTCACTGGCGCCGTGGATGTTCCAGAGGATCGCCACGGTCGACAGATCATCGCTCACGGTGAACTCGTCGAGTTCATAACCGGGGTTTTCGGCGATGACCTGGTAGGCCACCCCGTCGGCGGTGACCGTCACCTCGAGAAGCCGGGCATGTTCGGTGCCGTTCTCGCTGCGGACCAGGGCTCGCACATAACCTTCGGTGCTGTCTGCGTCGTAGGTGCTCGCCGGCTGGTACAGCCTGGTGAGCTCGCCTTCCAGCCCGGCGCGCAGCCGGCGCGCGTAGTGGTCGTCGAGGATGACGCCGGTGTCGGTGGTCGACCCTGGATCGTATGGCAGCAATGCGGTTTCGGTGCGTCCGCGCAGCATGATCAGGTCCCGGTAGCCGCGCGGTCCGACCCGCACGAGCGCCGCACCGGCCCAGGCGTCGACCAGACGGCCGCCCGAGCGGCGATCGAGCACGGTGGTGTGGCCGGTGGCCGGGTCGATCAGGCACGAGCTACCGACGCCGTCCTCGCCGGTGAGGATCGCGGCCACCAGGGTGCCGTCCCAGTTGATCAGCTCGGCGGTGCCCTCGGGCGCCCCGGGCGCCCACGAGTCGATGCGGCGGGCGTCGCGGTCGTCGGGATCGGTTGTCACGACCCAGATCTGGGTGCGGGTGCTGCCCTCGGGAGCGACTTCGCATGCCAGCCAGTGGCCGTCGGCCGAATGCAGGACCCGCGTCACCGGGCCTTCGACCGGCAGATCGACGTCTCGCGATGAGCTTGCCCGCCAGCCACGCAGAAAACGCTGCACTGCGCGCGGAAAGCCACCGTCGTCGACCAGATGTGCGAACGCGGTGGCGTCCGGCGACATGGATGCGCCGTAGACTCTGCGAACCTGCTCTCCCACCGGACCAATTGTGCCTACCCAGGCAAGTCCACTGACGACCCACGCCTGTTGGGCGGTCGCACAGGTACCCTCGCACCCATGAGGTGGGTATGACCGGTACACCACAGCCCGGTCGCGACGAGCAGTCGGGTTTCGGCCGCGGGGACCAACCGCAGGGTCACGGCTACTCCGGATACAGCGACCCGGCATACGCGAGCCAGGCGTACGGGCCCACCTATCAGGCACCGCCCCAACCTGCTCCGACGCAGCATCTGCCGACGTACGGCGCATACGGGTACGAGGCCTACGGCTCGGGCCAGTACGGGGCGCCCTACCCGTCGGGTGATCCGCCACCGGAGCCCGAGGAACCGAAGTCACCCCGCTGGTTGTGGGTCGCCGCGGGTGTCGCGGTACTGACCGTGCTCGGCCTGGTGATCGCGCTCGTCGTCGTCAACAGTTCGCAACAGCAGACGGTCGTCGCGCCGCCCCCGATGCCGGAACCCGACTTCACCACCCCGATCCCGACGACAGGGCCGCGCCCGACCGTTCCACGGACGACGCGGCCCACCGTGCCCGCTGTCCCCACCGACCCCAGCACGCCCGGCGCGCCCGGCACGACCACCCCCGGTCTCACCCAGAGCGTCGTCTACGTCGTCAGCGGTTCCGGGCGCGCCATCAACATCACCTACGTGGACACCGGCGGTCTGCTGCAGACCGAGTTCAACGTGATGCTTCCCTGGAGCAAGGAAGTGGAGTTGTCCGAGTCCGCGGCCGCGACGGCGAGCATCAGCATCATCAACGTCGGTCGCGAAGTGAACTGTTCGATCTCAGTCGACGGCTCGGTGGTGCAGAGGCGCACCGGGGCGGGCCTGACGATCTGCACGGCCAGCGGTTAGGCCGGCGCACGCCGCGGAACGCGCACGGCAAGCATCGCGATCAGGCCGGCGGCGAGGACGACGACCAGCCCGCCCATCCCGGCACGGTCGGTTCCGAACACGGCGATGAAGACCGAGAACAGCATGGGCGCAAGGTATGACACAGCGCGGCCCGTAGTGGTGTAGAGGCCGAACGCGACGCCCTCCTTGCCCTGGGCGGACATCCGCAGCATCAGCGTGCGCGCGGCGGACAGTGTGGGCCCGATGAACAGGCAGAGCAGCAGTCCGCAGATCCAGAACGCCAGTACCCCGTTGAGCGACATCAAGGTGAGGCCGACCGCGATCATCCCGCTCAGCGAGACGACGATGACGGGTTTGGCGCCGAACCGGTCGTCGAGAAATCCACCGCCTATCGCGCCGGCGGCGGCGACGGTGCTGGCGCACACCCCGAACAGCAGCACATCGGCCTCGGAGACGCCGTAGACCCGAACGCCCAGCACCGCCCCGAATGCGAATATCCCCGTCAGGCCGTCGCGGAACACCGCACTGGCCAGCAGGTAGTACACCACGTTGTGATCACGCCGCCATTCGCTGCGGATGTCCTCCCACAGCTTGCGGTACCCGCCGATGAATCCGACGGTCTGCCGTTGCTCTGAGGGGTCGGGTTTGGCACTGGGCCCGGCGATCAGCACCGGCAGCGCGAAGAGCCCGAACCAGAGGGCCGTGAAAACCATGGCGGCCCTGACGTTTCCGCCGTCCTCGACCGGTAGACCGAGCAATCCGCCGTCGCCGGAGATGAACCCGAAGTACACCACCAACAGCAACGTGACACTGCCGAGGTAGCCCAAACCCAGGCCGTATCCGGAGATCTGGCCGGAGGTCTGCGGTGTCGACAGTTGGCGCAGCATCGCGTTGTAGGGCACGGTGGCGAGTTCGTTGCACGCCGACGCGCAACCCAGGAGCACCAGACCCAGCGCCAGGTAGCGGTAGTCGTCGCGGACCGAACTCATCGAGGCGATCAGGACAACCGCCAGCGCGCTGAGCACGCCCAGCACGCGGCGCCGCCGCCACGGGGCGTCGACCCACACCCCCGTCACCGGCGCCAACAGCGCGACGACCACGCCGGCCGCACCGAGCGCCCAGCCCAGCCAGCTGGTGGCGCTGACACCGCCGGGCAGATCGTCGCCGACGGTGTTGGTCAGGTAGATCGAGAACACGAAGGTCACGACCACCGCGTTCAAACCGGTCGCGCCGAAGTCCCACAGCGCCCACGAGATGACCTGGCGACGCGCCGCAGCGGGCGGGCCGGAATCGGGTGGGTCGCTCATGGTCCGCCCACGATATAGTCCGGCGCATGCCAGTACCCGCACCCAGCGCCGACGCCCGCGCGGTAGTCACCGGCGCATCTCAGAACATCGGCGAGTCGCTGGCCACCGAACTCGCCGCCCGCGGACATCACCTGATCATCACCGCGCGCCGCGAAGAGGTGCTGCGGACGCTGGCCGACCGCCTCGTCCAGCAGTACGGCGTGACGGTGGAGGTGCGTCCCGTCGATCTGGCCGACCCCAGCGAGCGCACGAAGCTGTGCGACGAGCTGGCGACACGCAACATCTCGATCCTGTGCGCGAACGCGGGCACCGCGACGTTCGGTCCGGTGTCATCGCTGGATCCTGCGGACGAGAAGGCGCAGGTTCAGCTCAACGTGTTGGGTGTGCACGATCTCGTGCTCGCGGTCGTGCCGGGGATGGTGCAGCGCAAGGCCGGCGGGATCCTCATTTCGGGCTCGGCAGCGGGCAATTCGCCGATCCCCAACAACGCGACCTATGCCGCGAGCAAGGCGTTCGTCAACACGTTCAGCGAGTCGCTGCGCGGTGAGCTCAAGAAGGACGGGGTGCACGTGACGTTGCTGGCGCCCGGCCCCGTGCGCGAAGCGCTGCCGAACCCCGACGAGCAGTCCTTGGTGGAGAAGCTGATTCCGGACTTTCTGTGGATTTCGACGCAGTACACCGCCAGGCAGTCGTTGGATGCGTTGGAGCGCAACAAGATGCGCGTCGTCCCCGGGGTGACGTCGAAGGCGATGTCGGTTGCGGCGGGGTACACGCCGCGCGCGATCGTGACGCCGATCGTCGGCGCCGTGTACAAAAAGCTCGGCGGCGGCTAAGGCTCGTTCCCGCATTACTCCGCGAAACTGTATTCCGTCAGCGAAAGCTGCTGGAATACAGTTTCGCGAACCGAAATCAGCGGCGACGCCGGCTGCGCCTGCGGCCGGTGCCGAAGATGCTGCGGGTGATCTCGCGGCCGATCACCGTGCCCGCCGAACGCATCGCGCTCTTGAACGCCGGGCTGCTCACCACCTTCTCCACCATCGAGGGCTCGACGGAGTCGCGTGCGCTCACGTCGCCGGTCGGAGGCAGCGGAGGCGGCAGTGCCTCGTCGTACTGCGGCGCGGCATCGGGCTCGGGTGGCGGGGCCAGTTTCGCGTTGAGCCGCTCGTAGGCCGACTCGCGGTCGATGGTCTGGCCGTATTCCGCCTGCAGCGCACTGGATTTCGCGGCGGCGGAAATCGCTTCGGGACCGATGGTGTCCATCAGCGAGCGCGGGGCTCGCATCCGGGTCCACGCCACCGGGGTCGGAGCGCCCTTCTCCGACAACACGGTGACCACCGCCTCGCCGGTACCGAGCGACGTCAAGGCCGACTTCAGGTCGTACACATCGGTTTTCGGGTACGTTCGCACCGTCTTGGCCAACGCCTTGTCGTCGTCGGGGGTGAACGCGCGCAGCGCGTGCTGAATACGGGCACCCAGTTGGGAAAGCACGTCGTTGGGCACATCGGTCGGCAGTTGCGTGCAGAAGAACACGCCGACTCCTTTGGAACGGATCAGCTTCACGGTCTGCTCGACCTGTTCGAGGAAGGCCTTGGACGCGTCGGCGAACAACAAATGGGCCTCGTCGAAGAAGAACACCAGCTTCGGCTTGTCCAGGTCGCCGACCTCCGGAAGCGTCGCGAACAGATCGGCGAGCACCCACATCAGGAAGGTGGAGAACATCACCGGACGTGCGGCCTGGCTGCCGATCTCGAACAGCGTGATGACGCCGCGGCCCTGCTCGTCGACCCGCAGCAGGTCCTCGGGCTCGAGTTCGGGCTCGCCGAAGAACGTGTCGCCGCCGTCGGCCTCGAGATTGATCAGCGCCCGCAGGATCACCCCTGCGGTCGTGGTGGACACCGCGCCGAGCGCCTTGAGCTCGGGCTTGCCCTCGTCGCTGGTGAGGTACTGGATCACCGCGCGCAGGTCCTTGAGATCGAGCAGCGAGAGCCCCTGCTGGTCGGCCCAGTGGAAGATCAGGCCCAGCGTCGACTCCTGCGTGGCGTTCAGCCCGAGCACCTTGGACAGCAGGATCGGCCCGAAGCTGGAGATCGTCGCCCGCACCGGCACCCCGATTCCCGCGGTGCCCAGCGACAGGAACTCGACCGGATAGGCCGTCGGCGCCCAGTCGTCGCCGGTGTCGGCGGCACGGGCGGTGAGGTTGTCGTTGGGCTCGGCGGGCCGCGACAGCCCCGAGAGGTCCCCCTTGACGTCGGCCATCACGCATGGCACGCCCGCCGCCGAGAGCTGTTCGGCCAGCACCTGAAGAGATTTCGTCTTGCCGGTGCCGGTGGCGCCGGCTACCAGCCCGTGGCGGTTAACGGTGGCCAGCGGAATCCGCACCAGGGCGGTGGGGTCGCACACCCCGTCGACGACGACCGCGCCGAGCTCCAGAGCGGCCCCCTCGGCGGCGTAACCCGCTGCGATCTGCTGTGCCGGGGTGGACGTGGACTCACTGGCCATGGCTGGCACCTTAACGCCCGCGACGTACCCGACGGACGGGTGCAACGGGCCGCATGCAGCCGCAAGGCTTACTGTGATCGTCGTGCGTGACGAACTGGTGTGGATCGACTGCGAGATGACCGGGCTGGATCTCAAGACGGACCGACTCATCGAGATCGCGGTACTGGTGACAGACGCGGACCTCAACGTCCTCGGAGACGGCATCGACGTCGTCATCCACACCGACGACGAAGCGTTGGCGTCGATGATCCCGGTGGTCACCGACATGCACACCAAATCGGGGCTGATCGACGAGGTGCGCGCGTCCACCGTCACCGTGGCCGAGGCCGAGGAGCTGGTCCTCGACTACATCCGCACCCACGTCAAACAGGCCAAGACGGCCCCGTTGGCCGGCAACTCGATCGCCACCGACCGCGGCTTCATCGCCCGCGACATGCCCAAGCTCGACGACTACCTGCACTACCGGATGATCGATGTGAGCTCGATCAAGGAGTTGTGCAGGCGCTGGTATCCGCGCATCTACTTCGGCCAACCCGAGAAGGGTCTCGCGCACCGGGCGCTCGCCGACATCCACGAATCGATCCGTGAGCTGCAGTACTACCGCCGCACCGCGTTCGTGACCCCACCCGGACCGTCGACCAGCGATATCGCGGCCGTCGCCGAGGAATTGGGCCCGCCGAACGGCAACGCGAAGGACATCGATTCGGCCGCCGAGCGTTCAAGCGGTTAGTATCGACGTCGCCGCTCTGCCCACCAGGGTTCGCGGCGATGGTGGCTGTAGTTCAGTTGGTAGAGCACCAGGTTGTGATCCTGGCTGTCGCGGGTTCGAGTCCCGTCAGCCACCCCGACTGGGTCAGGGAGCGAATCTTCGCTCCCTGACCCTTTTTTCGGCCCGTTCGGCAGGGCCATGGAGCCCATCGGTGCCACTCATGGCGATTTGGGCGCATTCCGCCCGGGTCCACATTCGGTGCTGAGGGGCTTTCGGCGCTGAAGCGCCGTGAGCCCGTCAGCCGCGTCACATCAGAGGTTGGCGTTGCCGGCCTTCCACTGGTCCCACGGGATGTTCCAGTCACCGAGGCCGTCGGTGCCCGGCAGTGTCGAGCCCACCGTGTTGACGATCTCGACGACGTCCCCGCGCTTGGAGTTGTCGTGGAACCACCGCCCGTTACTCGTGCTCACGTTGATGCACCCGTGGCTGACGTTGCTGTAGCCCTGGCTGCCCACCGACCACGGCGCGGCATGGACGTAGATGCCGCTGTAGGAGATCTGGGTGGCCCAATCCACCTCGGTGCGATACCCGTTGGCGGAGTTGACCGGAACACCGTAGGTCGACGAGTCCATCACCATGTGCGAACGCCGGTCACCGACGATGTACACACCGTTGTTGGTGGGTGTGCTGTTCTTGCCCATCGACACCGGCATGGTCTTGACCACCTCGCCGTTGCGCTTGACCGTCAGCGTCTTCGTGCTGTCGTCGACGGTGGTGATGACCTCATCGCCGATGGTGAAGCTCGTGCTGACGTTCTCCTGGCCGAAGAGGCCGTCTCCCAGGTCGACGCCGTAGGTGTTCACCGCGACGTCGACCTTCGTGCCGGGCTTCCAGTAGTTCTGGGGCCGCCACCGCACCTCCTGGTTGTTCAGCCAGTAGAAGGCGCCCTCGACCGGCGGATCGGTCTTGATCTTGATGGCCTTCTGCGCGGCCACCCGGTTGGTGATGTTCTCGTCGAACCGGACGGCGACCGGTTGTCCGACGCCGACCACCTCACCGTTGTTAGGCAGCACGTACGGCATGGTCAGGTTCTCGGGCGAGTGGGTCTCGAAGGACATCCGCCTGGTGGTGACGCCGCCGAGGCCGAGCGATTCGGCGGTGAGCGTGTAGCGCTTGTTGTAGCCGAGCGGTTCGGTGGTCGACCACTTCAGCCCGTCCGGACTCAGGGCACCCGCGACCGACTTGCCGGACTCGTTCACCATGGTGACCGCTTCGAGCACACCGTCCTCCGCGCTGACGGTCACCGGCGAGTCCACACTCACGCCCACCGCGCCGTCGGTCACAGAGGCCGTCAGCTTGGGCACGAGCAGGTCGCCGAACGGGGTGCCCTTGTCGTTGATGACCTGCGGTTGCGGTGGCGCGGAGTTACCGCCACATGCGGACAACCCGAGCGCCAGCACGGGGATCAGCGCAGCGGTCACCAACCATGCACGTCGACGCGGACGGGCCACTGAACGGACTCGCCACATTGCTTACTCCACCTCACAACCAGGGACTACGGATCGATGATTCTTGGCAACGAGTCTAAGGGCAAAATCGAGTCCGGGTTGCGACGCGGACGTCGTCGAAGCGAACGCTGAGGCGGAGATTTCGTCCTGCGCAGCAAGTCCTGTTATTGTCGCACCCGCGCGCCGTTAGCTCAGTTGGTAGAGCAGCTGACTCTTAATCAGCGGGTCCGGGGTTCGAAACCCTGACGGCGCACCAGTTCCGATTCGAGTGCGACCGTGACAGTGCGTCACGGTCGCGTTCTTTTCGCGGCGTCTTGCGGGCGTCGTTCGTCCGCGGCGAACGCCGCTAGATTTCCGTCACGCGATGTCGGCCACGAATTTGCTGCCCGGCCTGAAAAGTGTGCTGTGGACTACATAAGGCACCTTATGGAGATCAAGATCTCACCCTACGCGCCGTTGCGGTGACGCTCTTCTGCTGAGATTTCTACGGTTCAAGCTGCGATAAGAGCGGATGGTCTGCTACAGTCCCGTTAGCTGATCTACGAGAAGCGCAAGAACAGCAAAAAGCCGGAAGGATAAAGGGACTTAGCTGATGGCCCAGCCAAGCGGTTCATTTGCGGCAGACGGAGCGGGTGCAGGCGCATCCGCCGAAGTCACTGCCCAAATTCCGGTCGCGGTCTACAGCTGCAACCGGCTCGGCCGGGTTGCCAATCCCCCTGGCTTCTCGTTCTCCGACCTGTTCCGCTCGACGCGACGGCGCTGAGAGCGCTCGCTCAGCCCTGCCGAATCCGGCGCACGACGAGCACGAACGCCACGACTCCGACGCCGGCAAGCGACACCGCCACTGCGGGTTTCGTCACAAATCGGATTGCCGCCGACTTCGCGTCATCGAGCAACCGGCTGGGGTTGGCACGTTCGGCGAGGGTGTCCACCGTCGCCGCGAGTTGGTCCCGAGCTTGATCGATGTCCCGCTTGATGGTCTCGGGATCGCGATCTGCCACGTGCGCCTCCAAGCCGTCCAAGTCGGTGCCCTGCGATAGAGCCTGCCGATCTACCCTAGAGCAGCCCGCGCTCGCTGTAGCGCACCGGTCGACAGAAGGGATGCCCGCGCGTGCCACAGACTCCGCGACTCGAGGTCGGCGACAAAGCCCCTGCGTTCAGCCTGCCCGACGCCGACGGCAACATTGTGAAGCTCTCCGACTTCAAGGGCCGCAAGGTCATCGTGTACTTCTATCCGGCGGCCTCGACCCCGGGCTGCACCAAACAGGCCTGCGACTTCCGCGACAACCTCCATGAACTCAACGACGCCGGCCTCGACGTCATCGGCATCTCACCGGACAAGCCCGAGAAGCTGGCCAAGTTCCGCGACAAGGAGAAGCTGACCTTTCCGCTGCTGTCGGACCCGGACCGCGAAGTGCTCACCGCATGGGGCGCGTTCGGGGAAAAGACGATGTACGGCAAGACCGTTCAGGGTGTCATCCGGTCGACGTTCGTCGTCGACGAGAAGGGCAGGATCGCCGAGGCGCAGTACAACGTCCGCGCCACCGGACACGTCGCCAAGTTACGACGCGACCTGTCCGTCTGAGCTGTTCTCACCCAACCGGGCCAACAGCAGGGCCTCGGACACGGCCGCGCGTTCCAGCACGCCGAGGTGCAGGCTCTCGTTGACGCTGTGCGCTTGTGTCTCAGGGTCTTCCACACCGGTCACCAAGATCTTGGCCGACGGGAACGCCGCGGCGAACTCGGCGATGAACGGGATCGAACCGCCGACACCGGTGTGGACGGGCTCGGCGCCCCAGGCCTCGGTGAAGGCCGCGCGGGCAGCGTCGTAGACCGGCCCACTGGCGTCGATCGCGTAGGGCTGCCCGTGGTCACCCGGCGTGACCGTCACCTGCGCACCCCACGGGGCGTGCTGTTCGAGGTGGCGCGTCAACGCCGTCATGTGCTGTTCGACGTCGGCCCCGGGCGCGATGCGCATGCTGACCTTGGCCCGGGCGCGAGGGATCAAGGTGTTGGACGACTTGTCGATGGGCGTCGTGTCGATGCCGATGACGGTGATCGCCGGTTTCGCCCACAACCGTTGCGGCACTGAGCCCGAACCGATTTCGGACACACCCGGCAGCAGGCCGGTCTCCTCGCGGACACGTTCGGGCGGAAAGTCCACGTCGGCGGCCACACCTTCGTGCAGGCCGGCCACCGCGACGTTGCCGTCGTCGTCGTGCAGGCTGGCCAGCAGCCGCACCAGCACGCTGACGGCGTCGGGCACGACGCCGCCCCACAGCCCGGAGTGCAGGCCGTGGTCGAGCGTGGCCACCTCGACGACGCAGTCGACGAGCCCGCGCAGCGACACCGTCAGCGATGGCACCTCGGTGCTCCAGTTGTCGGAGTCGGCGATGACGATCACATCCGAAGCCAGGGTGTCGCGGTGTGCGGCCAGCAGCCGCGACAGTGACGGGGACCCCGACTCCTCCTCCCCCTCGACGAACACGGTGACTCCGACGGGCGGATTGCCGCCGTGGGCCCGGAAAGCGGCCAGATGCGTTGCGATGCCGGCCTTGTCGTCGGCGGTGCCCCGACCGTAGAGGCGCCCGTCGCGCTCGGTCGGTTCGAATGGCGGCGAAAGCCACTGCGCCGGATCGCCTTCGGGTTGTACGTCGTGATGGGCGTACAGCAGCACCGTCGGCGCACCGGGCGGTGCGGGATGGCGCGCGATGACGGCCGGCGCGCCGCCCTCGCTGACGATCTGCACATCACCGAAACCGGCGTCGGTCAACAGCTTCGCCACCGCGTCGGCGCTACGCTGCACCTCGCCGCGCCGCGCCGGGTCCGCCCACACCGACTCGATGCGCACCAGGTCTTCCAGATCGCGCCGAACCTGCGGCAACACCTCATGCACCCGCTGCACCAGATCGCTCATGGCGACGACACTAGCTGGTCAGTCATCCACCGCGAGCGACCGCAAACTGCCAGCAAAGCGCGGCGTGTCGGCGTGCTGGGCCCACCGCTTGCGAGGGGAACACGGCCGCTCGCGGCAGTGGGGGTCAGCGCTCCTCGAGGATGGCGACCGCGGCGGCGGTGTCGGCCTCGTGGGTCAACGACAAGTGGATCGTCACGTTCTTCAAGTGCTCGGCGATCGCGCCGGACAATCGCACCTTCGGGCGGCCCCACATGTCGGTGATGACCTCGATGTCGCGGTGGATACCCTCGGGCAGCACCGGCCGCTTGGAGAACCGCGACCCCGACCACGCCTTGATGACGGCCTCCTTGGCCGCCCAGCGCGCGGCCAGATGCCGCGCCGCCGACGAACTCTTGTCGGCGGCGTCGCGCCGCTCACCGGGGGTGAACGTCTCTGCGAAGACCGTCCCGGGCTGGTCGACCTGCTCGGCGAACTCGGGAATGGAGACCAGATCGATCCCCACGCCGACTATCGCCATGGGCCGAACGCTATCTCATGCCCTTCACTCGTCGGGCAAGCGCTCATCGCCCGCTTCCGCCGGGCACGTACACGTCGTCGTCGCCGAGCCGCGATGCCGGATCGAGAAGCATGTCGGCTTCCTGCCGCTTCTCGGGTGCGTCGTGGCCGAACCGGCGATCGGCCGGCCTCTCGTACAGCGACTTGCCGCCGGCGATCGCCGATGCGAGCCGGTGTTGGCCGGCCAGCACCCGGGCATCCGCACGCTGCTGGTAGTCCGCCCGCTGCTCGGGGCTCAGCGCGGCCAGGAAGGCCTGCGGGTGCACCAGCGCGATCAGACCGGACACGTGGCCGAAGCCCAGGCTGGTGATCAGCCCCGCCTTGAGCGGGAACGAGCCGCCGAAGTGCAGGGTCTCCCGCAGCCACACCATGTGCGCGGAGCCGGCGAGTTCGTCGTCGACACAGTCCAGGCTGCGGTTGGGCGGAATGACGCCGTCGCGCAGGATCTGGCACAGCCCCATCATCTGGAACGCTGCCGCGCCACCCTTGGAGTGACCGGTCAGGCTCTTCTGCGACACCACGAACAGCGGTGCGCCCTCGGAGCGGCCTAGCGCGTCGGCGAGCCGCTCGTGCAGCTCGGTCTCGTTGGGATCGTTGGCCAACGTCGACGTGTCATGTTTGGACACCACCGCGATGTCGTCGGGTCCGACGCCGAGCTCGGCCAGCGAATTCGCCAGCTGCGACTTGCGACCGCCGCGGCCGGCGGCCAGTGCACCGAGGCCGGGCGCCGGGATCGAGGTGTGCACACCGTCGGCGAACGACGACACGTAACCCACCACGGCCAGCACGGGCAACCCCATCTTGAGCGCGAGATCACCGCGGGCCAGCAGGATGGTCCCACCGCCCTGCCCCTCGACGAAGCCGAGCCGGCGACGATCGTTGGCGCGGGAGAACTTCGAGTCGCTGATGCCACGCGCCCGCATCATCGCGGTGTCCGCGGTCGCGGCCATGTCGCCGAACCCGATGACCGCCTCGAGGGTCGTGTCGTCGTATCCGCCCGCGACCACGAACTCGGCCTTGCCCAGCTTGATCTTGTCGACGCCCTCCTCGACCGAGATGGCCGCCGTCGCGCAGGCACCGACCGGGTGGATCATCGCCCCGTAGCTGCCGACATAGCTCTGCACGACGTGTCCGGCGATGACGTTGGGCAGGACCTCCTGCAGGATGTCGTTCGGCTTGTTACGGCCCAACAGGTTGCCGTGATACATGGTCTGCATCGACGTCATACCGCCCATGCCGGTGCCCTGCGTGCTGGCCACCAGGCTCGGATGCACCCAGCGCATCAGCTCGCTCGGGCTGAAGCCCGCCGACAGGAACGCGTCTACCGTGGTGACGAGGTTCCAGATCGCCAGCCGGTCAATGGAGTTCATCATCTCCTGGCTGACGCCGTACACCATCGGGTCGAATCCGGTCGGGATCTGCGCGCCGACGGTGCGGGACAGCTTGACCTTGCGCGGAACCCGAACCTCGGTGCCCGCCTTTCGGGTCACCTGCCAGTCGCCGCTGTCGGGCACCGGGGCGATCACGGTGTGCTCCGGATCGAACGTCAGGAATCCGCGGGCCTCGGCCTCCGACGACACGACGAAGGTGAAGTCCTTGTCGAGGAAGACCGAAACCAGAAGCGGCGACGCGTGATCCGGGTCGATCGCTCCGTCGTCGACCCATTCGCGGATGCCGACCCGATCGACCACGGCGTCGTGGTAACGCTCCACCAACTCGCCCTCGTCGACCAGCTCACCGGTTTCGGTGTCGTACCAGCCCGGTGTGGGATCGTCCTCCCACTTGACCAGTCCGGTCGTCCACGCCAGCTCGAGAACGCCGGCGGCCGACAACTCGTTCTCGACCTCCATCTCGAAACGGGTGCGCGAGGAACCGTACGGCCCGAGTTCGGCGCCGCCGACGATCACCACCAAGTCGGCGGGATCGATGTCGAGGTCGGCCCAGTCGGGCGCCGGCGCGGACTTGTAACCGCGTGGCGGCGACGGCAGGGCACGCACGGTGCCCTCGGGATCGGTTTCCTCGGTGTGGCTTTCGGTCACCATCTCTTCGCGGGCCTTGGCGGCCAGCTCGGCCATGTCGATGTCGACATCGGCCAGCCCGCCGGTGAAGTCCGCCTGCAGCGGCTCACGCGCCGCGGCGACCTTGGCCTCGATGTCGCACAACCCGAGCAGCATGCTCGCCATCTCGTCGGTGGTGAACGTGCGCACACCGGCCTCTTCGACCGCACCGACGATCGCGTCGTTGTGGCCCATCAGGCCCGTGCCCTTGGTCCAGCCGATCAGCGCGTGCGCAAGCGAGACCCGCTGCGCCCACGACGATTCGGCCTTCCACCGCGAGACCAGCGCGTCGAGCGAGGACTTCGCCTCGCCGTAGGCGCCGTCGCCACCGAACATGCCGCGGTTCGGTGAACCGGGCAGCACGACGTGCAAGCGTGCGGCGATGTCGCGCTCGGCGCCGATGTGGGACAGGCCGGCGATCAGCCGCTGCACGGCCCACAACAGCACCTTCATCTCCATCTCGGCGCGCGACCCGGCATCGGACAGGTCGCCCGCCACCCGCGGCGCGGCGAACGGGAACAGCAGCGTCGGCGTCTGAGCATCCTTGATGTGGATCGACTGCGGCCCAAGGCTTTCGGTCTGCTCGGTGCCGACCCACTGAACCAGCGCGTCGATGTCGGTGTAGGAGGCCATGTTGGCTGGCACCACCCACAACTTGGCGTTCCAGCGGGCGTGGTCGCGGTAGAGGGTGCGGTAGAACGCCAGCCGGTCGTCGTCCAGTTTGGACGTGGTCGCGACGACGGTGGCACCGCCGTCGAGCAACTGTGCGACCACCGACGCGGCGATCGAGCCCTTGGACGCGCCCGTGACGACGGCGACCTCGTCGTGGTAGCGGCCGGTGCCCGGATTCTCGGCACCCGCGGCCGCGCGACCGTACAGCGAGGCGTGGATGTTGCGACCCGCCGCCAGCGCCTTGCCCTGCCACCAGGTGGCCTGCGTTCCGACCACGTGGCCGGCGCCCTCGAAGCGTTCCGAGAGTCGCTGCCAGTCCCTGTCGATCTCGTCCTCGTCGGACAACCACAACCGGGCCAGATCCTCGCGGGCGCTGGCCCAGCGGTCGTCGAAGAGCACCGCCTTGCGGCCGTCGAACACCGGCGCCACCAGACGCGGCCAGTCCGAACCCAGTTCGGCGGTGACCAGATCGATGAGCTCGGCGTCGGTGGCCTCCGGCACCGGGACGGGGGTGTCGAGTCCGAGCTGACCCAGGATCATCCGCGCCGCCGAAGCCAGCACACCGTCGCGGCCGGTGACCCGTTCGGCGAACTCGGTCAGCGCGGCGGAGTCCACCACGCCCCCACTGCTTCCCGCGGCCGACGGCAGCGACACCGCCACACCGCGGCGGGCCGCCACCGAGGCGACCGCGCTGTCGATGACCTTGTCGACGGTCCCCGCGTCGGCCAGCGCACCCTCGTGCAGGCCGCCCAGCTCGCCACCGCGCACGCTGGTCCCTTCGCGGGTCCCCAGCGCCACCTCGACGGTCACGTGCTTGATCCAGCCCGGGCCCAGCTCCCAGGTCTTGGTGACCCGCTCGCCGATGTAGGCCGGACGCTTACCGGACGGCCCGAAGACCGTGCGCAGCTGGTCGTTGACCGCGTCGGACAGCACGGGACCGAACGGCTTGTAGGTCCTGGCCAGCTTGGTGACCTGTCCCTTCAACGCGGCCAGGTCGGCTTCGCCCGCCCCGTCGATCGCACCGAGATTGAGCTCGGAGCCGAGGTCGACCAGCAGCTGGTTACGCCGCGACGACGCACCGTCGGTGATCGACTCGATGGAGTCCAGCGGCTCGATCTGGTCGATGCGCATCTTGGCCGACAGCGCGATCAGCGCCATGGTGGCGTCGGCGGCATCGAAGGTCAGGTCGTCCGGACGGGGCCCACCGGCGGGTGCTGCCGGCGCCGGCGCCGGGGCGGCCGGTGCGGCCGCCTCGACGGGTGCGGCGGCCTCGGCCGCGGGTGCCGGTGCGTCCTCGAGTTCGGGCTCGGGATCGGTGTCGGTGGCGAACAGCACCGCCGCATCCCGTTCCGAGTTCAGCACTTCGGTTGTGCTGTGCGAATATTCGGGCAGCTTCAATGTGTTGGCGGCCAGTCCCGCGACCGTCGGCGCGGACTTCACGCCGATCTCGACGAAACGCTCGATCCCCAGACCGCCCGCGGCCTCCTCGATGAACAGCAGATCCTGGGTCTCGATCCAGCGCACCGGGCTGGCGAACTGCCATGCCAGCAGTTCGATGACGATCTTGCGGCACAGCTCGCGCGGCTTCTCGTTTCGCCACGTGTCGTAGTCGGCGAGAATCTCGTCGAGCGGCTCGGCCGGCACCAGATCCCGGATCTCCTGAATGAAGTCGCGATCGAGCGTGAAGGGCCGCGGCACCAGGTTCGGGATGTACTTGCCGACGATCAGATCCGGATCCTGATCGCGCGGCATCACCCGCTCCAGGGAGCGGCGGAAGTCGGCGACGCCGACCCGCAGCACCGAGGAGTGGAACGGCACGTCGATACCGGGCACCAGGATGAACGAACGCTTGCCGCCGCTGATCTCGCGACGCCGCTCGACCTCCTCCTCCAGCGCCTCGAGGCCGCGCACCGTGCCGGCGATCGCGTACTGCGAACCGCGCAGGTTGAAGTTCACGATCTCCAAGAACTCGCCGGTGCGCTCGGAGATCTCGGCGACGAACGCCTTGACGTCGGCGTCGTCCAGGTCGATCTGCGACGGCCGGATCGCGGCCAGCCGGTAGTTCGACCGGCCGAGGTGGTCGCGCGGCACGATGTCGTGCATCTTGCTGCCGCGGTGGAACACCACCTCGAGCAGCGCCTCGAGCTCGTAGACGCCGCTGACACACGCGAGCGCGGTGTACTCGCCGACGGAGTGACCGCAGGCGATCGCGCCCTCGACGAACGCGCCCTGCTCCCGCATCTCGGCGACCTGAGCGGCCGCCACGGTCGCCATCGCAACCTGGGTGAACTGCGTCAGGAACAGCACACCGTCGGGATGGTGGTAGTGCACACCGCTGGCGATCAGGCTGGTCGGGTTGTCACGCACCACGTGCAGCACCGAGAAGCCCAGCGTCTCGCGGGTGAACTTGTCGGCGCTGTCCCACACCTTGCGGGCCGCCTTCGACCGGGCCCGCACCTCCATGCCCATGCCCTTGTGCTGGATACCCTGGCCGGGGAAGGCGTAGACGGTCTTCGGCGCGGCCAGCTGCGCGGTCGCCGACATCACGAGCTCACCGGCGACCTTGGCGCTGATCTCGAGAATCTCGGCACCGCGGTCGATTCCGACGCGGTCGACGCGGAATTCGATGTCGTCACCCGGCAGCACCATGCCGAGGAACCGCGACGTCCAGCCGACCACCCTCGCCGGCGGGGCGGGCCTGCCGTCGGTCGCGGCCACGACGTGCTGGGCGGCGGCCGACAGCCACATGCCGTGCACGATGGGCGATTTGAGCCCCGCGAGCAGGGCGGCGGCGCGGTCGGTGTGAATGGGGTTGTGATCCCCCGACACGACGGCGAACGCGCTCATGTCCGACGGTGCGGTGACCGTGACGTCACGACGGCGACGACGCTGGGTGTCGGTCGCATTGTCGGTGATCACACCGCCGGCGCGCGGCGGGTCGCCCAGTTCGGCGGCGCCGGTGCGTCCGCGGATCGCGAACCGTTCCTCGAGCTCGGCCAGCAGCGTGCCCTCTGCATCACGGATCTGCACCGACACGGGTACGACGCGGCCGTATTCGGTGTCGCTGGCCGCCGAAGCCGTTGCGGTGATGGTCAATTCGGTCCGGTCCTTAGGCATCTGCGTTAGGAGATGCGCCGCGTGGTCGAGGTGGACCAGGCTCAGCAGGCCCTCGACGACGGGGAAACCGTCGTCGGTGATCGCCGAGCCGATCGCCGCGAACACCGCGGGCCAGCAGTAGCCGACGAGCGCGTCGGGCACCAGGGTCAGGCCGGGCGCCAGCGGTGCGCCGAATGTGGCGGTGACCCCGGTGTGGTCGGCGACCCGTTCGGGATCCCAGTCCGCGGTCACCGTCGCGGTGTTGTCGTGCACCGGGGGCAGGGCGTCGGGTCCGTCCACACCGGCGGCGATGGCGAGCACGGAACGCATTGCCGCCGAGGCATCTTCGACGGTGACGACCGGCATGCCGCCGTTTACGGTGCATGAGGGCAGCGTGAACGGGATGTCGATCCAGATGTCGGAGAGCGGGACGCTCAGCGTCACGCGCTCACCGCTGAGCTCGAGGCGGGCACCAGTGGACGGATGCGTTGCGTTGCGATTCTCGTTGGCCTGCCACTCGTCGGGAGCGCCGATCCGATGCACCGGGTTGATCGCGACGCGGCCGGCCCACAACACGTCGGGCGAATCCAGCACCACCGCAAGCGGACCGGTGACGTCGGCGCGTGCCTGCCGGCGCGACACCACCGGCACGGGTTGCCCGTTGACGGCCACCGCCTCGTCGATGGCGGCCTGCTCGAAGCGGTCGAGCAGTTCACCGACCGGCTCGTCGACGCGGGTGATTCCTGCGACGGCCTGGGTACCGGGGATGATGCACACCTGGTCGGCGGTGTAACGGGCGTCGTGGGCCTGCCACAACGAGTCGCTGCGCCACCACCGCCGCACGTCCTTGTCGATCACCGGGACGAAGTTGACCGGCTTACCCGGCTTCTTGCACAGCGTGACGAACCACGGCACGTCGGCCGGATGCAGGCGCAGGGCTTCGGCCTCCGGGTAACGCGCCACCAGGATCTCGATCGCGCGGGCCGGATCATCCAGCAGCGCATCGTCATTGAACAGCGTCGGGATCGGGCCCGAGTCCTGCGGGTGCAGGCGGGCTTCGGCACGGTGCAACATATCGGAGAACCGCTCGCGCCAGGTGTCGGCCAGCCAGGGACTTCCGGGCAGTTTGGTGTCGGCGGTGCTGTCGTCGTCGCCGATGGCCAACTCGACGTAGCGCTGCAGCCACTGCAGGTAGGTCATCTCCCCGATGTCGCCGAAGTACGGCTTGCAGGTGGTGGCCATCGCCGCGATGATCTCGTCGCGCCGCTCGGCCACCGCTTCGGCGTCACCGGCGACCTCGTCGAGTAGCCGGCCGCACCGCGAGGCGGCGTTGTCGATCTCGTGGATGTCCGCACCGAGCTGGCTGCGGCTGGAAGCCATGCCGCCCTGGGCTTTTCCGGCGCTGATCCAGTGGTCGGTCCCGGTGGTCTCGACCAGCATCTGCTTGACGGCCGCAGACGTGGTGGCCTCCAGGGTCGCCATCGCCGCGGTGCCGACGAGGATGCCGTCGACCGGCATGGCCGGGAAACCGTATTCGGTGGCCCAGCGTCCGGACAGGTACTCGGCCGCGCGCTCCGGGGTGCCGATCCCGCCCCCGACGCAGACGGTGATGTTCGACAGCTTGCGCAGCTCGCCGTAAGTACTCAGGAGCAGGTCGTCGAGGTCTTCCCACGAGTGGTGGCCACCGGCGCGACCTCCCTCGATGTGCACGATGACGTCCTTGCTCGGCACCTCGGCGGCGATCTTGATGACCGACTTGATCTGGTCGACCGTGCCGGGCTTGAACACCACGTGCTTGATGCCGACGGTGTTCAGCTCGTCGATGAGCTCGACGGCTTCCTCCAGCTCGGGAATGCCCGCCGAGACAACGACACCGTCGATGGGCGCACCCGACTGGCGGGCCCGCTGTACCAGGCGCTTGCCGCCCAGCTGCAGCTTCCACAGGTAGGGGTCGAGGAACAGCGAGTTGAACTGGACGGCGCGGCCCGGCTCGAGCAACGTGGTGAGCTCGGCGATGCGGTCTTCGAAGATCTCCTCGGTGACCTGCCCGCCGCCGGCGAGTTCGGCCCAGTGCCCGGCATTGGCTGCGGCCGCGACGATCTTGGCGTCGACGGTCGTGGGGGTCATGCCCGCAAGCAGAATCGGCGAACGCCCGGTGAGGCGGGTGAACTTCGTCGACAGCTTCACCGAACCGTCGGGCAGCGCCACGGTCGTCGGCGCGTAGCTCGACCACGCCGGCGGGACCTCGGGTTCGGCCCCGATCGTGAACAGGTTGCGCTGTCCCACCCGGGTGGCCGCAGGCACGATGCCCACGCCCAGTCCCCGGATGATCGGGGCGGTCAACCGCGTCACGGTGTCGCTGGGGCCGAGGTCGACGATCCACTTCGCGCCCGCCTCGTGCAGCCGCTCCACCTCGGCGACCCAGTCGATCGGGCGCACGAAGATCGCCTCGGTCATCTCGTGGGCGAGATCGGGGTCGATGCCGCACTGGGCGGCCCAGCCGTCGACCACCTCGACGCCGTCTGCCAGCCGCGGCGTATGGAAGCCGACCTCGACCTGCACGCCGTGGAAGACCGGGCTGAAGATCGCGCCACCGCGAACCTTGTTCTTGCGCTCGGCTTCTTCCTTCTCGGTGATCTTGGAGCAGTAGAGCTCGAACCGCCCGAGCTGCTCGGGGGTGCCGGTGATGACGACCGAACGCCTGCCGTTGCGGATCGACAGAACCGGCGGCAGCACTGTGCGCACATCTTGGGAGAACTCTTCGAGCAGCTCGGCGATGCGGTCCGGATCGACGTTGGTCACCGACACCATCGGCGACTTGTCGCCGCGCCCCACCATGCCGCGCCGACGGGACACCAGCGACCCGGCCGCGCCGATCAGCTGCAGCAGCGCCAGAAGTTCGGCGTCGTTGGCGCCTCGCGACCGCAAGGATTCGCAGGCCATGATCCCCTGCGAATGCCCGGCCATCGCGACCGGCGGGGCGCCGTGCAGATCGAGGCCCTGGCGGACGGCGGCGCGGATCGCGGCCATCTGCGCCAGCAGGATGCCCGGTCCGGAGATGGCCGCGGTGATGAGTTGCTTGGTCGCGGGCAGCGGCTCGTCGGCGGCCAGCGCACGCACCCACTGCAGCGGCTCGAAACCGATCGGGCGCACCACGACCAGTTCGCGTGCCACGGGCTCGAGGAGAAGCGCGGCCTCCCCGACCACCTCGCTGAGCTCTGACTCGATGCCGGCCGAGCTGACCAACTCCTCGAGGTTCTCCAGCCACGAGCCGCCCTGGCCACCGAAGGCCACGGCGTAGGGCTCACCGGAGTTCAGTCGATCGACGAGGGCCTCATTACCGGCATGGGTCGCTCCCGCGGTGCGGTCGGTGGTCACCCGGTGCTGCTCGTTGATCGTCACGTCTTGTTATCTCCCTCTGTCCGCGTCATGCTCGTCGTCGGCTGTCGTCTCAGAAGCTCCGATGGCTCCCGGCTTCCTGCCGCGGCGCCACGCGATTCGGCGTCGAATCCGACTGGTCCGGTCGGGCGGCCCTGAGGTCTTCCGAGGTTTTTCGTGACCCCGCCGAACCGCCTTCCGTGCACTCCAGCCGTACTAAGAGTGTCATAAGAAGGGCGCTTGATTTCGCGCCCGAAATGGTTACTGACGGGTCTACGCTCGGGTAACCAGCCGTTGGATAACGTGCGGTTCGACACCTGCCGAAGGCATTCGGGACAAACGTCCTGCATGAAGGTGGTTACGGTCGAGTAGGCAGAAGTGCCCTGATCAAGGCAGTTTTGTTATCAAATCGTTATAAAGAATTTTGCGACGCGTCTCACCAGCGGCATCGCCGCGCTCAGACGAGACACCCGGGTGTGATCTGTCTTCTCGGCGCCGTCGGCCACCGAAGAAAGTTTGCTGAAGGTACTTACTGATCGGTAAGGTTTAGTCCCACTGCCCAAAATGGGGCTTAAGGATGTGGTTGATGTCCACGCCGACGCCTGCGATCGACCGGCTGTCGATCTCGACCTGATGCAGGTGGGCGGCCGCATGCGCGACCTTTCCCGGCGACCCCCAGTTGTGCTGCCAGAAGTAGGTGCCGATGCCGTCCTGCAGCGCCCACTCGATCGTCTTCGAGTTGGCGTAGACGCCCACGCGCTGCTTGCCCAACACGGCTTCCCAGCCCCGCAGGTACGGCGCTACCTGCTGTTTGTACTGCTCGTAGGTCGGATTGTCATCGATCGATGCATAGATCGGCGCGCCCTGGGGGCCGCCGGCGGCGACGTGCAGCTCCCATCCGCGTTTCGCGTGGACCACACCGGCGTTCTGCCCGCCGAGCCAGTCGGCGGTGTCCTTCTTGCCGTACTGATAGCAGGACACGATCTTGAGACCGGCTTGATAAAGGTCGCGCGCCTCTGCCAGTTGGATCGGCTTCCCCAGCATCCAGGCCCCGCCGGGTCGCCGGTCGGAGACATAGCGAATCGCCCCTAAGGCACCCGCGGCCCGAATGTCGCTGGCCTTGAGCACACCCGCGGCGTAGTCGAGAAGAATCCCGAGCGGTGCCGCTGACACGGGAGCGGCGGCGACGGCCTGCACACCGGCGCCGGCGACGAGCGCCGCCGGTGCAACCACGGCGCCCTTGAGGACGGTTCGCCGCGGTATCCGCCGTGGTACTGACACGTGCCACAGGATACGACAGCTGTCACAACAAGCACTCCAATATCACCGGCAACAGAGGTATCACTGCGGCGTCGCGGCGCGGCGTTGCCGAGCTACGCCGAAACAGGAAATCATCGGGTGGCACGGTTCGACGATTCGCCGATCGATGGAGGAGTGACACCCATGGCGCGCAGGCCGGCCACCGCCGTGCGAACGGGTCTGGCCGTCATCACCTGTGCCGTTCTGGTCTTCGCGCTGACGTCCGGATGTTCGCGCGCGCAACGCACGCCCGGCGGCCAGGAGCCGCCGAACATGGAACCGCTCAGCTCGGTCGGCGAGGGTGAGGGCCGGCTGAACCTGATCGCCTGGGCCGGATACGCCGAAGACGGCTCGAACGACGGGCAAGCCGACTGGGTCACGCCGTTCGAACGGCAGACCGGATGTCAGACCGAGGTGACGCTCGGCCATACCTCCGACGAGATGGTCCAGTTGATGCGCAGTGGGCGATACGACGGGGTGTCGGCCTCCGGAGACGCGACCCTTCGCCTCATCTACGCGGGCGACGTGGCTCCGGTGAACACCGCACTGGTCCCCCACTACGAATCGATCTCTCCGTTTCTCAAGGACCAACCGTGGAATTCGGTCGACGGTCAGATGTACGGCATTCCGCACGGGTGGGGCGCAAACCTTCTGATGTACAACATCGCGGTCGTGCAGGACGCGCCGAACTCCTGGGCGGCCGTCTTCGACGATGCCGACAAGTACCGCGGCAAGGTCACCGCATACGACTCGCCCATCTACATCGCCGACGCGGCGCTGTATCTGTCGAAGACGAGACCCGAACTGGGTATCGAAGACCCGTATTCGCTCGATGACCGGCAGCTCGACGCCGCGGTGCAGCTGCTCGTCGAGCAACGCGAGAACATCGGCTTGTACTGGTCGGACTATCTCAAGGAGGTGGAGGCGTTCGAGTCCGGCGCCTCCGTCATCGGCACCGCCTGGCAGGTGATCGCCAACACGATCGGTGCGCGCAACCGGGTTCCGGTCAACACGGTGTTACCCGTCGAGGGTTCCACCGGCTGGTCGGACACCTGGATGATCTCGTCGAAGGCGGCACACCCGAACTGCATGTACAAGTGGCTGGACTGGATCTCCTCACCGCAGGTCAACGCCGAGGCCGCCGAGTTCTTCGGGGAGGCGCCCGCCAACGCGCGGGCGTGCGAGTACACGACCGAGCCCGACTTCTGCGACATCTACCACGCCACCGATGCGAGATTCGCCGCCAAGATCCACTACTGGACCACACCGCAGCGCAAGTGCGTCGACGGCCGCGGTGACGACTGCACCGACTACGACGAATGGGTCCAGAGATGGCGGCAGATCACCGGGTGAGCGGGCCGCGCTGATGCGGTCCAAGCAGGCCGGCCACACCGTGTTTCGTGTCGGTGGCCGACATCTGGCGGTGTAGCGCCTCGTCCAGCCGTCTGGACACGACGCTGGTCCACAGGTCGCGGTACTCGCGCACCGTCCGCGCGAAATCATCGCCGCTATTCGGCGTCGGCGCGTAGTCCGCGCCGAGCCGTGCCGCGACGAAGTCGTCGAGGGCTGCGACGAACTGAGCCGCCAAGGCGTCGACCGCACCGCCAGTGGCCTCGACGATGTGCAGCAGCGCGCGGACCGACCCGAGTGGATCCGCCGTCTGCGCCACCGCCGTTCGCACCGCGGTATCGGTCAGAGCGACGACGCCGTCGACCACCTCCGCCAAGCCGTACTCGACCAGTCGGCGCGCCTCCTCGCTGTCGGCGCCGATCGCCTCTGCGCCCGCGGGTGTGTCGCGGGTGTCGGCTCCGGATGTCGGACCCAGCACGGTCCGCTGGATTCCGAGGATGTCGGCGAGATCTGCGCCCTCACGCAGGCTGGCGAAGAACTCGGCGATATGAGCGGTGTTGAAGCCGCGACGATGCAGCTGATTGATCGTGCGCAACTGCGACAGGTGGTAGTCGTCGTAGAACGCCGACCGGCCGACCCGCCGAGGCGGGTCCAGCAATCCACGCTCACGGTACGCACGAATGTTGCGGGCGCTGACGCCGGAGATCTGCGCCAGCTCGTTGAGGCGATACTCAGCCAACGTCGCGAACCCCGGCGGCAGCTCGAGCCGGCTGAACCACGCCACGCTTCATGCGATCACTGTAACGGCTCCGGGGTTTGCCAGCGAACTACTGTCCCGTTGACCGCAGTCGGTCAACGGGCCACGCACACCGCCTCTATCAGGTCTGATTATTGTCGCAGGGGAAAAAACATGCGAATGAGCCGTGTTCCCAGCCAACTACCTTCGGCACGGCGGGCGCACCGGTGAGCGAATTCACCGCGGCGGGATTGGCGTTGTCGCACGACCGTGCGGAACCATGGAAAAGTCAGACTTATCAATCGCCGGCGAGAAAGGTTCGGTGTGCGTCCCTGGATCGTCTGGGCGACCGGCCTGCTGGCCTACATCGTCGCGGTTCTCGACCGCACGACGCTGGGCGTGTCCGGCCTCGATGCCGCAGAGCGGTTTCATGCCAGCCCGAGCGTGCTTTCGACGTTCGTCGTGCTGCAGGTCATCGTCTACGCCGCGGCGCAAGTGCCTGCCGGAATACTGCTGGACCGCTTCGGTTCCAAGACGCTCATCCTGGTGGGCGCCGCGCTGATGTCGGGCGGTCAACTCACTCTCGCGTTCACCGAATCGCTGCCCACCGCCATCGGGGCACGCGCGGTGGTGGGTCTCGGCGATGCCTTCACGTTCATCTCGGTCCTGCGACTCGTGCCGCACTGGTTCACTCCCCGCCGGGTTCCGCTGGTCACGCAGCTGACCGGGATCTGCGGTCAGCTCGGCCAGGTGTTGTCGGCGGTGCCGTTCTTCGCCGTCCTGGACGCCTGGGGCTGGACGACGGCCTACGTGTCGGTGGCCGCGGTCGGTGTCCTGTCGATGGCCCTGACCGCGGCGCTGGTGAAGAACACCCCGCACGGCAACGCGGTGGCGATCCACGCCGTCTCCGTGCGGGAGACGCTGGCCAGCGTCAAGACCGTCTGGTTGCGGCCGGGCACCCGTCTGGGGTTCTTCACCCATATGGGCACCCAGTTCTCGGTGACCGTGTTCGCGCTGATGTGGGGCGTTCCGTACCTGACCAATGCGCAGGGCCTGTCGGCCGGCGTGGCCGGGCTGATGTTGACGGTCTCGGTCGTGGCCGCCATTTCGGCGGGGGTGCTGATCGGCATCTTCACCGGGCGCCGACCACACCGGCGCTCCCGTCTGGTTCTGGCGATCATCGCCAGCAACGCGCTGATCTGGACAGTCGTGCTGGCGTTGCCCGGCAGGGCGCCGCTGTGGCTGCTCGTGTTGCTGATCGTCGTGATCTCGGTGGGCGGACCCGGCTCGATGGTCGGCTTCGACTTCGCGCGCACCTTCAACCCCAGTGCCACGCTGGGCACCGCTTCCGGCCTGGTCAACATGGGCGGCTTCATCGCCTCGCTGCTGGTGATGCAGGCGATGGGCGCCATCCTCGACGCGACGGGCGGTTTCTCCTCTGACGCGTTCCGGCTGGCCTGGACCGTGCAGTACGCGATCTGGACGTTCGCCGTCGTCGGAATCCTCATCACCCGGGGCAAAGCACGCCGGGTGATGAGGATCGAGCAGGAGCGGATGCTGCTGGAGGGGCTGGACACCCGCAGCGGCGGAGGCGACTGAGTCGAACGGTCCGTCAGCGGCCGCGAGCGGTCTCGCGCCGGTTGGCCTTCTTGATCGCTGAGACCAGCTCGTCCTTGTTCATCGATGAGCGGCCCGAAACATCAAGGCGCCGTGCGATTTCCATGAGGTGCTTCTTGGAGGCGTTGGCGTTGACGCCCTCGGCGGTGTCGCCCTTGGCGTTCGGGCCGCCGCTGCGCGCGCGCTGATCGGACGGGCCCTTCTCGGACTTGGCCTCCCAGTGGTCGCCCACCTTCTCGTAGCTGTGTTTGAGCGCGCTGTAGGCGACGCGGTGCGCGCGTTCGCCCTCGCCGTACTCTTCGGCAGCGGCGTCATGGGCCTTGGCGAAGGTCCGCTGGGCCTTGGCCTCAGACTTCTGCAGGGTGCTGGGCAGCTCGTTCTTGCGGGCGCTGCCACTCTTGGTCGTCTTGGGCATGCGAAAGGGCTACCCGGGCTGTGACGTGCCGAAACGATCGGTGCCAAGATACACAGGTGACTGTGCGGGAGCCCGAAGCGACGCCGTCCGCCGTGGCAGTCGTGCTCGCGGCCGGCCTGGGAACCAGGGTCGGCGCCGACGGCAACAAGGCCTATCTCCCTGTCGCGGGTCGACCGATGGCCGCGTGGTCGCTCGAAACGCTGACGAAAGTTCCGGATGTCGATCGCATCGTGCTGGTGCACCGGAAGGGCGAGCTCACGCTCGCACGGGACATGGTCGCACGCGAACTGCCCACCGCCGATGTGGAATTCGTCGAGGGCGGCGACACCCGGCATGGTTCGGAACTCAACGTCCTACGTCATCTGCAAACCGACATCGAGTCCGGTCGCATCGGCGTCGTGCTCATCCACGACGCCGCGCGGCCGATGGCCGGCGTCGAGATGTTCACCCGCGCGCTCGCGGTCGCGCGCCGATCCGGTGGTGCGATACCGGCGTTGCCACTCCGGGACGTCGTGACCACCGCGCTGCGGCAGCCGGCCGACGGGTCCACGCTTGTTCGGGTGCAGACACCGCAGGCCTTTCGGGCCGCACCGCTGCTCGCCGCGTACCGCAGCTCAGAACGTCACCGGTTCGAGGGCACCGATACGTCGTCATGCGTCGAGGCGTTCACCGACGTTGCGGTGCAGACGTTTCCGGGCGAGCCGCACAACATCAAGGTGACCTACGCCCGCGACATCGCGACCGCCGAACATCTTTTGACGACACTCAACGTGCGCCGCGGCCGGCGATGACGGCCTCGAGGAGGGGACCCTCGTGCGGGAGGTCGACCGTGACGGCCTCAGCGTCACCGTCGACCGTGACAACCGGCACGGCAGATCGGATCGCCTCGACGGCCTCGTCGAACTCCCCGACCGATCCGGCGATCAGCCGGCCGAGGTGCTCGGCGGCGAAACCCCGGGGAAATTGGACGGTCTGAAGCGTCGAGCGATCCAATGAGCCGGTGACGACACCGTGCTCGTCGATCGCCTTCACACTGTCGGTGACCGGCAGCACCGGCAGCACGGCGGAAGCCCCCAGCCGTATATGCTCGACGACCCGATCCCGCAGCTCCGTTGGGGTCAGGGGTTGCCGGACGTCGTAGACGAGCACGTGCGACGCCGAAACCGGCTCGGCCACAGCCCTTTCGAGCGCGGCGGCCAGGCACCGCGCGCGGGTGGCGGCGCCGGTGACCACCACGAGGCCGATGTCATCGGATCCGTCGCCGGCGAGTTGTGCGCGCACCTCGTCGGCGAGCTGCTCGGCGACCGCAACCACGACCGCGGCGGGACCGGCGACCGCTGCCCGACAGTCGTGCACGACGCGCGACAGGGGCGATCGGCCCGACACCGGTTCGAGCGATGCGGCAGCGTTGTCGGCGGCCGGCACCGTCGCCACCGCCGCGAGGGATTGGCCGGGAAGCGCCGTCACGGCGGTGACGCTACACGGGGTCGAACTTGTTGATCAGCCAGCGGCCGTCGGACTTGGTCAGTCCGACCTTGACCGCGCTCGCGGCGAAGGCGCCATCCGGGTTCTCCTTGCTGACCGTCGTCTGATTGACGAAGACCAACACCACCGCGGTGTCGGGATGCATCTCGGCCACGCCGGCTTCCACGACAGCAGCGCTGGTTTTGACCTGCTTCTCCTTGACCGCCGGGGTCACGATCTGCTCGGTGAACTGCGTGTAGTAGTTGAGGAAGTCCCCCGTCAGGTGCGACTTCGCGTTCGTGAAGTCCTGCTCCATCGAGTCCGGGGCATACGACAACAGCGCCACCGTGCCCGCCTTCGCCGCCTCCAGGGCCACTCTCTGAGCGTCGGGATCGGTCTGCTGATCGGCTCGGAATTGGAAGAAGTAGAGCCATGCGGCCACACCTGCCGAAACCACCAACAGCAGCGTCAGCAGGATCGCACCGAGATGCCTCCGCACCCCTGTCAGGGGTTTCGGGCGGCTCGTCTCGGCCGCTCCCGTCTCCTCGGCCGCCGTCGACTCCGCTTCGACGGCAGTCGATTCCGGTTCGTCGGAGGCCGCGGTCTTCACGTCGGCCTCGTCGGGTTTGGTTTCGGCGCTCACGGTACGAACTCGACTTTCGACATCTTGATCTGGTCGCCCTCGCGAACGAGATCCACCTTCAGGCGCCATGAGCGAGGCTCCTGATTGGCACCTGCGGTGTTGGTGACCCTCGAGGTGGCCGACACCAGCGCGGTGGCGTTGGTGTCGGTCATCGACGTCACCGCGGCGGTGTTGACGGTGACCTCAGTGACCACCTTGGATTCCTTGGCGACCCGGGTGAAGTCCTCGGCCTGGGCCTCGAAGTCATCCCTGAACTGACCCGTCGAGTTGTCGATGATGCGCTGCACGTCTTCCTGGGCCCTGTTGAAGTCCAACGACATCAGGGTCACGACGCTCTGCCGCGCCGCCGCGGTGAATTCGGCGGTTCGCTGCTGCTCCTCCTGCGCCTGCCGGTGCTGCCACACCATGAATGCGCTCGCTGCGCCGAAGGCCACGATGAGGACGACGGCCACCACCGCGGCAACGATCTTCCACCTGATCCGCGGCATCCGCAGACGACGGGATCGTTTCGGTGACTCGGCGTTGTCGGGCTCGGCCGAGTCGTCGGCACCGGTGTCGACGTCGGCGTCGACCGGTTCGTCGGCCTCGGTTGCCGCCGCCTCAGGGGCCTTCGGCTGGACCTCGCCGTCTTCACGGCCTTCTTCACGGCCTACTTCGATGTCCTCTTCCGCGACCTCGGCGGTGGTCGTCTCAGGCAGCGGCTCTTCGGCCGGCTCCGAGCCCGACTCGTCCCCAACCGTCGAGCCCTTGCCCTCAGCAGCCTGCCTGCGCAACCGGATCGCCTTGGCGCGAGCACGCGCGGCGGCGGCCATCGCCTCCGCCTCGGCCGCTTCGGCCTCCGCCTCCTCGGCGAGGCGAAGTGCCTCGTCCGAGTCTGCCGACCGCTGCGCAGGGTCCTCCTGCGGCGGCTTTTCGACGCGATCCGCGTCGATCACCGACTCGCGGCGCCTGAATGACGGCACAAGCGCCCTCCTTGTCTGCTTCACCACTTGCGAGAATGCCATTATCAATTTTTGAGTATCGCCGCGACGATACCTGCGTAGGCACCGCCCGGCAAACAACCGTCTTCCTGCGGAAATGCTATTTACGTGCTATGCATACGCTCAGCGGCGTTTGTCCAGAAGGCGGTCCTTCATCACCTTGCCGGTGGCGTTCAACGGCAGGCTGTCGAGGAACTCTACAGAGCGTGGCACCTTGAAACCGGCCATTCGTTCCCGGCTCCACGAAATGAGGTCCTCACCCGTAACGTGGCCGTGACCCGTGCTGAGCACGACGAACGCCTTCCCGACCTGCCCCAACCTGTCATCCGGGACCCCGATGACCGCGGCCTGAGCCACCGCGGGGTGCTCGAGGAGAAAGCCTTCGATCTCGGCGGGATAGGCGTTGAATCCACCGACGATGAACATGTCCTTCTTGCGCCCGACGATTCGCAGCCGACCCGACTCGGTGAACTCGCCGAGATCGCCGGTGTGCAGGAAGCCATCGGAGTCGATCGCCTCGGCCGTCGCAGCGGGGTCGTCCAGATAGCCCTGCATCACGTTGTAGCCGCGCACCAACACCTCGCCGTCGTCGGCGATGCGGACCTCGACGTCCTCGCACGGTAGGCCCGCGGTCGTCGCGACGTCCTCGGGGGTGTCGCCCGGGCGGGACAGCGTCACATTGCCGGCTTCAGTGAGCCCGTAGCCGGTCATCAGGCTTTCGAACGGCAACTCGTCACGAATCCGGCGGATCAGCTCCACCGGGATGTCGGCCGCGCCGGTCACGCCCGCCCGCAGGGATACGAGCCGTCCCTTGTCGGCCACGGTCAGCAAGGAGTGATACAGCGTCGGCGGGCCGGGGAGCATCGTGATGCGCTCGCGCTCGATCAGATCAACCACCCGGTCGACGTCGAACGCGGGCACCGGCAGCATCGTGGCGCCTCGTAAGAACGAGGCGACGAGTCCGGCCTTGAGCCCGAACGTGTGGAAGTACGGGTTGATCATCAGGTAGCGATCGCCCTGGCGCAGATCAGCCAGCGTCGCCCACTCCTCGTACGCGCGCAGCGTCTGGAGGTGATTCATCATCGCGCCCTTGGGCCGGCCCGTGGTGCCCGAGGTGAAGATGACGTCTGCGATGTCGGTACCCGTCAGGTCGGCGACGCGGTCGTCGAACGGTGCGCCGGTCGACAGGAACCCCGAACCGAGGTCGATCACCGGCACATCCGTGCTCACCGAATAGTCCAGGCCGAGGAAGTCCTTCTGCACCAGCACGGCCTTGGCGCCGCTGCGGCCGATGACATCGGCCGCCTCCTCCGGTTTGAACCGGGTGTTGACCGGGACGAGCACCCCACCGGCGACCAGCAGACCGAACGCCGCGACGATCCAGTCGGCGGAGTTCGGCGCCCAGATCGCCAGCCGATCGCCTTTGGCGATCCCGAGATCAGCGAAAGCGCCTGCCGCGCAACGTATCCGCTCGGTCAGCTCGGAGAAGGACAAGCGCAACGGACCGTCGACGACCGCTTCCGCGTCGCCGAAGCGGTCCGCTGCGCTCAAGACCATCTCGGGGATGGTCTCCCAGGGGCTTGACGTCACACGGTGACGAGGCGACCCAGGTTGCCGCCCATGATCTTCGCCTGATCCTCGACCGAGAGGTGTTCGAGCGCGGTGACGTAGTGCGTCGGTTCGGCCAGACCCTCCGGATGCGGCCAGTCCGAACCGTAGAGCACCTGGTCCACGCCGATCAGGTTGATCAGGTCGTCGATGCCCTCCTCGTAGAACGGGCTGACGAAGATGCGGTTCTTGATCTCCTCGATCGGGTTGCCCAAGAACGCCTCGGGCGCCTTCTTGTAGACCTCGGCCATCGAGTCCAGCAGCGGGAACATCCACTTCGAACCGGCCTCGACGATGCCGACCTTCAGCTTCGGGTGCCGGAACAGCGCACCGTGGATCACCCACGAGGCCACCGCGTCCTGGATCGGGCGCCACTCGTTGAGGATGGACATCGCATTGGTCTGGAACGGCAGCATCTCCTGCGCGACACCGTCCCATTCGGAGGTGTAGCGGGAGTAGCCGCTGTCCGAGGAGTGCATGCCGACAAAGATGTCGTACTCGACGCACTTCTCCCAGAACGGATCGAATTCCGGCAGGGCGAACGAGCGCGGACCGCGGAATCCGGGCACCGGCGCGGGACGGACCAGGATCGCTCGGGCGCCGCGCTTGACCGCCCAGTCCAGCTCCTCGATCGCCTTCTCGACGATCGGCAGCGTGATGACCGGGGTGACGAAGATGCGGTTCTGGTAGTTGAAGCCCCAGACCTCGTCGAGCCACTGGTTCAGCGAGTGGATGATGACGTGGATGGCGACCGGATCGTCGCGTAGCCGCTCCTCGATGAGGCTGGCCAGCGTCGGGAACATCAGCGAGCGGTCGACGCCGAGTTCATTCATCAGCTCCAGCCGCGGCGCCGGTTCGAAGAACGCCGGGATGGACCGCATCGGCTCACCGAACAGTTCGCGCTTGCTCTTGCCGTCGGGATTGCCGAACTTGAAGTACTCCTCCCACGCGCCGGGCTTGGCGACATGCGAGAAGGTCGGGTTGGGGATGTAGTTGCTGATCTGGCCCTTGATGGCGATCTTGGTTCGCCCGTTGACCTCGACGTACTGGACGATGTCCTTGTACTCCTTGGGGAGGTACTTCGTCATCGCCTCGGGCGGCTCGTAGAGATGGTTGTCCGCATCGAACAGCGGAAACGGGATGTCGACCCGGTGTGAAAGTTGTCCCATGGAACACTCCTTTTCTTCTCTGGAGAATCCTATTCTCATTGGTGTCGGGTACGCAACGTGCTGACGGTCTGATCGCGGTCCGAATTCGTTCGCGAGAGTCCCCGAATTCGTTCGCGAGAGTTACACCAGGGCTGTGGATCGGCCCCGATCACGACCCCGTTGTACGCCTCGCGAGAGCTACACCAGGGCGGTAGATCGGCCCCGATCACGACCCCGTTGTACGCCTCGCGAGAGCTACACCAGGGCGGTTGATCGGCCCGGATCACGACCCTGTTGTACGCCTCGCGAGGGTCGCGGCGCTGCTGGCTCGCACCTGCTCCCGTAAGACGAACTTCTGGACCTTTCCGCTGGCCGTGCGCGGATAGTCCTCGCCCTCGGGCACCTCGTGCAGTTCCTCGGGCCACTTCTGGACCGCGACACCCGCACGCTTGAAGTGGGCGCGCACCTCCTCGAGCGTCGGCATGCTGCCGCCCGAGCGGATGCGAAGCACCGCTGCGGTCCGCTCACCGAGCCGGTTGTCGGGCGCGGCGACCACGACGGCTTCGGCCACACCGGGCATACCGAGCAGCACCTCCTCGACCTCGAGTGCGGAGATGTTCTCTCCCCCACGGATGATCACGTCGGCCTTGCGGTCCGTGATGGTCAGATAGCCGTCCTCGTCGAGCACTCCGACGTCGCCGGTGTGGTACCAACCCTCGTCGTCGAACGCCCGCTCAGTCATCTCGTCGTCGGTGTAGCCCAGACACAGATCCGGTCCGCGCGAGAGGATTTCGCCGTCCTCGGTGAGTTTGATCTCCACACCGGGACGCGGGTCGCCGTCGGTGTAGAGCCGTTTGTTCTCGGGCGCGGTCGGCCGCGAGCCGGTGATGGACGGATGCTCGGTGCTGCCGTACGAACGGAACACGAAGAACCCCAGGTCGGCCAGTCGGCGCGTCACCGCAGCGGGGACCGTGGACCCCCCGAGGCCGACGGTGGTGAACCGGGAACGGTGCGCGTCGGTGCAGTCCGGATGGTCGAGCAGGCTGGTGACGAAGTACGGTGGCCCGCCGCCGATCGACAAACCCTGCGTCTCCATGAGTTTGAGCACCTTGCCGGGATCCCATACGTCGCACAGATCGATCGGGGCGCCCTCGAGCACCGGGATGAGGAACGCACCCAGCATTCCGATGAAGTGACCGATCGGCGTCGCCGTGAGTTGTCTCCCGCGGTCCTTGGGATAGTTCTCCAACAGCTGGCGGGTTTCGAAGCCCAGCGTCTGATGGCTGTGCACAACGCCTTTCGGCTTGCTCGTGGTACCCGAGGTGAACGCGATCAACGCCGGACCCGCCGGATCGGTGGCCAACGTGCCCGTCATCGGGTCGTCGTCGAGAAGTTCCTCGAAGCTGTGGACATGCTCCTCGCGCAAGCGCTCGTCGGCCCCCACCAGCGCCACGATCGGGACGTCGGCGGCCAGGTCGGGCTGGAATTTCATCCGGCCGAATTCGCGCGTGGTGATGAAGACCTTCGGCCGCGCGGTGGGCAGGATGTGGGCGAGTTCCTTGCGACCATAGAAGTGCACGATCGGCACCACGACCGCACCCAGGAAGGTGGAGGCCCAGAACGCGACCGCGGCCTCCATCCAATTCGGCAGCTGCAGCGCGACGACGTCCCCGGGACCGACCCCGCGCTTGTGCAGGCCGGCCGCGAGGCGACGGGCCTGCAGTTCCACTTCGGCGAATGTGCCCGCGAACGGACGCACATCTGAGTGCACCCAGAAACCGGTATCCGGATTGGCCGCCAGGTGGCGGGCCAACAGTTCACCGAGCGTGTCCCGGGTCCACCAGCCTTTCTCCTCGTAGCGTTTGGTCAGCTCGACCGGGATGTTGCGCATGGACTCCCCACACTCAGGCGGCTGCTCCGACTCGAGGCGATGCTATTCTCTGAAACCGAGAATGCCAATATCGCAAATGGAGAACGTCTGATGGTGGACCTCGAGTTCGACGACGGCTTGGCGGTCATCACCATCGACCGGCCGGAGGCCCGCAACGCGATCGCGCCCGAGACCATGGAGCAACTCGACGCCGCGCTCGACGGAGCGCAGGGTGCGACCGCGCTGGTGATCAGGGGTGCCGGCGACCGGGCGTTCGTATCGGGCGGGGACCTCAAACAGCTCGCCGCATTGCGCACCGAGGCTGACGCGGCCGCGATGGCCAGGCAGATGCGCGCCGTGTGCGATCGCATCGTCACGTTTCCCGGCGTCACCATCGCGGTGCTCAACGGTCACGCGCTCGGCGGCGGCGCGGAGTTCGCGACCGCGGCCGACATCCGGCTGGCCGCCTCGGACATCAAGATCGGCTTCAATCAGGTGGCGCTCGAGATCATGCCCGCCTGGGGCGGCGCTGAGCGGTTGGTCGAAATCGTCGGATACAGCAAGGCACTGCTGCTGGCCGGCACCGGCACCATCCTCACTGCCGAGGAGGCCCAGCGCGTCGGTCTGGTCGATCAGGTGCTGGCGCGGGAGTCGTTCGACGACGACTGGCGCGCGATCGCCCGCAAGCTCGCCCACCGGGCGGCCGGCGAGATCAAGCGGGTGATGAAGGGCGCCTCGACCGACGAGGCCGTCGACGCATTCGCGCGGCTGTGGGTGTCCGACGAGCACTGGGCAGCCGCCGACAAGGCGATGAACCGCGCCAAGTAGTCCGGCGCCCGTCGCGACTACCCGCCCAGCACGCGGATCGGGTCGCTGCCGTCCCAGTTCGCGGCGGCGTCGCGGACGAAGTCCGCCATACCGCTGGTGATCTCGGTCAGTTCCATGATCTCGATGATCTGTGCGACATGGGCGGGGCCGGCTGGTGGTTCGACGTAGGCGAAGCGGGTCCCGACGTCCTCGCCGCCCGACCACACGACCGGCCATCCCGCGTCAGCCACACTGCGCATGGTGGCATCGAAATCGCTTGCCCAGTAAGCGAACTGGTGGAAGCCCTCGCCGTGGGCGTCGAGAAACTCGGTGAAGACGCTCGGCGCCGCGCTGTGCTGCTGGATCAATTCCACCTGCATGTCGCCACTGTTGCTCAGCGCCAGCGACTGGGTGATCTCACACGGCTCGCCACGATACTGCGCGGAGAGCGTGAGATCCCGCATGACGAACCAGGGCCCGACACCGAGCTCGAGCCAACTCGCGATCGCTCGGTCGATATCGGTGACGACATAACCGATCTGACGGATCGAACCGGGAAGAATCCTCATCACACCTCCGGATGAACCACAATGCGCGGCGGCCCAAGCCCTTTGCGCACCTGATCGATGGCCTCGGGCACCTCGTCGAGACCGATCGTCGCCCCGATGCTCGGCGATGGGTCGAGGCGGCCGTCGACGACCGCGTCGAGCGTGCCGTACCAGTCCTGCGGGTGAGGTCCCCCGCCGAACTGGATCGTCACGCCCTTGTGCGTGGCAGCGGTGCAGTCGATGGTGCCCGCGTCGTACCATCCGCCCGCGGCGTGCACTCGCGCCAGGAATTCGCAGTTGTCGACAATGGTCTGCATCAACCCGTGGGCGCCCACACACTCGAAGATCACCTGCGTGGTCTGAAAACTGTTGGCGCGAAACGTCTCCCGCCACACCTCGTAGGGGTCGCGCTGCGCCGGGTTGACGAGCACGTCGGCGCCGAATTCGGCGGCGTAGCGCAGACGGTCGTCGCTGTAGTCCGACACCACGATCGGGGCCACGCCGCGCGCCTTGAGCGCGGCAACCGTGGACAGGCCGATGGCGCCCGCGCCGATAACCAGGGGAAGATCACCCGGCCCCACACCCGAGCACCGTACGTAGTACTCCCCCACCGCGAACGCGTCCACCAGCGCGACCGCGTCGTTCGGCGCGCCGTCGGGCACCCGTCGCGACATCATCTCCGACACCACCATCAGCTCTCCGAACGCGCCGTGGGCGTCGGGATGGTGACCGATCACCAGTGGCTCCTGGCCCGCGCGGATCAGGATCGGCATGCTGGTGACCCGTGTTCCGACCGGGAAGTCGCCCGAGCAGTCGGGTCCGTGACCCACCACTTCACCGACGAATTCGTGGCCCATCACGGTGTCGCGGTCCGCATCCCATAGGAACCGGGGCGACGAATTCGGATGGTCCATGTAGTGCACATCCGAAGCGCAGATCGCCGCCGCCAGCGGTTTGATCAGCAGCTCCCCAGGCCCGGGTTCGGGATCGGCCGTCTCGCGGACGTCGAGCTTTCCGTCGCGCAACACCACCGCTCGCATCTCAGTCCTTTCTCTTGGCGGCGAAATCGGTTGAGGCCGCACTGATCATCTCGACCAGAGTGCGCCGGTCGACCGTCCAGACCTGAGATGCCATGGCGCGGTTGTTCTCGCCGACGACGTAGGTGGGCCCGTTGCCGATGTTCGCGATGATCTCGGCGGCGACGTCCTGCGAGCGCATCTGCGTCTGCGGGTCGTACTCGACACCCATCCGGGCCAGCGCCGGGGTGTAGGTCATGCCGAGCGGCGTGCAGCAGACGTCCACGCCGTGCGGCCGCAGCTCCGCCCACAGCCCCTCGGCGAAGGTGTGTTGGAACGCCTTCACCGCCGAATACACGGCCAGCGTCGCCGATCCGGCCAGGCAGGCCAGTGACGCGACGATCACGATGCCGCCGCGGCCGCGCTCGGTCATGGCGGGTCCGAAGTGGCGGGCCAGCGCCATCGGCCCGACGCAGTCCAGCGCGACCTGTTTGAGCGAGTACTCGAGGTCGTTCTCCAGGAACGTCGTCGTGCGGTCCGAGGCGCCGGCGTTGTAGACGACCAGCCCCACCTCGAGGCCAGCGGTTGCGGTGGCGACCTTGGCCACCATGTCGGGGGCGGTCAGATCCTGCACGAGAACATGCACCTGGACGCCGTGCCGATCACGCGTCGCCGCGGCGACCTGGTCGAGCAGAGCCCCGTTGCGCGCGATCACGACGAGATCGAGCCCGCGCGAAGCCAATTGGTCCGCCATCTCGGCGCCGATGCCCTCCGACGCCCCCGCGATCACCGCCCACGGCCCATACCGCGCGGCGAACCCGGTGCTCACTGCGCCACGCCGGCCGCGCTCATCACTCGCGCGATGTTGGTGGTCCGCTTCACGATCCGCCAACCGTCCGGAGTCTGAACGAGCTCGTCGTCGTAGTGACCGAGCGCGTCTATCCAACTCCCGTCGTCGTCGGGCACGGCCTTGAGCACGGCGTGCACATAGGACCGCGCCGTGGCCCGGTCGGCCTTGATGTCGACGACGATGTTGGAGATGCGGTGATACGTCTGCCCCATGCCGCCGTGGATCTGCTCCATCAGCGTGGTGAAGGCGTCGGCGTCGGTGAAAGTCCCCAGATCGCCGTAGTCGATGTTGACCTCATCGGCCCAGCACGTGCGGAACAGCTTCCAGTCTTTGAAGTCGATTCCGGTGGCGTAACGAATCAGGATCTCGGCGATCTGCGCTTTGTCGGCGTCCACATCGGGGAGGCTAGCAGCGAGTTGACCGCTTGACGACCCCGGTTCTCTCTAGACGAGAACGTCATTTCCAGTTATCGTCGGCGCGTGCCGACACAGCAAGTGGCGCTCGCGCCCGAAATCTCGACCTGGCCCGATGACAACCCGCAGCTGATCGGAAGCCGGTGCGGCGCGTGCGGCGCCACCGCCTTCCCGGTTCAGCAGCGCTGCCCCAGGTGCAGTGCCGGCGACATGTCCGAGCTCAAGCTGCCCCGGCGCGGCACGCTCGTCGCGTGGACGACGCAGGGGTTCCCGCCCGGCGCGCCGTACAAGGGCCCCACGGGCAACGACTTCGTGCCGTTCGGCGTCGGGTTGGTCCAGCTCGAGGACGTCATCCGCGTCGAGGGCCGTCTCACCGAGAACGACCCCGCCAAGCTCGAGTTCGGCATGGAGGTCGAGCTGACGATGGTGCCGTTCACCACCGACGACGACGGCAACGAGGTCGTCACCTTCGCCTTCAAGCCCGTCTAGACACAGGAGCACCGGAATGACAAACGACGTGGCGATCATCGGCGTGGGACTGCACCCGTTCGGCCGATTCCCGAAGACCGCGATGGAGATGGGCGCTGAGGCGATCCAGTCCGCACTCACCGACGCCGGCGTGGAATGGAAGGACATCCAGTTCGGCTTCG
The DNA here is from genome assembly GCF_001499835.1 of Mycolicibacterium novocastrense. NCBI lineage: Bacteria > Bacillati > Actinomycetota > Actinomycetes > Mycobacteriales > Mycobacteriaceae > Mycobacterium > Mycolicibacterium novocastrense. Next base: position 54,552 of record NZ_LQIH01000021.1, read on the forward strand.
GCGGCAGTTACGAGGTGTCCAACCCCGACGCGGTGACCCGGCTCGTCGGGCTGACGGGCATCACCTTCACCAACGTCTTCAACGCGTGCGCCACCGCCGCCAGTGCGATCCAGCAGACCGCGGACACCATTCGCCTCGGCAAGTACGACATCGGGATCGCGATCGGCCTGGACAAGCACCCGCGCGGTGCGTTCACCGACGATCCCGCGAAACTCGCGCTGCCGCAGTGGTATGCCGAGAACGGCCAGTTCGTCACCACCAAGTTCTTCGGGATGAAGGCCAACCACTACCTTCACAAGCACGGCATCTCGCAGGCCACCCTGGCCAAGGTCGCGGCCAAGAACTTCCGCAACGGCGCGTTGAACCCGAACGCGTTCCGACGCAAGCCGATCCCCGAAGAGGAGATCCTCAGCTCGACGGTGCTGAACTATCCGCTGACGCAATACATGTTCTGTGCGCCCGACGAGGGCGCCGCGGCGGTGATCATGTGCCGCGGCGACATCGCGCACCGCTTCACCAAGAAGCCGGTCTACGTGCGCGCCACCGAGATTCGCACCCGACGCTTCGGCGCCTACGAGGTTCACGCGACGTCGGCGCCGCTCGACGAGGATGCCTCCCCGACCGTTTATGCCGCCAAGGCGGCGTATGAGGCGGCGGGCCTGGGACCGGAGGACGTCGACGTCGCACAGCTTCAGGACACCGACGCGGGTGCCGAGGTCATCCACATGGCCGAGACCGGCCTGTGCGCCGACGGCGAGCAGGAGAAGCTGCTCGCCGACGGCGCCACCGAGATCCACGGTTCGATACCGATCAACACCGACGGCGGGCTCATCGCCAACGGTGAGCCGATCGGGGCCTCCGGGTTGCGGCAGGTGCATGAACTGGTCCGGCAGTTGCGCGGCGAGGCCGGCGACCGTCAGGTCCCCGGCGAGCCGAAAGTGGGCCTGGCGCAGGTGTATGGCGCACCGGGCACCGCATCGGCGACGATCCTGTCGGTCTGATGCGGTTGGCGATTCGCGACCTGGGTCGCGCTCATCGTTCTAAGATCCGGAAATGATCTTCGGTCGCTCGGCCCGTATCGCTTTGCCGGCCCTCGTGGCGGCAACCGTGGTGACCGCCGGTGGCGTGCTGTCGGTCAGCGCGCCCGCGGTGGCGCAGGATCCCCCACCGCCGGTGCTGCACAACGTCAAGTACTCGGTGTTCTCCGAGCAGCCGTTCTACGTCGACATCTACTACCGCGACGTCGATCCGCCGAACTGGGCCGCCTACAGCCACAACCCGTACCAGTTCAGCCCGAAGGTCGAGGCGCAGGTCGGCCCGGACCAGCAGTGGAACCTCGACGTCCAGCTCGCCGATCCCGACCGGTGGGCGATGGTCGCAGCGACCAGCGGTGCCGGCGAGGCGAGGCCGAACGTCCACTGCGTGCTCGCGGTGGACGGCGTGGTGGTCGCCACCCATCAAGGACCCAAGGGTGCGCTCTGCTCGATCCGGAACTGGTGAGCCTCGTTCTCACCCCGCCGTGAGCGGTTCGCCCTCCAGGCGGCGAATCCACTTCTCGCAGAAGGCGAATGTCTCCGCGTGCCCGGTGGTCATGCCGAGTGCCCGCTCGACCACCAGCGCTTGGGACACGCTCGTCGCGAACACCGTCCACACCACCGGCGGAACCTCCTCGGCGTCGGCGCCGTAGCGTTCGAGGACCGACGCGATGGCCTTGTTCTGCTCCTCGCGGAAACGTTCGGCGTAGTAGATGATCTCGGCCCGTAGCGCCTTGCGGTGATTGGCCAGGCCCATGAACTCCATCGTGAGCCGGGTGGCCTCCGGTTGCGTGCTGAACCGCCACAGCGCCCACAGCGGCTGGGGCGACGCGAGTGCCTCGGTGAGCGCCTTCAGACCCGCCTCGGCCATGCGCCGGAAGACGGCGAGGAAGAGGTCCTCCATTGTCCGGAAGTAGTAGTGCACGAGCTGCGGCTTGAGCCCCGCCTTGTCGGCGACGCGTCGCGATGTCACCGCGGCGTAGCCCTCCTCGAGCAGCAATTGCTCGGCGGCATCCAGCAGCACGCCCCGGTTTTTCGCGTCTGGGGCCCCGATACGCCGCGTGGGCCCAGAAACGCCAGTCATTCGATCACTTCTCTTCCCGCCCTTCCGACACGCCGATCGTAGTGGCGCCCCGCCGTCCGATCTTGACCACGACCTTAACCCCATGCTAAGCAAGTGCTCAGCATATTCAGCCAGATTCACGAGCGGCAGCGTCCGCTCTCCATCACGCGGGACAGCGTCGACCCCTGGAGGGCTCACACACCATGACCACAGATTTCGATTCGGTTGACTACTTCACCGATCCCTCCCTCATCCCTGACCCGCACCCGTACTACGACCACATCCGCTCGAAGGATCCCGTCTGTTGTCCGATCAACAACGGCGTGCTCGCCGTCACCGGTTGGGAGGCCGCGAACAGCGTCTACAAGGACAGCGAGAACTATTCGTCCTGCGTCGCGGTCATGGGTCCGTTCACGCCGATACCGTTCACGCCCGAGGGCGACGACATCTGCGAACAACTCGAGAAGCACCGCACCGAGATTCCGTTGTTCGAGCACATGGTCACGATGGACCCGCCGCAGCACACCGATGCGCGCTCGATCCTGGCCCGGCTGCTGACCCCCAAGCGCCTCAAGGAGAACGAGGACTTCATGTGGCGGCTGGCCGACCGCCACATCGACGAATTCATCGCCGACGGCAAGTGTGAGTTCCTCGCCGCGTACGCAAAGCCGTTCTCGCTGTTGGTGGTTGCCGACCTGCTCGGCGTTCCCGAGGAGGACCACGACGACTTCCGCGAGGCATTCGGCGCCGAGCGCCCGGGTACGAACATCGGCGGACTCGACCACGAGGTGATCGCGACCAATCCGCTCGAGTGGGCGGATGAGAAGTTCGCGCGCTACATCGAGGAACGTCGTGAGAACCCACGCGACGATGTGCTCACCTCGATCGCCATCGCGAAGTATCCGGACGGCTCCACGCCCGAGGTCGTCGATGTGGTGCGTACAGCGACCTTCCTGTTCGCCGCCGGCCAGGAGACCACCGCGAAGCTGCTCGGCGCCGCGATGCGGGTGCTGTCCGACCGGCCCGACATCCAGCAGCAGTTGCGCGACGACCGAAGCCTGATCCCGGTGTTCATCGAGGAGTGCCTGCGGATGGACAGCCCGGTCAAGAGCGTGTTCCGGATGGCCCGCAAGACAACAACACTCGGCGACACCCCGGTGCCGGCGGGCACGACTGTGATGGTCAGCCCCGGGGCGGCCAACCGCGATCCCGAGCGGTTCGACAATCCCCACGAGTTCCAGTTGGACCGCAAGAACGTCCGCGAGCACATCGCGTTCAGCCGCGGTATCCATTCCTGCCCTGGTGCACCGCTGGCGCGTGTGGAGGGCCGCGTCTCGATCGAACGACTCCTCGACCGGTTGGGCGACATCACGGTCGACGAGGAGAAGCACGGATCGATCGACGACCGCCGGTACGTCTATGAGCCGACATTCATCCTGCGCGGGCTCACCGAGATCAACATCGAGTTCAAGCCGATCGGCTGAGCGTCACCACGGTCGCCGAAACTGCGGAGCGATCACACGATCCGCAGGTTCGGCGTTCCGTGTGCAGTCTCGGGCAGTCGGCGCGAGACTCTACAGATCCCCGCGCTCCCAGTAGCTGCGCCCGTCCTTGGAGACGCAGGTGAGGAAGAGACCGTCCGGCGCCTGAGCGACCTCGCCGTCCATCGACGGGCACAGATCGTTCTCGAGCTTGACGCCGTGCATCTCCGGCGAGCGGAACCAGCGCGGCTCGTAGCGGCGCGGAGAACCGCAGAACACCAGCCGGCCCCACGACGTCACGCCGAACGCGTAGTACGTCGTGTTGTTGCAGTAGGACCCCAGCACGACGCCCGGCTGGATACCCGGTGTGCAGTTGGGGCTGTTGCATTCGGCGCCCGGCGGCGGCAGCGGCGGCAACGGCGGCTGCGCCTCGGCGGTCGGCGCCGTGAGCATCAACGCGGGGGTAGCCAGGGCAGCAAACACTGCGGCGAGGGAACGCACGGGCACATTGTTCCATACGCGCACAAGGAAATTCTCCCTTTCGGAGAGGGCGGCTACCGACCGCGATAAGCTGCATTCATGCGTGGATTTGGCGTGGCCGCCGGAGCGGTCGCAATCGCTGTGGCCGGAAGTCTGAGCACCGCGACAGCGGCGCACGCCGACGATTTCGCCGACGACTATCAAGTCGCGCTCAACGGCACCTTTCGGGTGATGTCGGACGGGCAATGGGCGAAACGCGGTATGCGACCTGGTGGCGCCGACGTCTTCATCAAGCAGCAGACGGTCGAGCAGACCTGGACGATCAACACCACGTGTTTCAGCCCGATCGAATGCAGCGGCACCGTGCAAAGCGATCTCGGCTGGACCGGCACGATCCGGCTCAACGACTACTGGTATGTCGACCACGACATCCCCAACTGGTTGCCGTGCCCCGACGGCAGCTTCGCACCCGGTCACCAGAAATTCATTCTGTTGGGCTGGAATCCCACCATCAACCAGCGGGTCACGCATAACGCAACGTTCTTGATGGGCCGCGATTCGACCAAGAGCCCGAGCGGCGCGTGCGGCGCCAATCAGCCTCTCGTGATCGAGATGCCCGTCAAGGCTCAGAAGATCTAACCGTCGCCTACCTTCACGGAGTTTCCCGACCGGGGCGCTCCCCCGGTCAGGTCGGCATCAGGTCCTTCCACGACTTCGGCTCGTTGCTGGCAAGATTCGTCTGCCGAGGCAGCAAGCCGTCGGGCGTCATGTACTGACCCGTCTCCGGATCGTAGTGGGCGACGGCCACCGACGGTCCCCCGGAAGCGTTGCCGCTGTGCGCACTCGGCGCCACGGGCGTCGCCCCACCCGCCACAGGCGGCCCCGGGATCGGCGTGCCGTTGATCGAGTTGCCGGGCGGCGGAGGCGGTGCCACCGGATCCTGGATCGGTGCCGGGGCAGCAGCGGGTGCCGACGCCGAGCCATGTGCGGTCCCGCCTGCCACCGGGAGCGGTGGCGGCGGCATACCCGGTGGCGTTCCCGCGGGCGCTGCGCCCGGAGGCAGCGGAGTGCCCTCCACCGGTGCATAAAGCCGCTCGGAGAAGTCCACCCGGTCGTCGGGCGGGATCCCCTGTGATATCAGGTTCGGATCGAGGGGGTACGCACCGAGGGTGTGCTGACGCAACGCCAACGGCTGATAACCCTTGGGGTCGTTGCACAATTCGACGGTCGGCGCCCGCTTGCCGGGGTGCTCCATGCAGGGGTAGTTGCGCGCGCCACGCACCGCGATCGGCGAATCCTGCGGCAACTTGCAGTAGAGCCCGTCTGGGGTGTCGATGGACGTGGTGTCCTCTGGCGAGCGCCAACTCGACGGCGGCAGGAATCCGACCGTGCAGGGTGGGGGGTCGCTGATGGTGAGCGCGAAATCACCCATCGGGAGGCCGGTGGGGTTGTTCTGCGGAAGCCCGAACGACTGCTGTGCGGCGATGATGCCCGGGAAGATGACCAGCAATTGCTCCAGCGACGGATTGTAGGTGAGCAGAGTCTGGCCCACGGTGGTGAGATTCGCCAGCAGGATCGGCAGCGTCGGCTTGATCTGATTCAGCAGCGTCGAAACCTCCTGCGCGAAGCCGGGCCCCTGCTGAAGCAGCGTCCGGATCTGCGGATCGTTCTGCTGAAGCTGACCGGTCACTCCCGCAAGGCTTTTTGCCCAGGTGCGGATCTGCTCGGCGGTTTCGGCCTGGGAATCCAGCAGCGGCCCGCTGTCGTCGATGAGCCCGCGGGTCTGGTCGGAGACGGTGTTGGCTTCGGCGCTGATCTTGGCCGCAGAGTCCACCAGGGATTGGAAATCGGGACCGGCCCCGTTGAACGCCTTGAACGACTCGTCGAGCAAGTCGGCGATCCGGTCCGACGGGATGCTGCCGATCAGTCGGTTGAGTCCCTCCAGTACCGGGCCGATCTCTTGCGGAATGATGGTGTCCGCGACAGGAATTCGCGACCCGTTCTGCAAGTAAGGCCCAGAGTCGGTACGCGGCCGCAGGTCGACGTACTGCTCGCCGACGGCGGAGACACTGCGCACTTCGGCCTGCAAATCTGCAGGGACCTTCGGCGATGTGTCGAGCGACAGCGTGGCCTCAGCCCCGTTTTCGGTCAGGGCCACGTCGGTGACCTTGCCGATCTGCACACCGCGGTACGTGACGTTGCCGAAGCGATAGAGGCCACCCGCGGCGGGCAGTTCCATCTTCACCGTCAACCGGCCGACGCCGAGCAAGGTCGGCACCTGCATGTAGACGAACAGCATCACCGTCACACCCACGATCGACGCGATCGTGAAGATGATCAACTGGTTTCGAACGAAGCGCGTCAGCATCAGCCACCCCCTCCCGGGGTCGGTTGGGGTTGCACGGGCGGCGCCGCCGGGACCGGCGGCGTCGGGGCTTCAGCCCCGTACGGACCCGCGAAGACCTCCGATGTGGTGGTCGCCTGCGACAGCCACGGCGCTGCCGGCGGTGGCGGCGCCACCGGCAACAGCGGTTGCGCCACCGGAGGCGGCGCCGCGGGGGCCGGTGTGCCTTCGGCAGGCGGCCCGGTCGGCGGCGGGGCAACCCCGAGCGACATCGGACTGTACGAGTAATTGAGGTAGTACGGGTCCCCGGGGGCCGGTATCAATCTCGCGTTCTCGTCGCCCCACCGGGTGCCGAGCAGAAGCGTCCGCTTGAGCCGGGGGTACGTGAGATCGAAGCTCGCATAGAGGTTGATGTAATCCCCGCGGGTGATCCGATCGGCGAAGGTCGGACCGTACGGGAACGCGGTCGCCCACAGCAGTGCGAGATTCAGGTCGGGTCCGATGTCGGCAAGCGCGCCGAGCGCGGGCCCGAGGTTCTCCAGATCCTTGACCAGGTCGTCGCCGGCATCGTTGACCAGGCCCGCCGCGGTGTCCCCGAACTGGCCGAGCTTCTCCAGCGCGGCGGTCAGATTCGGCCGTTCCTTGATAAGGACGTCGAGCGCCGGCGGAATCTCTTTCAGTGCGCGGTCAATCTTGTCCCGCTGACCGGCGAATGTGCCCGCGACGCGGTTGAGTTGCTGGATCGAGGCGATGATGTTGTCGCGCTGGCTGTCGAGCACGCCGACGAAATTGTCGAGCCTGGTCAGCAATTCGCGAATCTGCGGTTCACGTCCGTTCAAGGCGGTGTTGAAGTTGTGGATGACATCGCCGATCTGCCCGAGTCCGCCGCCGTTGACCACGGTGGCCAACGAGGACAGTGTCCGCTCGGTCGACGGATAGGTCGACGAGTCGCTCAGCGGGATCGTGGCACCGGCTGCGAGCCGGCCCTCCGGCTTTTCGCCCAGCGGCGGATTGAGGGCCAGGTGCATCGAGCCGAGCAGGCTGGTCTGCCCGACGGTGGCGACCGCGTTGGCCGGCACCGTCACGTCGGGTTTGACCGAGATCTCGACGTCGGCATGCCAGTTGTCGACCGTCATTTTGCGGACGCTGCCGACGACGACGTCGTCGATCAGCACCGGCGAGTTCGCCTCCAGCGTCGCGACATTCGCTACCTGGACATGGTAGGTAGCGGCGTCCGGGCCGCGGCCGACCGCGCCGGGCAGCGGCAGTGAATTCACACCTTGGAACGAACAGCCGGTCACCATCAGCGCCAGGGCGGACCCGGCGACCGACCATCTCTTCACGGTTCGGCGGATCATCGTGGCGGCGCCCCTTCTGCAGGCAACAGGGGTGTGTTCGGCGCGACCGGCGCGGGTGACGGCGGAAGCAGCATGCCCTCCACGGACTTCGGCGGTTCCGGTTGCGCGGGCAGGTTGCTCAACACGTTGGGCGGCCCGGGTATCGGCGCGCCGGGGAAAAGCGCCGGGGACGGAATCGCGGGCGCATCGGGCCCACCGCCGGTATACAACCCCGGCGGGCCGGGCGGTTGGTTCCAGCCGGGAGGCGGCGGTACATCGCCCACACCGGTGTAGGCCGACACTGTGGGGGGCGGTTCTGGCGGGTCACCCGGGCCCGCAGCCCCTGGCGCGAGTTTCGGATCGGTGATGATCTGCCGATCCGGGGTGACCGCGGGCCGCAGGTAGGCATTGATCGGCAATGGAACGTTGTTGACGTTGAGCAGTCGCAGCGCCGGGCCGAGGTATTGCGCGCACAGCTTCGCGGTCTCGGGTGCGGTGACGTTCGCGACTGCCCCGACCATGCCGCAGATCATCTGCACCGGGTTGTTGAAGTTGACCAACGCGAATGCACCGGTGACCGATCCGCCGTTGGGATAGAAGATGTTCTGGAAGTTCGCGATCGCGTTCGGTGTGATGTGCAGGACATTCTCGAACGCCAACTTGTGGTCGACCAGGATCTGAGTGAGGCTGCCGAGTCGCTGAATCTGCTCGGATGTCTGGTCCCGGGTGCCGACGACGAAGCGCTGCACCTCTCCGATCGCCGTCGAGAGATTCGACAGCGCCGCATCCAGGTCGGACCTACTGTTGTCGAGGACGCTGGAAAGCGTCGCCAACCGGTTCTCGAACATCACGATCTGCTGCTTGCTGTCGCGCAGCGCTGAGACGAAGGTCTGCAGATTCTTGATGATGTCGACGATGTTCCCGCTGCCTTCGGCGAAAGTCCTTGCCACACCAGATAGTTGGGCCAGCGTCTGGCGCAGCTTGTCGCCGTTGCCGCCCATCGCGTTCGCCGCGCTGTCGATGAACCGCGACACCGAGGTATCCGACACACCGGTCTGCGGTCCCAATTCATCGGAAAGCCGCATCAACTGGGTCTTGACCTCGTCCCACTCCACGGGCACCGCGGTCCGGTCACTGGGGATGACCGCCCCGTTCTTCATCGTCGGCCCGTCGCCGTTGCGGTACGCCGGAGTGAGTTGCACGTAACGTGCCGCCACCAGATTCTGCGCAACGATCACGGCCTTGGCGTCGGCCGGAACCGGCACGCCACGATCGACTTTGAGGGTCATCTTGGTTTGGGTGCCCTCGGGTGTGATCGACTCGATGGTGCCGACCTGGACACCGGACACCCGCACCTCGTCGCCGGGGTAGATGGCGGTCGCGGTCGGAAAGTACGCGGTGATCGTGGTCGGCCCGAAGAACACCTGGCGCACCAGGAAGGCCGCGCCTGCGATCAGACCGATGGCCAGCAGGATCGCTGTGCTGACCACCAGGCGCTTACGGGTTGCCATCATCGGGAAGATCTCCTGGCTGCGGAATTCCGTTGAACGGGAACGGCAATTCGGCCCGCGGGCCGGCCTGGTCCGGCGGTTGGCCTGCATTCATGCCGCGCCGGAACCCGAATGCGTAATCGAGGAACGGCTGCAGAATCTGACCGAAGATCAGGTTGGGCACGAGCGCGTTGTAGTAGGCGCCGTTGGCGACGATCTCGCCCTGCGTGAGGTAGTACTTGGCCGCGCCGGGCAACATCTTGGCGAGGTTGTCTCGGTTCTTCTCCAGCATCGCTATGACCGTGTTCAAGTCCTTCAGCGCCGGCGCGAGTTCCGCCTCGTTGTCGGCCACGATGCCGGTCAGCTCCTGCGACACCGCCGAGGTGGCGCGCAGCAGGCTGGTGATCGCGTAGCGGCGCTCGTTGAGCACGGCGAGCAGATCGTTGGAGTTGAGGATCAGCTCGTTGACCTGCCGACTGCGCTCGGCGAAGATCCCGGTGACGTCGCCGGCGGTCCGAAGGAGTTCGGCCAGGCTTTCGTTGCGGTTGTTCAACGACTTGGACACCCGTGACAGGCCGTCGAACGTCGGACCCAATTGCGGCGCAACCTGATCCAGGGTGGCCGCAAGGGTGTCCAACGACTGGTTGAGAGTCTGGGTGTTCGTGTCGGCGGTGTTGGCGGTCAGCTCGCTGACCGCGTCGGTCAACGAATACGGCGACGACGTTCGCGATGTGGGGATCGGCTTGGTGCGGTCCAGGTTGCCGCTTCCGTCGGACTCCAGCGCCAGCACGCGCTCACCGAGCAACGTCCCGGTGCGGATGTGGGCGGTGGTGTCGGAACCGAGCGCGTACTTCCCGTCGATGGTGAAGCCGACCAGCGCATCGCCGTTCACCAACTCCACCGACGAGACCGAACCCACCTTGATACCGGACACCGTGACGTCGTTACCGGTCGTGATCCCGCCCGCCTCGGTGAACAGCGCCTCGTAGCGCAGCGAGGTCGCCCAGGAGATGAGCCGTTCCGGCTGCAGGCCGATCGTGATGACGAGGACGATGAGGACAACGCCGATGAAACCCGCCCTCATCAGCTGCGCACCGCGGTACTTGAGCATTACTCGTCCACGCACCTTCCCGTTTCTTGGCGGATCCACGGGAACACCACGGTGCGGCCCTCCAGGTCGCTCGCCCGGAACGTGACACCGCAGATGTAGTACGGGAAGAACGCCCCGTACGAGCCGACGCGCGCGAGCTTGCGGTAGATCTCGGGCAGGCGCTGGATCGTCGCGTCGAGGCGATCCAGGTCGTTGTTGACGAACGGGGCCAACCGGGCCAACTGGTCGACCGTGTTGTTCAACGGTGCCCGCCCGCGGCTGAGAAGGTCTGCGAGCGAGGTGGTTCCGTTGTCCAGGGATTCGATCGCGGTGCCGATCGGGTCACGGTCGGCGGACAGTCCCTCGATGAGTTGGCTGAGCCTGTCGATCGCGCCGGTGAATTCGTCACCGTCCTTGGACAGGGTGTCGAGCGTGTCGCGCAGGCTGTCGATCAACTGCTCGACGATCTGATTGTTGTCCGCCAGAGAATTGGTGAACGACGACGACTTCGAAAGCAGTGATTCCAGGGTACCGCCCTGGCCTTGCAGGATCTGGATCAGCGAGCTGGTGAGCCCGTTGACATCCTCGGGATTCAGGCCCTGGATAACGGGTTTCAGGCCGCCCAGCAGCAGGTCGAGGTCGAGTGCGGGTGCGGTGCGGTCGGCTGGGATCTGGGCCCCCGCGGGCAGGATACGGGCCGAGTCAGGCGTATCGATCAGTTCCAGGTAGCGGTCGCCGACCAGATTGAGATAGCGGATCGCGGCCTTGGTGCCGGTCGTCAGCTTGGTGTTGCGGTCGGCGTCGAATTCGACCAGAACCTTCCTGTCGGCCTGCAGCGACACGCCCTTGACGGTGCCGACGCGGATGCCGGCGATACGCACGCTGTCGCCGGCCTTCAGCCGGGACGCGTCGACGAAGACGGCCGAATATCCGTCTGTCGAACCGGTTCTCGACTCACTGAAGACGACGAACAAGAAGGCGGTCAGCACCGCCATGATCACCCCGAAAATGCTGAACTTGATCAGCGTGCCCACTGAACGCGTCATCCCGGCATCCCAATCTGCGCGGTGTTGCGCGGCGGTCCGGGCAGCGGCCCGAACAACCAGTTCTTCAGTCCCTCGGAGTTCAGCAGGATACCCCCGTTGCCGTACTGGTTCGGGTTGGTACCGACGTCACCGACGATCATCGGCGGCACGAACTCGGGCGGCAGCTCGGGCAAGCCGAGTTCTGTGCAGTAGTCGCGACCGCCGCTCGACGCGGCGACCTTCGGCAAGTCGCGCGGATAGCGATAGCGCTCGACGCCGAGCGTCAGACCCGCGTTGACGATGACGCCCGAGTACTGCGGACCCGACTTCGAGAACGGAACGAGGCCGCCAATGCCGCACCACAACGAGGCCTTGTTCCTGTTGAGCAGTTCGGCGGTCGGCACCAGGAGGTGTGTTACGTCGGTCAGGCCCTGCCGATTTCCACCGATCACGTCGTTGCCGATATCGGCCAAACCTATTGCGCTGATCAAGAACTCGTCGAGGTTGTCCTGCTGGTCGACGATCGAATTGCTGACCTCCGTCGTGTTCTCGATTGTCGACAGCAGGTCCTGGGACCCGTCACCGTACGCGGTGAACGCCGGCACCGCCGCCTCGATGTCGTGCGCAAGGTTCGGCAGGCTCGGTTCGATCTTCGCCAGCAGGGCGTTGAAATCCTCCAGCGTCTGACCGAACTTCTCGCCCCGCCCGTTGAAGGCGGACGCGATCGCACCGAGTGTCTGGTTGAGCTTGGCCGGGTCGATCTTGTCGAGGACCTGAACCAGTTGCTGGAACACGGTATTGACCTCGACGGTCACATGCTTGCTTTGGATGACCTGCCCGGCGCGAAGTCGGTCCGCCGACGGGTCCGTCGGCGCGTTCATCTGGACGAACTTCGCGCCGAAGACGGTCGTCGAGGTGATGTCTACGTCGACGTTGCCCGGTATGAGCCGCAGCGCGGACCGATCCATCGCCAGGTGAAGCGCGGCGGTGCCGTCGGGACGCTCCTCGATCTTCTCGACCTGACCAACCTGGACGCCCCGCATCTTCACCTTGGCGTCGGGGTTCATCACCAGGCCCGCGCGGTCCGAAATCACCGTCACCGGAACGGTATCGGCCCAGTCCCCGCGGAACAGGCTGATGGCCAGGGCGATGATCAGGCCGACGGCCACGATCAAGCCCAGACCCGTCAGGGGGCGAACGACACTGCTCTTCATCGGCGCGACCTTATCCCGACAGGTTGAAGTTGCCGTTGGAACCGTAGATGGACAGTGACACCAGCAAGGTGACCGACACGACGACCAC
>NZ_LQIH01000022.1:0-60435 GCF_001499835.1 Mycolicibacterium novocastrense
GTGTGGGGGTGGGGGTGGGTTATGTGGGTCGTGCGGGGTTGACCGCGGCCCGGTTTGTGGCGTGTCCGTTCGGGCCGGCGGGGTCTCGGATGTATCGCACTGGGGATGTGGTGCGTTGGCGTGCTGATGGGCAGCTTGATTATTTGGGTCGGGCCGATGAGCAGGTCAAGGTTCGTGGGTATCGCATCGAGCTCGGCGAGATTCAATCGGCGTTGCTGGGCGTCGATGGGGTGGGGCAGGCGGCGGTGGTTGCGCGTGAGGATCGTCCCGGTGATAAGCGCCTGGTGGGTTATGTCACCCAAACACCGGGCTGCACGGTCGATCCGGTTCATGTGCGCAGTGTGCTGGCTGAGTGTTTGCCGGCGTATATGGTGCCCGCGGCGGTGGTGGTGGTTGGGGCGTTGCCGTTGACGGTCAACGGCAAGCTCGATGTGCGGGCGTTGCCGGCGCCGGGGTATGGCGGTGCGGGGTATCGCGCCCCTGGTGATGCGGTTGAGGAGGTCCTGGCCGGGATTTATGCCGAGGTGTTGGGTCTGGATCGGGTGGGGGTCGATGATTCGTTCTTCGATCTGGGGGGCGACAGCATCTCCTCGATGCAGGTGGTGGCCCGGGCGCGTGCGGCGGGGTTGGTGTGTCGCCCGCGTGACATTTTCGTCGAGCAGACGGTGGCCCGGCTGGCGCGGGTGGCCGAGTCGGTCCAGGGCGCTACCGGGCCGGTCGATGAGGGCACCGGGCCGGTGGCCGCGACTCCGATCATGGGCTGGTTGACCCACCGGGATGGCCCCATTGAGCAGTTCAACCAGACGGTGGTGCTGCAGGCCCCCGATGGGGTCACCGAGTCCGATGTGGTTGTGCTGCTGCAGGCGCTGCTGGACCGGCATGCGATGTTGCGGTTGCGCGCAGCACGTGACGGCCAGGGCGGATGGTCATTCGTCGTTGCTGAACCCGGGTCGGTGGATGCCGGTCGGTGTGTGCGGTCGGTGCCGGTGTTCTCCGATGAGGCGTTGGTGGCGGCGCGGTCGCGGTTGGATCCGGGTGCGGGGGTGATGCTCAGCGCCCTGTGGGTGAGTGCGACACGGCAGTTGGTGTTGGTCGTTCATCATTGGGCTGTTGATGCGGTGTCGTGGCGAATCCTGGTCGAGGACCTCAATATCGCCTGGGGCCAGCACCATAGTGGGCAGCCGATCACCCTGGCGGTGGTGGGGACCTCGTTTGCCCGCTGGTCGGCACTGCTGGCCGAGCATGCCCGCAGCCCTGAGGTTGTGAATCAGGCTGCGGCCTGGCGGCAGGTATCGGCGGCTGAGGTTCCTGCGCTGTTGCCCGCTCCGCGGCCCGCTGATACTTATGCCGGTGCTGGGCAGTGGTCGGTGTCGTTGGACACCGAGACCACCGCGGTGTTGGTGGGGCAGGTGCCTGCGGCGTTTCACACCGGTATCCACGAGATTTTGTTGATCGCGTTGGCGATCGCGGTGGGTGAGTTTGTTGGTGCCGGTGGGCCGGTGGGTATCGATGTGGAGGGCCACGGCCGTGATGAGGGTATCGCTGCCGGGGTGGATCTGACCCGCACGGTGGGCTGGTTCACTGCTAAATACCCTGTGGCCCTGGACATCAGCCGATTGTCGTGGGCGCAGGTCACCGCAGGTGATGCTGGCCTGGGTGCAGTGGTCAAAGATGCTAAAGAACAGCTTCGTGCTCTGCCTGACCCACTGAGCTATGGTCTGCTGCGCTATCTGAACCCCGACATCGAGCTACCCGAGCACGATCCCCCGATCGGATTCAACTACCTGGGTCGACTCACCACCACCGCAGCACAATTGTCGGATCAGGTGTGGCGCATCGCCGAACACAGCGGCACCGTGGCCGCCACCGCGGCCGCCACCGCAATCGCGTTGACCCACACCATCGAAATCAACGCCGCCACCACCGACACCAGCACCGGACCACAACTACACGCCCACTGGACATGGGCACCCTCAACACTGACCCCCGAACACATCCACCGACTCAACCAACTCTGGTTCCAAGCCCTCACCGGCATCTGCACCCACGTCCACGCAGGCGGCGGCGGCCTCACCCCCTCCGACATCGCACCGGCCCGGTTGACCCAGTACCAGATCGACGACCTCGCCCAGCGCTACGACATCGCCGACATCCTGCCGCTGACGCCGTTGCAGCAGGGATTGTTCTTCCACGCCGTCGCCACACATGGTGGCGGCGACGATGTTTACGCGATGCAGCTGGACATCACGCTGAGTGGTCGGCTGGACGACCATCGGTTACGCGAGGCGATGCACACCGTGGTCAAACGCCATCCCCACCTGGCGGCCCGCTTCTGGGCGCAGTCCGGGGAGCCGGTGCAGATCATCCCCGCCGATCCCGTCATGGCCTGGCGCCACGTCGATTTGGCGGCAGCGCAAACCGCTCGTCATGGGCAT
This sequence comes from Mycolicibacterium novocastrense, assembly GCF_001499835.1. Lineage (NCBI taxonomy): Bacteria > Bacillati > Actinomycetota > Actinomycetes > Mycobacteriales > Mycobacteriaceae > Mycobacterium > Mycolicibacterium novocastrense. The sequence continues at coordinate 2,436 of NZ_LQIH01000022.1, forward strand.
ACGGAGCAGATCGAGCAGATCTGCGCCGAGGAACGCGCTGCGGTTGGCGACCTGGCGCATCCGCCCGCCGTTCGTGCCGCTTTGATCCGCACCGCACACGATCGGCACCGTTTGGTGCTGACGTACCACCACATCGTGATGGACGGCTGGTCGCTGCCGATCCTTCTCGGCGAAGTGTTCGCCGCCTATCACGGGCAGTGGCTCGGCGCACCGGGGTCGTATCGCAGGTACGTCACCTGGTTGGCCGAGCGGGATCGCGACGCTGCGCGCGCGGCGTGGCTCAAGGCGTTCGCCGGGTTTGACACCCCCACATTGGTCGGCTCGCCCGACCGGTCCAGGCTCGGGCCCCGCGCCGTCGAAACCGTCCAGATACCGGCCGAAATCACCCGCGACATCGGCGAATTGGCACGATCCCACCACACCACCACCAACATCGTGCTGCAAGCCGCATGGGCCCAACTACTGATGTGGCTCACCGGCCAGAACGATGTCGCCTTCGGCACGGTGGTCTCGGGTCGCCCCGTCGAACTGCCAGGTGCGGAGTCGATGGTGGGCCTGCTGATCAACACCGTTCCGGTGCGGGCCCCCATCACCGCACAGGCCTCCATCACGGACCTGATCGAGCACATGCACGGCGCCCACAAGGACACACTCGAACATCAGCACGTGGCGCTACCCGAGATCCACCGGATCGCCGGTCACGACCAGCTTTTCGACACAGTGTTCGTGTACGAGAACTACCCCATCGACACCGCAGCCCTCTCCGATGCCGACGGGTTGGCCGTCACCGAGTTCGTCAGCCGCGAATACAACCACTACCCACTGACGGTGCAAGCCAGTCCCGGCCCTCGACTGGGCCTTCGCTTCGAATTCGACACAGACGTCTTCGATCGCGAACGTATCCAGGCGTTGATCCGGCGTTTCCAGCGGGTGATGGTTGCGATGACGACCGATCCGCGCCAGTGTGTTTCGTCGGTGGACGTACTCGACGATGTCGAGCACACCCGATTGGATCAGATCGGCCATCGCGCGGTGTTGACCCAGCCGCCGGCGACGCACGTGTCGATCCCGGCGGCATTCGCTGTGCAGGTGGCGAAAACGCCCGAGGAGGTGGCAGTCACTTTCGAGGGCTGCTCACTGACTTATCGCGAACTCGATGAAGCAGCCAACCGGCTAGCGCACCTGCTCGTCGATCAGGGTGCGGGCCCAGGCGAATGTGTGGCGCTGCTGCTCTCTCGTTCCCTGCAAGCGGTCACCGCGATTGCGGCGGTGCTCAAGACGGGGGCCGCCTATCTCCCGATCGACCCAGCGCTGCCGGCGGCCCGCATCGGTTTCATGCTCGCCGATGCGCGGCCGGTCGCCGCGATCACCAGCACCGGGCTCGCCGACCGGCTGGGCGAGTACGACGTCACGGTCATCGATGTCGACGCTCCTCACCTCGAAACCTATCCCGCAACGAATCTGCCGACACCGAACGCCGACGATGTCGCCTACCTGATGTACACCTCCGGGACGACCGGTGCACCCAAGGGGGTGGCCATCACCCATCACAATCTGACCCAGCTGCTCAGGTCGCTGGACCAGTGGCTTGCGCCCGAACAGGTGTGGTCACAATGGCATTCGCTGGCCTTCGATGTATCGGCGTGGGAGATGTGGGGTGCTCTGCTACGTGGTGGGCGGCTCGTCGTGGTGCCCGAGTCGGTAAGCCGCTCACCCGAGGACCTGCGCGCCCTAATCGTGGCCGAAGACGTCAGCGTGCTGCTCCTGACGCCGTCGGCGGTCGCGATGATGTCGCCGCGGGGGCTCGACGGGGTGACGTTGGTGGCCGCCAGCGAGGTCTGCCCCGCCGAGGTGGTGGATCGGTGGGCGTCCGGGCGGGTGATGGTCCACTCGTACGGTCCCACCGAGACGACCGTGTATACGTCCATGAGCGCGCCGCTGGCGGTGGGGTCGGGAGTGCCGCCGATCGGCTCGCCGGTGGGGGGATCGGCGTTCTTCGTCCTGGACGGGTGGCTGCGGCCGGTGCCGGTCGGGTCCGTCGGGGAACTGTATGTGGCCGGTTCCGGAGTGGGCTGCGGGTATTGGCGCCGGGCCGGTTTGACCGCCTCACGGTTCGTGGCATGCCCGTTCGTCGGCGACGGGGCACCCGGCCAACGGATGTATCGCACGGGAGATCTCGTGCGATGGCGCACGGACGGGCAACTACAGTTCGTGGGACGTATCGACGAGCAGGTCAAGATCCGCGGTTACCGCATCGAACTCGGTGAGGTGCGGGCCGCGTTGGCCGCGCTGGAGGGTGTCGAGCAGGCGGTCGTGACCGTCCGGGAAGACCGCCCCGGTGATCGACGCCTCGTCGGCTACATCATCGAGACTGCGACGGGCTCCGTGGATTTGCCCGGGGCGCGCAGCGCGCTCGCGAAACGGCTACCGCCCTACATGGTGCCGGCCGCCGTCGTCGCGGTGACGACGCTGCCTCTGACGGTCAACGGCAAACTCGACCAACGCGCGTTGCCTGCACCGCAGTACACCGCCGGCGGGTATCGCGCGCCGACCGGTCCGATGGAGGAGACGTTGGCCGGTATCTACGCCGGCATTCTGGGGCTGGACCGGGTCGGCGTCGACGACTCGTTCTTCGACCTCGGGGGTGACTCGCTGTCCGCGATGCGCCTGATCGCCAGTGTGAACACGGCATTCGATGCCGACCTTCCGGTGCCCGTCCTCTTCGACGCTCCGTCTGTAAGCGGCTTGTGCGCCCAACTCGACAGGCACAAGACCGACCAGAAGACCGGTGTCAGAGCACTGTATGCAGCCATACACGGCCGTGATTGCACCGAGGTCCGCGCCGCGGATCTCAAGCTCGCCAGGTTCATCGATACCGCAACCCTGACCGCGGCGCCGACGCTGCCGGGCCCCCGCGCCGACGCCAGGACAGTGCTGCTCACCGGCGCCACCGGATTCCTCGGGCGTTACCTGACCTTGCAGTGGCTGGAGCGGATGGCGGCGATCGACGGCACGCTGATCTGTCTTGTGCGAGGCGAATCCGACGCCGATGCGCGGGCCCGTCTGGAGAAGACCTTCGACAGCGGTGATCCCGCTCTGCTGCAACACTTCCAGTCGTTGGCCACCGATCACCTGGAGGTCATCGCCGGCGACAAGAGCGAGGCCCGCCTCGGACTGGACGACGAGCTCTGGGAGTGTCTCGCCGAGACCGTCGACCGGATCGTCGATCCCGCGGCTCTGGTCAACGGGGTTCTGCCCTACAGCGAGCTGTTCGGGCCCAACGTGGTGGGTACCGCCGAGCTGATTCGATTCGCCCTCACCACCAGACTCAAGTCCTACAGTTTCGTCTCGACCGCCGATGTGAGAACGCAGATCGATCCCTCAGTCTTCACCGAGGATGCCGACATCCGCCTCATCAGCCCCACCCGCGCCATCGATGGCAGCTACGGAAACGGCTACGCCACAAGCAAATGGGCGGGTGAGGTGCTGCTGCGCGAAGCCCACGATCTGTGCGGGCTGCCGGTCGGGGTGTTCCGGTGCGACGTCATCCTGGCCGAGCCCACTTACGGGGGTCAGCTCAACGTGTCGGACACGGTCACCCGGATGGTGCTGAGCCTGGTCGCCACCGGCATCGCACCCGGCTCGTTCTTCCCGCTCGACGCGGAGGGTAAGCGTCAACGTGCCCACTTCGACGCGTTGCCAGTGGATTTCGTCGCCAAGGCGATCGCGTCGCTGGGTGCCCCGCTCATCGACGGATTCGAGACCTATCACGTGATGAACCCGCACGATGACGGCATCGGACCCGACGAGTACGTCGACTGGCTGATCGAGGCCGGTTACCCGATCCAGCGCATCGGTGACTTCACGGAGTGGGTGAGGCGATTCGAAACCGCGCTCAGTGAGCTGCCGGATCAGCAGCGGGAGCACTCGGTACTGCACATGTTGCGGTCGCGTCCGTCGGATCAGTTCGAGCTGCCCGAACCGACCCGCGGGGCTTTCGCACCCACTGACCGGTTTCGTGCCGCGGTACAGGCGGCAGAGTTCTCGCTTTACGAGGGCATCGCCGACATTCCGCACATCTCGGCGCCGATCATCACCAAATACGTCACCGACTTGCAGCGGCTCGGACTGCTTTAGCCCCAGGAGGACCACATGCGTCGACTCGCCCTTTCGATCTACTGGGGGTTCTTGACGGCCGTTCACTCCGTCACCCTGGTCCGGCAGAAGGATGCCGCGGCCTACTACACGATGCTCGGCGACGACGTCATCGACTTCATGAGTGGGGGATACGCCGACAGCTCCAAGCCGTTGTGGCTCAACCTCGGCTACTGGAAATCCGCACGCACCTATCCCGACGCCTGTGTCGCGATGGTCGAACTACTGGGCGCGCGTGCGGGACTGCGGCCTGGCGACAGCGTCCTCGACGTCGGCGCGGGGTTCGGTGAGCAGGACTTCGTTCTGCTCGATCGTTTCGACGTCTCTCATATCACCAGCATCGACATCACGCCTGTCCACGTCGACAAAGGCACAGAAGCCGTCGCCAAGCGTGGACTCGAGGACCGGATCGACATTCGCCTCGGCTCCGCTACCGCAATGGAATTCGCCGACGAATCGTTCGACAAGGTGGTGGCCCTGGAATCCGCGTTTCACTTCGACACCCGCGATGAGTTCCTGCGGGAGGCGTTTCGAGTCCTCAAACCGGGAGGCGCCATCGCGCTCACCGACATGCTCCCGATGCCGGGCCAGAAATCCAGCCGATCGACCAGATTCGGCCGTAAGTGCGGACATTATCCCGAGGCCAATTTCTATGACCGAGAGGAGTATCCGCGGCGGTTGGCGGCCGCGGGCTTCGACGATGTGCTCGTGGAGTCGATCAGGGGAGACGTGTACCCCGCGATGGCGGAATACGCGCGCCAGCGAATCGAGGAGAAGAAGGGCATGCGTGAGGTGGTCGTCGAAGTGTCAGAGGACGACCGCGCGCACTGCCGTGGCGTGCAGATGTGGGAGCGGGGACTCGGGATCGCCGATTACGTGGTCGTCTCGGCCCGCAAGCCCCCGAGGTAGGCGCCGTGGCGCGCGGGAGGCGAGGCGCCGAAATCGGCGGCATGCACCTCGATCGGATTGCCGTGCGGTGTGCGCCTTGCCGCGTGTCGCCACGCATCACGCCAGCGTTCGGTCTCGCCGGGGTCGATTCCCCTGCGCGTCAGCAGGTCTTCGAGGGCATCCAGCCAATGGTGGTAATAGGAGCCGTCGAGGCCGGAAAGGCCGTCTGGGCAACCACTTTCGATGCGGGTGGCCAGTGCCTCGCTCCACTCGGTCCAGCTGTACAAACCACGTTCATGCAGTAGGACCACGATCGCGAAAGCCCTCGCCTGCCAGGGCTCAGCGAATACCCGCTCGTCGATGCCTGTGGTTTCTGATGGCCGTTCGCTGGTGGTCACCCTGCCTCCAGATACGGTTCCCACGCGTCGATGGACACCGTCAAAGTGGGCTCGACGTCCGGCCACAACTCTGTACCGCAGAACACCACGCCGTAGAGCCACCGCGGTTGTTCGCCCTGACCACTCGCGTTCGTGTCGGCGAACACGTGCACCCCGTGCACCTGCTCGATCACACCACTCTTGCCCCGCGCATACCCGGGGAGCCTGGTGTGATGGGAAGCCGCCGCGGCCGTCGTGCGCACGCGCTGGCCGACTGCGAACCGCGGACCGCTCGTTGCGAACCGCTCGGTGGGCGCCCCGCGCGCCTGCACCGTTCGCACGTCGCCCGCACGCAGAACGCGGGGCAACGCAGCCGGCGCATTCATGGATCGGCCGCTGGCCAATTCATCGGGTGAGATAAGGTCGCGTTCCCGGAGCTGATTGACCAACGCTGCGAACCACACCTCGTAATAGCTGCGTTGCGCGTAGTCCGGCAGCGTCTCCCTCGCAGCGCGTGTCATGTCGAGGTTCCACACTCCGGCGGCACCCATTGACAGTTGTAGTGCGAACACCCGCGGCTCCCAGGCCGCCCGCCACATCTCGCGTCCCGACCCGACCTCGATGGGACCGTGCCGAAGTCGGCCACCGATATCGGCATGGTTGACGTACTCCTCAGGCACGCGACACCGATCCCGGTTGGCGGGCCAGACCTGTGCCGATCATCGAATCGCGAGTCACCAAGGCGGCCAGACGTTCTTCGTCCAGGTCCTCACTTCCGGCCGGTCGCATCGGCACCACGAGATAACGCACTTCGGCGGTCGAATCCCATACCCGGATCTGCGTCTGCAGCGGCAGGGTCACCCCGAACTCGGCAAGCACGCCGCGGGGGTCGCGCACCGCACGTGACCGGTACGGCGCGCTCTTGTACCAGGTGGGGGGAAGCCCCAACACCGCCCACGGGTAGCAACTGCACAGCGTGCAGACGACCAGGTTGTGGTGTGCAGGCGTGTTCTCCACGGCGACCATGTGTTCGCTCTGCCGTCCCATGTAACCCAGCCACGCGATCGCGGCAGTGGCGTCGCTCAGCAGCCAGTCGCGATAGGTCGGATCGATCCAGGCACGGGCCACCACGCGAGCACCGTTGCGAGGGCCGATGCGTGTTTCGTAGGTCTCGATGAGTTCGTCGAGTGCGGCAGGTTCGACGTACCCTTTCTCAACCAGGACGCTTTCCAGTGCCCGCACCCGAAGGTCCATGTCACCGATCTCGCTGTGACCGGCGTCGGCACCCGTGTCGTCGGCGCGCAACGGCATGCTCAGTCGATCAGCCGAGGTGTAGTCGAGATCGAAGCCTCGGCCCGCTCGCTGCAACGGTCTCGCGGTGACGAGCGCTGCGCAGAAGCATCGTGCGGTAGGTATTCGCGGACTTGCAGGCCTTTCTCGCCATCGAGGCGAATCTCCGATTCAGCACGGGGTAGGCCGTCGCCCGGGACCGCCGCGACCGACCTCGCCGCAGCGGCTTTCCGGTACTCCCACTGCTCGCGATCTCGAATATAAAGGGGTGAAACGGCTTTGAATCCCTCGAGGTCGAATCCTCCTGTGCGAAGGGTGAACCGCACCTCTCCGCTGACGGCTCGAGCACTCACTTCGAGGAAGGACTGCAAGGCCTGACGGAGGCCGCGGAACCATCGACCCTCGACGGCTTCCACGATCAGGGCATCGCCGGCGGAGCGCATCCAGCGCAGGGTGTCCACTTCGACTGTCGCTGAGGCCAGTTGTGCGAATCCCTCGAGGACGAGCGCTGCCGCAGGGGCCTCGCGGACCTCGAGTACCTTCTCGCCGCTTTCCAGATGCTCCAGACTGCAGAACCGCCCGATACCGTACTGGCCGACGCTCGTGTTGAGGTTCGAAATCGATTCGACGGCGTTGGTGACCGGCTGGGCATCCACTGCCACGAGGCGCCCGCGCTCAAAGCCCAGCGATATCATGCGGCTCGGCGCGTCCGATACCACAGACCATTGGTACAGATGTCGATCGACTTCGAATTCTTCGGGGTCGTCGAGGGTTCCGCTTTCGAACTCCCGGCACCACAGGTTGGTGTCAGTGCTCAAGAACCGGTCGGCAAATCCGCCGACACCGAACGTCTCCTGAAGTTCCACGCGCTTGAAGTCACGCGACAACGCGTCGAGTTCGTAGGGCGATCCGAAGTGACCTTCGAATCCCAGATCTGAGATCGCGCCGTTGAGCCTTCGTAGGCTGTTCTGCGACTGGTTGGCTGTGTGCAGCAGGCACCTGGCGCCGACCGATCGCGCGAACTCCACGCCGACTCTGGCGATCAACGGTCGCGACAGAGATGCACTGACCGGATGTTGACCGAGATATTTGCCGCCGGCGAGAATCGCCGGCTGTACGAACTCTTCGACGAATTCGTGTCTGCAATCGAGACGGGTGATTCGCACATCGAACTTGTCGGCGATGCGCGAAAAGCGTCCGATATCGAAGTCGTCCCCGAGACCGACCGACAGTGCAAAAACGCGCGTGTCGAGTTTGGCCAGCTGGGCCAACAGGTAAGCGCTGTCCAGTCCACCACCGCACAATGTGACGATGGTGTCATTGCGGTGGCACACCGCCTCGATATCCGAGAAGGACCGGATCTTCCTCTTCTGTGTGCCGTCAGATCCCATGATTCGAACCCCGATCACGCGGGCGATGGGATCCACTGCTGGAACCGCATTGCCGATCGTTCGGCCGAGGCATACTCAACGGCGCACCCGGCAAGTCAGCAGGCGCGAATCCGGCGCAGCTTTCGCGTCCTCCCAACCGGGTCAGGCTAACACCGCCAGCAGGGAACATGCCCGGAAACGGACACCGTCGTGGCTGGATGAAGCCGATCGAATGGGAAGGCGGTGTTTCAGCATCCCGGCTCGCGCACAGGATATTTCGAACGCAAACTATTCGGGAGGATGCCCGTGCCGACGCTGCAGTGAATTCGCGCCGGGGAGGGGGTTTGCCCTTCGATGTTGGGCCATTCGACGTTGAACGACGGGCGAGTCGTTCATGATGATCGACATGGGCGCGCCAACCGCCGATATCGAGAACATGCCCAGGGGCGGGCCGGATGCCTCGTGGCTGGACCGGCGACTGCAGACCGACCGGTTGGAGTATCTGGACCGCAACGACGTCGATGATCTCAAGCGGAAGGTCATCGAAGCGCTGGACCGCAGAGGGCGGCGACGGTACGTCGGTACGTACAAGATGTGCGCTCGATCGGCGCTTCGAGAAGTTGCCGACATCCCGGCACCCAAGATCCTCGAGCTCGGGTGCGGCCTCGGCGGGCTGTCACGGCAATTGCTCCGGGATCACCCCGGCGCTCACGTGACAGTCACCGACATCGACCCTGCGTTCGTGGCGATCGCCGCCGCCGACCTCGGTAGCCATCCACGTGCCACGGTGCGCGAGATGGATGCGACCGCTATCGACGCCCCGGACGGGTCCTACGACCTTGCCGTGTTTGCGTTGTCGTTGCATCACCTGCCGCCCGAACAGGCCGCCCGGGTGTTCGCAGAAGGCACCCGGGTCGCCACGAAGATGCTGATCATCGACCTCCGCAGGTGGCGATCCCCGATCCATGTCGCGGTGCTGTCGCCGGCGCTACCCCTCACCGCGCTGAATCCGTTGGCACACGATGGGGTGATCAGTTCGCTTCGTTCTTACAGCCCGTCGGCGCTGCGTGCGATCGCCCGCTATGCCGACCCCGCAATCACCGTCGAGTTCCGCAGCGGCCCCTTCGGCACGACGACCGTCGTGGCCAGTCGGGCCCGCCGGGCTGGCTGACAAGCCCCGCTTCCGATCCCTACTGCACCGGGCGCAGAACTACCACTCCAGGAACGGTCCGTACGTAATCGAACAGCGGAGTGTCGACGACCTTGTCGTCACCCGGAAGCGATGAGGCGTTGCGGAATACCGGTCCGTGCGGGGTGTCGACGTACACGCCGACGTGCGTGACGTCGAGGCCGCCGTCTTCGGCATACGCTCCGATGTAGTCGCCGGTTCGCAGTCCGCCCACCACGGCGTCGTCGAACTGCGCGCTCGGTATGTAGGACATCGTCCGGGGCACGACCGGCAAACCGGGCAGGTACACGCCGCCGGAGTCCTTCTGGTTCAAGTTCTTCTGAACATGAATCACATTGGCGCTCAAGCTGGCAGTGATGTCGGTCGCGACCGCCGGCGTCGCCGCCGCCCATTCGGTGAAGAAGTGTTTCCGGTTCGCGAAGTCCACGACGCCGTCCTTGTAGCGGACCTCGCGCAGCGCGGCGATGAACTCCTCGCGGCTGTCCGCCCGCTTCAGCGCCTCGACGTAGTCCGCATAGGTGAAGCAGTCGACCTTCGACAGTTCGACCACCAGCTGCTCGGGCTCATCGGCCGACCCGACGAGAGTGTGTGCGCCATAAGGGGTCCCGAGAAATGCGCGTGAGATGACCTCGGCTCGTTCCAGGGGTGCGGCACCGTTTCTGACCGCCAGCAGCCGCTCGAGGATTTGCGTGTTCTGCTCTGAGACCTGTACGTCGGGGGCCGGCTTCTCCGTTGAGGCAAGGTAATTCACGGCGAGGATGGGAGTCGCCTCGGCGTAGCCCACCGGCAGCAACACGTCACCGGCGGTGGACAGGTAGTAGACCTCCCACCGGTGATAGGTGTCGAAGCCGGCAGGGTCGGCGGCCATGACCGCCGCGTAGTCGTGGATCGCCCGCACGTAGTTGTTCGAGTTGTTGTAGCGGTACAGCGCGTAGTCGGGGTCTCGCGTGAAACCGTTGGCAGACAGGTAACGTCCCGCCGCCATGATGCTGTCACGAGGCGAGTGGATATCCCCGCCTGCGCCGAAGGCGGCGAATGTCGAGGGCATGAACTGCATCGGTCCTTGGGCACCCGCCGTGCTCACCCCGGCGACGCGTCCGAAGGCGGTCTCGACGAGATTGATCGCCGCCAGATACTGCCAGGGCACACCGAACTCGGATTCCGCCTCGCGGTAGTGACTCATCAGCTCGTCCACCGGCGTGGGCGCAACGATCCGCCACGCGGGCAGCGTGTCCTTCGGCCGGCTCATCACGCCGAGTTCACGCCGCGCGTGGACGTTGTGGTCGTAGATCGTCACCAGCTCCGGCGGAATCCGCGGACGCACGATCGGGTCCCACTCGGGGTGTCGTCCGATGGCTCGGTACGCCAGCTGCTGGCGCTGCGCCGCCGCGTTCTTCAGCGCCTCGCTCGACGACGGGTCCCGCAGCGCTCGTTCGTCGGCGACCAGATCATCGGCGATGCGCAGTGGATCCGAGGCCAACTCTCGGCGGGGTGGCTCGGCTGCGGGTGGCGGGGCCGCGGCAGCGGGCGCCGCTGACGTCGCGGGAGGTGCTTCCTGCTTCCCTGAATCCGAGCACCCGACGAGGACGAACAAGATCATCCCGACGCTCGCGGCCGCAGCGATCCTGGCGGCGTCGCGGCGCCGTGTACCGGCATTCATTGCCGTCGGAGTCTAGCGCCGCCGCCCAACCCGCCGGTGGATCACGCTTGCTTGGGCTCGGGGCAGAGGTACAGCCGAGCCCCGGCCACGATGAAGTTCGACAGCGTTTCGTCCTTCGTCGCGATGTCCAACTTCTCGGCCACCGCGGTCGAGTCGGCGCCGCGCGCGAACTGCGCGCACGCGTCCCGGGCGAGGGTGGTCAGTGTGGTGCAGTCGCCCGTGTATCCCACCGAGGTGATGCTGCGGCAGAGGTCGTCCTCGGGCGACGCGGCAGCGTGCGGTGCCGCCATCATCAGGCCCACCACTGCCATCGAAAGCGCTGTGAGCGCACGCGTAGTCATGTCACGTCCTTCCTAGCGCTCGACTACCCGATTTGACTCCCGGCACGCAGGATCGCACGCAGATCGAGATTGCGGCGTTATCAAGACCGGGATAGCTGGTGTCACCGGCGTGGTGACAGACTCTCGACATGGCGTGGGATTTCAGCACCGAACCGGAATTTCAATCCAAGCTCGACTGGGTCAGGCAGTTCTGTGAAGAGAAGGTCGAGCCTCTCGACCACGTCTTCCCGTACGCGGTGCGCTCACCCGATCCGGCGGTCAAGGCTTACGTCCGCGAGCTCCAGCAGGAGGTCAAGGACCAGGGTCTGTGGGCGATCTTCCTCGACAGGGACCTCGGCGGCCCCGGCTTCGGACAGCTCAAGCTCGGCCTGCTCAACGAGGTCATCGGTCGTTATGCCGGCGCCCCCCACATGTTCGGCGCGTCGGCACCGGACACGGGCAACATGGAGATGCTCGCCGCGTACGGCACCGAGGAACAAAAGGAGCGGTGGCTCAAACCGCTGCTCAACCAGGACATGTTCTCGGCCTACTCGATGACCGAACCGCAGGGCGGCAGCGACCCCAACCTCTTCAAGACCCACGCCGTGCGCGACGGCGACGAATGGGTGATCAACGGCGAGAAGTGGTTCACGTCGGCCGGTCGCGTCGCCGACATCCTGTTCGTGATGTGCACCAACGGGATGTTCGTCGTCCCGCGCAACACGCCCGGCGTGGAGATCATGCCCGAGCCGCGCAACCACAACCACATCAAGTACCGCGACGTCCGGGTGCCGCTAGATCATCTGCTGGGCCCGGAGAACGGCGCAAAAGTGTTGGCGCAGAGGCGTCTTGGCGGCGGTCGCATCCATCACGCGATGCGCACGATCGCGCAGTGCAACCTGGCGTTCGACATGATGTGCGAGCGCGCGCTCAGCCGCGAATCGCACGGCAAGGTCATCTCCGAACACCAGATGGTGCAGGAGAAGATCGCCGAGTCCTACGCGATGATCAAGATGCTGCGCCTCTTCGTCCTCGAGACCGCGTGGAAGATCGACAACACCTCGACGCAGGAGGCCCGCACCGAGATCGCCGCGGTGAAGTTCACGATGGCCAAGGTCCTGCGGGAGGTGTCGTTCAACGCGCTGCACATCCTCGGATCGCTCGGCACCACCGACCTCACCCCGATCCAGGCGATGTACGCCGCGGCTCCGACGATGGGTATCGCCGACGGCGTCGACGAGGTGCACAAGGCGACCGTCGCGCGCCGCGTGCTGCGCGACTATGAACCCCACGAAGGCGATTTCCCGACCCAGTTCCTGCCCTACAAGCGCGAGCGGGCGCGCCGGAAGATGCAACCCGTCCTCGACGCGCGCCCCGAGCTTGCGGCCGCCGCCGAGGCGTATCAGAAATACCTGTCGCGGCGCCGCTGACCGCGAGCGCTCGCCTAGGGTGAAGGCATGCGGTTCGCCATCGCCCTGCTCGGAATGATCGTCGCGTTATTCGGCCTGCTGTTCACCCTCCAGGGTTTCGGCGTGGTCGGCGGCAGCCCGATGAGCAACACCACCACCTGGTCGATCCTCGGCCCGATCATTGCGCTGATCGGCATCGCACTGGCCGTCGGCGGACTCCGCCGCCGCAAGCCCTGACGGTCACGCGGGTTTGCGGAACACCGTTTCGATGAGCAGTCGCCGACACCACAGCCGGTAAGCCTCCACACTCCAGCCGTCGCGGTGGGTGACCCGCCGAAACGTCTCGACGCTGCCCAGCACTGCCGCCGTCTCGAGTAGTTCTTCGAACGGGACATCGGTGCGGAGCCAGCCGCGGTCCCCGAAGTGCTCGAGGATCCGTCCGACTTGCCTGGTGACGCTGGCGATGAGTTCGCCGAGGTAACGGTCCAACTCGGGGTCGGCGTTCGCGCCGCCGATGAGCGCGGTCGCGAGTTCGGCCGCTCGTTCATGCACATCCATCTGTGCGGCGATGACGGCGTCGACCGCCTCGTCGAAATCCTCGGTCTCGACGATCCTGCGGCCGACGTCGAGATTGAGGATGTTGTCCTCGCCGGCTACGCCGAACGCCGCGTACTCGATGGCGGCGATCAGCAACGCAGCTTTGGGTCCCTGCGACTGCACGGTCTCCGTGGAGACCCCGGCGTCCGAGGCAATCTTGGCCAATGTCGTGCGCGCGTACCCCTGCGCGGCGAACAGTTTCGCAGCGGCCGCCACGATTCGCTCCCTGGTTGCCTGTGCCTGCTGCCTGCGCAAATCGGAACGATACGAGCGACTGCGGGATATTGACTTGGGTGACACAGTAATGAATACTAGCCCATTGGATCGAATTTTTCTGACGGCAGGGACCGCAATGGCAGCAATCGTCATCGCCGGCATTCCGGCGCAGGGCCATGTGGCACCGCTTCTGACGCTGGCCAGGAATTTCGTTGAGCGGGGTGACGACGTTCGCTTCATCACCGGCTCCGGCTTCGCCGAGAAGGTGCGCGCTACCGGAGCTCGATTCGTCGCCCTGCCCGCCGACGCCGACTTCGACGAGCGGCCTCTTTCGGAGCAGTTCCCGGAGCGCGCGCGACTCAAGGGGGTCCGCGCCATCGCCTTCGACGTCGAGCATGTCTTCGCCCGGCCGGCCAAAGCTCAGTACGAGTCGTTGACCGCCACGCTGGCCGACCAAGCCGCCGACGTCGTGTTCGCCGATCCCGCCTTCGTCGGCGCCGCCCTTCTTCTCGGGCTTCCGCGTTCGGCGCGCCCCGCGGTCGTGATGTGCTGTGTGATCCCGCTCTGCATCGAGAGCCGCGACATCGCGCCGTTCGGGTTGGGGCTGCCGCCCGCGCGTTACCTGAACCGGGGCCGCAACGCCGCGCTGGCGGTTGTGCACCGCCGAATCCTCAAGGGCGCCAACGGACTGGTCAACGACCTGCATCGCGAAGTGCACGGAACGGATATGCCGGTCAGGTACCCGAACTGGGGCCGGAGGGCCGACGCGCTCATTCACTTCACGGTGCCGTCCTTTGAATATCCGATCACCGACGCGCCCCCGACGCTGCGCTTCGCAGGGCCGCTGTCGGCCACGGGTTCACAGGCGGCGCTGCCGACGTGGTGGTCCGACCTGGACGGGACCCGGCGGGTCGTGCACGTCACGCAGGGCACGGTCGCCAATACCGATTACAACCAGGCGATAGGCCCGACGTTGCAGGCGCTCGCCGATGAGGACGTTCTTGTCGTGGTGGCCACGGGCGGGCGCCCCGTCGACACCCTGCCGCCACTGCCCGCCAACGCGCGCGCCGCCGAGTATCTGCCGTACGACGAATTACTCCCGCGCACCGCGGTTTTCGTCACCAACGGCGGTTACGGCGGCGTGCAGTACGCGTTGCGCTACGGCGTGCCGGTCGTCGCCACCGGCGGCAAGGAAGACAAGCCCGAGGTGGGTGCCCGGGTGCAATGGTCTGGGGTCGGGCGGCGGATCAGAAGCGAGCGGCCGACCCCGCGCGCGCTGCGCCGAGAGATCCTGCGCGTGCTCGACGAGCCGCGATACCGAGATGCCAGTGCACGCATCGCCGCCGACATGGCCGCCTCCCCGGGCTTTGCCGAAGTGGCGGCGGTCGTCGATGATCTGGCGTCTCGGCAGGCCCCGCGTTCCGGGCACCTAAGCCCTCCTGTCGCGCCCACTTCCTGAGGTTCGCCGAGCCTGCCCGAGCCACTCGGGCAGGCGATGGACAGCGTTCGCTGAAAGCGCACGGGCGGGAGCCTGTGCCTGTAACGCCCGCGCCGACTCAGCGATGTTTCTTGTGAGGTCGAAGCGTCGGGGGAGCGCCTCGGGGTGCTCGCTTCCGTCTCAGCGACGAACCGTTGTCGCATGGCGTTCACGCGCCAAACCAGGCAGAGAAGGGAGTGGAGGCACGATGGGTGCTCCGCTGGATGATTTTCGCAGGGATGTCCGGAGACGAGGTATCGCCGTTGTCGCGTCGGGAGCCGTGATCTCCCTGACCGCGCTGACGGCCGGGCTCGCGCCTGCGGTCGCGCAGCCGGATTCCGACGACGTCGTGACGACGGTCGCGCCGGAACCCAGGGTCAGCGCTCCGGAGCCGGAGGTGACCGTCGAGCAGCCGACCTCGGCTCCGCAGCCGCAAGCACCGGCCACCCAGGTCGCACCTCAGACGCAGGCACCCCAGACGCAAGCGCCGCAGACGCAAGCGCCGCAGACGCAGGCGCCGCAGATGCAGGTGCCGGCCGTCGAGCCGGAGCCGGCCGTTGAGCCGGAGCCCGAGCCGGCTCCCGCTCCGCAGTCGGAGCCCGCGCCCCGGACCGTGACCCCGCCGAAGACCAGCACGGCGGTCCAGACGGCAGAGCCGTCGACTCCGAGCGCCCCGCCGTCGACTCCCGCCGAGCGGACCCCCGCGACCTCGGCCGCGCCGAGCACCACCGGCGCCGCTCCGGCGACCAAGCCCGAAACCAGCGAACCGGCCGAACCGGGCCAGTCCACCGCGTCGTCCGCAGCGGTCGCGCCGGCTTCGGATACCGAAGCGCCGACATCGAGCGCCAAGACCGCGGCGGAGACCACCGCCAATGAGGAGAGCAGTTCGGAATCCGACACCCCGACCGTGTCGATCGAGAACGCCGCCAAGGAGATCGAGACGCTGGCGCCCGAAACCCTCGAAGCACCCGCCGAGGACGTTCAACTCGCGCGCAACGCGAAGCCGGTCTTCGAACCGGAGCCTGCGCCCGCGCCCGAGCAGGACGTGGCCGCGTTCAAGCAGTCGGTCGACATGACCCTCGGCCTGAACGGCGCCGAGGCCAGCGCGAGCGCGAAGGTCGAGTTCGAGGCCAAGCGTGACCGCGACTTCGAGCTGGTCAGCAACGTGCGTCAGTGGCGACCCGAGTGGATCGAGTACGACGAGTTCTACCGCCCGGTCCTGATGAACCCGTTCCGGGCACCGGTGCGCATCGTCTACGTCTACGACATGCGCCCACGCATCGCCTACATCCCCCCGCTGTCCCGCCTGGTGCTCGAAGCGGCCCAGTTCGCCGCCTACAGCTTCACCGCGGCGGTGCTCAGCCCGGTGGTGGCGGCCGCCAACGTCGCGCAGGCGGTGTCCAACATCGCGGTCGGCACCTTCCTCGGCGGCGGCTACTTCCCCGGCGCCGGCCTGCCGTTGCCGCCGCCTCCGCCGCCCGTCCTGCGCTACGACAACGTGCCGGTGTTGGTGAACTACTCCAACGCCCGTTACGAGCCGTTCCGCGTGCGTCAGATCGTCGACGTCGGTGAGGACCGGGTCTACGGCGGGCACAAGGTGCTGCTCGACGGCGCGACCCCGGTGTGGGGCGAATGGACCCAAACCGCAAGCGGTGAGCGCCAATTCGAGGTCCGCAAGACCCAGCAGTTCCCGGGCCTGAGCGAACCCGCCGAGGCCCCCCTGCCCGGCGACTACCGGTTGCGGCTGGCTGCCGACGAGGCGTCGACCGGCGGTCTGACCGGCCGCGACATCTTCCTGATGGTGTCCGCGGGTGTGATCGGCACGCTCGGGTTCGGTGCCATCGGCCTGGCGTTCTTCCTCGGCCGTCGGCGGCCCGAACACTGAGGGGCCACCCGCGCACCGGAAAGGTCGTCGCCGCCGTTACGCCGCCGTCAACAAGGGTGCATGATGGTGCGATGCCCGAGGTTCGCGTGGGTCCGCTGCTTCGTCACGTCGGCAAAACCGACGCGACCGTGTGGGTCGAGACGGACAAGCCGTGCGGCGTCGAGGTCCTGGGCAGCCACGCGGACACCTTCGAGGTCGAAGGTCACCACTTCGCGATCGTCTGCGTGACCGACCTCGACCCCGAGAGCGAGCACCCCTATGAAGTGCACCTCGACGGGGAAAAGGCCTGGCCGCCAAAGGGATATGAGTATCCGCAACCGCGAATAAGGTTGATGCCGCGGGACGGCTCGCTGCGACTGCTGTTCGGGTCCTGCCGCGCGTCGGCCCCGCATCACCCGCCCTACACCTATCAGCACTGGTGGCACCCCAAGGGCAAGGGCATCGACGTGCTGCGCACCTACGGGATGCGGATGCTGCGCCAGCCGTCGGCGCTGTGGCCCGACGCCCTGCTGATGATGGGTGACCAGCTCTACGCCGACCAGGTGAACGACACCATCAAGGATCTGGTCGCCGACCGCGAGGTACACGCCAACGGCCCGGTCGAGGTGCTCGAGGACTTCGAGGAGTACTGCATCGGCTACTGGGACGCCTGGTGCGATCCCGTCGTGCGGTGGATGCTCTCGACCATTCCGACGTCGATGATGTTCGACGACCACGAGATCAACGACAAGTGGAACACCTCGCAGGCCTGGCTCGACGAGAAGCGCCAGACCGACTGGTACCGGACCCGGATCATCGGCGGGCTGATGGCGTACTGGATCTACCAGCACCTCGGCAACATGTCGCCCGACGAACTGGCCAAGGACCAGACGTTCCAGCGCGTCACCGAGACCAGGCAGGGTTCGGAACCGATTCGCGAACTCGCTGAGATGGCCGAAAAGGACGACGGCACATCCCATTTCAGCATGTGTCGCGATCTCGGTGCGGCGAGGCTGATCGTCGCCGACGCCCGCACCGGCCGCCAGCTCAAACCCGGACAGCGCCGGATCACCACCGACGAGGAATGGGACTGGATCACCGCCAACGCCGACGGGAACTATCAGCACCTGCTGTTCGCCAGCTCACTGCCGATCTTGCTGCCCTACGGAATGCACCACATCGAAGCGTGGTCGGAGGCCGTCGGCGACGGCGCCTGGGGACGATGGCTCACCGGGCTCGGGGAGAAGGTCCGCATCACGGCCAACCTCGACCACTGGGCCTGCTTCCAGGAAAGTTTCCGGCGCTTCGAGGATCTGCTCATCGACGTGGCGAGCGGACGGCGAGGTCCCGCCCCCGACTCGGTGGTGCTGTTCGGTGGCGACGTACACCACTGCTGGGTGTCCGAGGTCGAGGTGCCCGACGAGGCGACCAAGCTGGGCACCAAGGTCTGGCAGGTGGTGTGTTCGGGACTGCGCAAAGAGCCGTCCGCGGTCGAACGAGTCGTCCTGCGGCTCGGCCACACCGGCTTCGTCGAGGCCGTCGGCAAGGCGCTGGTGAAGACCACGAAAGTGCCCAAGGCGCGGCTCCGATGGCGGCCCGTATCCGAGCCGCATTTCCGCAATCAGGTCGGGACGCTGGAGATCGCGGGCGGGGAGATGGGCGTACGGATCGAGAAGGTCACCGGCGGCTGGCGCAAACCGCACCTGACCACCGTCATCGAGCACAAGTTGCTCTGAAACCGCCTCAGCCGGCGCCCTTGCCGTTGTCGACACGGTAGACCGCACCGTGGATCGCTGCGGCGTCGTCACTGGCGAGGAACGCGATGGTCTTGGCGACGTCGACGGTGTCCATGAACCCTCGCGGCGAGGCGATGCGCATGATGAGGTCCCAGTCGGCGTTCTCGGGCGCGGAGAACTCGGTGGTCTGCGCGGTCGGCATCCCACCGGGGCAGACCGCGTTCACGCGGACCTTCTCCTTCGTGTACTCGACGGCCAGCGCGCGCGTCAGCCCCACGAGACCATGTTTGGCGGCGCAGTATCCGGCCGAGTACACCTCGCCCTCCACCCCCGCGATCGACGAGACGTTGACGATGTTGCCGCCGCTCTCCAGAAGGTGCGGCAGCGCGGCGCGACAGAGGTAGAACGGCCCGTGCAGGTTCACCGCCAGGTCGCGCTCCCACTCGTCGTCGCTGACCGCGGTGGTGTGTCGCATCTGGTGAAAGCCCGCCACATTCACCAGGACGTCGAGACGGCCGAATTCCTCCACGCACCGGGCGACGGCCTCACTGCACGCCGCCGAGGACGTCACGTCCACCGACGCGAAGCGACCCCCGGGCACGGCCTCGAACACCTCCGCCATCCGCTCGGCGTCGCGGGCGATGCCGAAGACCGTCGCACCCCGTTCCGCGAACAGTTGCGCGACAGCGGCGCCCAAACCCGCCGAGGCACCCGTCACCAATGCGACCTTGCCGCTCAGTTGCGTCATGGCATGACCTTCTCACGCTGCGGCGAGGGGAGTGGGGGCACCTGCCCGCGGGGCCCTACGGGGCCGAGACGCGTGGGCGTTCCGGGGGTACGGCAGCCAACAGCGCGCGGGTGTAGTCGTCGCGGGGTGAGGCGAACAATTCGGCGGCCGGCCGGTACTCGACCGCAATACCGTCGCGCATCACCAGCACGTCGTGGCTGACCTGCTGGACGATCGCGAGGTCGTGGGCGATGAACAGATAGGTCAGTCCCAGGTCGCGTTGTAGCCGGGCCAGCAGGTCGAGAACCTTGGCCTGTACCGAAACATCCAGGGCCGCAGTCGCTTCATCGAGGATCAGCAACTCGGGCTCGCCGGCCAGCGCGCGGGCGATGCTCACCCGCTGGCGTTCACCACCCGACAGCTCGTGCGGGTAGCGCGACGCGAACGACGTTGGCAGGCCGACGAGGTCGAGCAGTTCGCCCACCCGGTCCGCGCGGGCACGCCGACCCTTTGCGAGCCGGTGCACGATCAGCGGTTCGGCGATCGCCGCGCCCACGCGGGCGCGCGGGTTCACCGACGAGAACGGGTCCTGGAACACCAGGCCGATCCGCCTGCGCAACGCCTTCTCCGCCGACCCGCGCACCCCGAACACGTCGGCGTCGGAGAGTGTCGCGGTGCCCGCGTCGGGCCGCACCAGGCCGGTGAGTGCGGACGCCACGGTCGACTTACCCGAACCCGATTCGCCGACCAGGCCCAGGGTGGTGCCCCGGCGGATCTGGAACGACAGATCCTTGACGGCGTGCACGGTCGACTTGCCGACCGGCGTGCTGACCTCGAACCGCACGTCGAGACCGTCGACATTCAACAGCACCGGCGCATCGGGCACCGGCGGTGGGCCCGGACGCCCGATGAGCGGTCGCGCGGCGAGCAGTTCTCGGGTGTACTCGTGGCGAGGCCGGTCGAAAACGTCGGTGACCGAGGCCTGCTCGACCGCTTCGCCGCCGCGCAGCACCGTCACGTCCTGAGCCACCTGGCCGATCACGCCGAGGTCGTGGCTGATCCACACCACCGCGGTGCCGAAGTCGCGCTGCAGTTCGGCGACCAGGTCGACGATCTGCGCCTGAGTGGTCACATCGAGGGCGGTCGTCGGTTCGTCGGCGATCAGCAGCGCGGGGTCACATGCCATCGCGATCGCGATCATCACGCGCTGCTTCTGCCCGCCGGACAGCTGATGCGGATAGGCGCGCAATCGCGATTCGGGGTCCGGCAGCCCGACCGCCTCCAGCAATTCGAGCGCCCGGCCACGCGCCTGCTGTCGGGTCATCCGGCGGTGCGCCTCAAGCGATTCGGTGATCTGCCGCTCCAGCGTCAACAGCGGGTTCAGCGACGTCCCCGGGTCCTGGAACACGAACCCGATCCGGCCGCCGTGCACGCTGCGCAACACCCGGTTCGAGGCGCCGATGAGCTGGGTGCTTCCGGATTCGGTTGTCAGCGTGCTGGTTCCGGCCACCCGCGCACCCGGCGCGTCGAGCAGGCCCGTCGCGGCCAGCACGGTCATCGACTTGCCCGAACCGGATTCGCCCACGATTCCCAGTGTCTGTCCCCGGTGCACGTCGAACGACACCCCGTGCACGATCTCGCGGCTGCCGATGCTGACCCGCAGGTCGCGCACGCTCATCACCGGATCGCTCACTGCGACATCCCTTTCCGGCGGGTTTCGGCGAGCGTGCGCTGCCGGGGATCGAGGACGTCGCGCAGACCGTCGCCGAGCAGGTTGAATGCGAGCACCGTGACGAAGATGGCCGCACCGGGGAACACCGCCATCCACCAAGCCATGGTCACGAAACCCTGCGAGTCGAAGATCATCCGGCCCAGCGACGGCTGCGGCGGCTGAATACCCAACCCCAGGAACGACAATGCCGCTTCGGACAGGATGGCGAAGGCCAGCGACAGCGACGTCTGCACGACCAGCGGTCCGGCGATGTTGGGCAGGATGTGGCGGCCCAGGATGTACACATGCCCGGTGCCCATGCTGCGCGACACGGACACGAACGGTTCGACGCGCACGCTCATGGTGCTGGCGCGCGCCACCCTGGCGAAGATCGGCGTGTACACGATGCCGATCGCCAGGATCGTCGTCGTCACACCGGGACCGAGGATCGCCACCACGGCGAGGGCCAGCAGCAGCACCGGAAACGCGAACATCACGTCGACCACGCGCATGAACACGGTGTCGAGCCAGCCGCCGCGATAGCCCGCGAGCACGCCGACCGTCACACCGACCACCACGGCGAACGTCACGCTAACCACGGCCACGCGCATCGATGCCTGCGTCGCCACCAGCACCCGCGACAACACATCACGGCCCAGTTCGTCGGTGCCGAACCAGTGCGCCCCGCGGGGCGGTTGCAGGGCATTCGGCACGTCGACGTCGTTGATCCCGTACGGCGCAATCCAATTGGCGGTGACGGCGACGAATGCGATCAGCAGGAGCAGGACGGCGCTGACCATCGTGACGGGGTTGCCCATGAGCAGACGCAGCGAGGACACCCTGCTGCTCGACCCGGCGGGAGCTGTCATGACAACCTGATCCTCGGGTCGACGACGGCGTAGAGCACGTCCACAATCAGGTTGATCAACAGGAACAGCGCCGCGATCAACAGCACCGTGCCCTGAATGACCGCATAGTCGCGCCCCGCCACCGCGTTGTAGACGAGCCGGCCCAGACCCGGCCAGGCGAACACCACCTCGACGACGATCACCCCGGACAGGATCGTGGCCAACTGGATGCCGGTGATGGTCAGTATCGGGATCAACGCGTTGCGCACGGTGTGGCGCAGTGTGACCACCCGCGGCGCAAGCCCTTTCGAGCGCGCGGTACGCACATAACCCATCGCGGCGACCTCGAGCACCGCCGAGCGCACGTAGCGTGTCAAGATCGCGCCCGCCACCAGGCCGACGGTGAGCGCGGGCAGGATCAAATGGCGCAACCACCCCACGGGGTCGTCGAACAGCGGCCGGTAGCCCGAGGTGGGCAGCCAGTGCAGCGTCGAGGCGAACAGCGCGATGAGCAGTATGCCCATCCAGAAGTCGGGCACCGACACCCCGAACTGGCTGCCCACCCGCACGAGTGCGTCGCTGACCCGGCCCTCGCGCAGCGCCGACCAGATCCCCGCCGGAATGGCGATCAGCAGCGCGATGACGATTCCGGCCGCCGCCAGTGACACTGTGGCGGGCAGTCTTTCGAGCAGAATCACCGTCACCGGGTCGCCGTTGCGGAAGCTGACCCCGAGATCGCCGGTCAGCGCGTTGCCGATGTAAGACAGGAATTGCTCGACGATCGGTTTGTCCAGGCCGCTGGCCGACCGCAACGCCTCGTAGGCCTGCGGTGTGTAACGCGTTCCGAGCGCGATGCGCACCGGATCGCCGGGCACCAGATGCACCAGCGCGAAACTCACGACCAGCACGCCGAGCAGCACCACCGCCGAATACGCCAACCGGCGCGCCAAGAACCGCGCGATCGGGTGAGTGAGCAAGCCGATCATGAGGTTTCGCTCCCGGCCAGGCTCGCCGTGCGGAAGCGCACGGCACCGTCGCGGCGGGCTTCGTAGCCCGACAGGTTTCTCACCCACGCCTGGATCACCGACGGGTTGTACAGGTAGATGTAGCTCACCTCGTCGGCGATGATCGTTGCGGCCCGCCGATACAGCTCCAAACGTGCCTGCCGGTCCGTCTCGACGCGCCCCGCGTCCAGCAGGCGGTCGACCTCCGGGTTGGAGAACTTCTGGGCGTTGCTCGTCCCGTTCGTATGGTGCTGGGCGTAGTAGAAGTCGTCGGGGTCGATGTTGCCGAGCCAGCCCATCATCAGCATGTCGAAGTTGCCGGAGTTCTGCTCGTCGAGCCAGGTGGCGAAGTCGACGGTGCGGATGTTGACCGTGATGCCCAGCGGCGCAAGGTTATCCGCGATCACCTGCGCTGCGGTCACGGTCTCGGGGTATTCGCTGGTGACCAGCATGTCGAGATCGACATCGCCGACCCCCGCCTCGTCGAGAAGCCGTTGGGCGGTGTCGGTGTCGTAGCGGTAGCGGTCGTAGGCGGTGTACCACGGGTTGCCTTCGGGGATGGCGAGCTGGTTGGCGGCCGCGGTGCCGTAGCTGGTGGCCGCGACGATGGCGGCGCGGTCGATGCCGAAGGCGACGGCCCGGCGTGCCCGCGCGTCGTTCCACGGCTTGTGCGCCTCGTTGAGCGCGAGATACCAGTAGTCGTTGCTGGCGGTCACCTCCAGATGCAGTGAGTCGTCGTCACGAAGCTGCGCGACCCGCTGCGTCGGGACGGAGTCGGTCCAGTCGACCTCACCGGCCTGCAGCGCCGACAGCGCGGTCGAGGGTTCGGAGATGAACCGGAACGTCACACCGCCCACCTTCGGGGCGCCGCGCCAATACGCCTTGTTCGCGGTCAAGATGATCGAGTCGCCGCTCTTCTGCGACCGGAAGGCGAACGGTCCGGTGCCCACCGGGTGAGTGGCGATCTGACCGCTTTCGACGTTGCGGCGCGAGACGATCGCCATGCCCTTGAACCCGCCGATGTTGGTCAGCAGGTTGGGCGTCGGATGTTCGACCTGGATCACCACGGTCATCGGGTCGACGGCGCGCACGTCGGTGACGGCGCTGAACTTGTCGACGTTGGCCAACTGCTCGTCGATGATGCGCCGATACGAGAACACGACGTCCTCGGCGGTGAACGGGCTGCCGTCGTGAAACGTCACGCCCGGCCGCAGATGGAACGTCCACGCCAGCTGGTCCGGGCTGACCTCCCACGATTCGGCGAGGGCGGGCCGCATCTCCAGGTCGGCATCTGGTTCGACGAGCGTGTCGAAGACGTTCTCGAGCACCTCGAAGGAGAAGTACGCGCTGGTCTTGTGCGGGTCCAGTTGGTCGGGTTCACCGGCGATGGCGGCGACTAGGTTGTTCGACGACTCCCCGAGATCCACGCCCTGACCGGTGGAGCACCCGGCCAGCACCGTCACGACCGCGGTGACGACCACGGTGGCCAGTACTTCCACCAGTCGTTTCATGCCTCTACCCCTCCGGCGATGACCGCCGAAACCCGGAGCCGGGGAAAGGGGTGACGACGCCGCGTGCACACTGAGATACTCGACACCACGGTAGACGGCTGAAGGGGCACGAGGTGACCAAGACGATCGCGCGGACGTTGGGCGTCGTGGCGTTCGCGCTCGGGCTGACATTCAGTGCCGTGGGGACCGCGGCCGGCCAGGGCGACGTGAAATCTCCCGATACCCCCGAAGGGGTCTACACGGTCAGGATCGCCGGCCAGGCCGAGACGACCTGGGAGATCTTCCCGATCTGCGTGCCGACGGTGGGCGACCTTCGCGAGCCGCTGATCCTGCCGGTCGGGTGCAGGCTCAAGGTCACGCCGGCGGGCCGCGGTGGCGCCGAGGCCGACATGGTCGGCGGCGAGTGGACATTCAAGGCGAACACGTTCGACTCGATCCGCAACTGCCCGGACGGCAGCACCGCGCTGCAGAAGGAGATCTACTCCTTCAACGGGGCCACTCTCACCGGGCGCGCCAGGATCATCCACGGTGCGGTGTGCGGCGAGCAGCCCGGGATGGTCGAGCTGCCGCTGACGCTGACGTTCAAGGAACCGCTGTCGATTCCCGTCACGCCGTACCCGCTGATCTGCGAACCCGGCGGTCTGCGGCTCTGCTACTAGGTGCCTGGTAACCCGTCGATCGGCGGAGCGGCCGGGCGCGGGCTCGGCCCCAGCGGGCGGGCCCGCCTGCCACTCCTCAACGGCAAGGCCCTCGATCTGACCGGTCCCGGGCTGACCGATCGATGGGGTGTCACGTGCACCGACCTCGGCGCGTCGGTGCTCGCGCCGAACGGGAAGCTGGTCTCGGTGTTCGGCGACACCTTCTCGGGTCCCCGGGTCGGCCTCGGCGATTGGCGGTCCCCGGTCGTCCTGATCGGCACCGGCGACGCCGACCACCCGATCGTCTACGAACGCGCCGGTGGCAGCGATCCCGGCTACGCGCGTCAACTGTGGCACTACGAGCACGACGACGCGGGCACCGGCTGGCGTCGCGGCGGGATCAGCACGGTGATCCCGTCGGACCTGCTGACCGTCGGCGGATCGATGTATCTGCACGCCATCGTCAACCGCGGCTTCGGCAACGTCGCCTGGACCGAGATCTGGCACTCGCCCGACAGCGGCGTGAGCTGGACCCATCTGGGGGAGAGGGCCAAGTTCCCCGCCGACCTGCACGGCGGTCACGCACAGTGCTGGGCATGGGATTACGAGCCCGACGACGACTGGGTGTACGTGGCGGCGACCGGTTTCCAGCGCGACAAGGGCATCGTGCTGATGCGGGTGCGTCCGGAGCACATCGGCGACAGGACCCGTTACGTCAGTTGGCATTTCGACGGGACGAGGTGGTCGTGGGGGACATCGGCGACGCCCATCACACCGGTCGGTGAGCGATGGGGCGAGCTCGCGTTGCGTCGCGTCGGGCCGGGGAAATGGGTCCTCGGCGGATTTCTCGCGTCGAAGTACGCGCTCGGCTACCGCGTCGTGGAGTCACCGGTGGCGAACATGCACACCACGCCGGTCCAGATGCCCGTCCTCGGATCGGCGTGGGAGGACGAGGACCATGCCGGCAGCCGGGTCGCCCAGCTCTACGGCGGGTACCTGCTGCCGGGATCGCGCTTCGACATCGACGGCGGTGTCGGACTGGTTGTCTCGCAGTGGAATACGGCGACCGGCTGGCCCTACCGGGCGATGCAGTTCAAGTCCGCCCTCAAAGACAGCACCAGGACGGTGCCACCACCCGATCCGATCAATCTGTAGCGTCCGATCCGTCGCGACGGTGACGCCCCTATGGTGTTAGAGCGGGGCCGAGTGAGAGGCGAGCAGTGACTGGGAGATCTGGGGATTCCGGCACCAAGCGTGTAGTGGTCTGGGGCACCGGTTTCGTGGGCAAGATGGTGATCCCCGAAATCGTCAAACATCCCCTGTTCGAGCTGGTCGGCGTCGGCGTGAGCAGCCCGGACAAGGTCGGCCGCGATGTCGGTGACATCTGCGGGCTGGGCACGGAGCTGGGGGTGACCGCGACCGACGACGTCGATGCGCTGATCGCGCTGAAACCCGACGCGCTGGTGCACTACGGGCCGACGGCCAATCGCGCCGACGACAACATCGCACTGATCACCCGCTTCCTGCGGGCGGGCATCGACGTGTGTTCGACCGCGATGACGCCCTGGATCTGGCCCACCATGCACCTGAACCCTCCGAACTGGATCGAGCCCATCACGGCGGCCTGCGAACTCGGCGAATCGTCGTGCCTGACCACCGGCATCGACCCCGGGTTCGCCAACGACCTGTTCCCGATGACGCTGATGGGCCTGTGTTCGGAAGTGCGCAAGGTTCGTGCCTCCGAACTGCTCGACTACACCAACTACGAAGGCGACTACGACCGCGAGATGGGCATCGGTAAGCCGCCCGAGTACCGGCCGCTTCTCGAGAATCCCGACATCCTGATATTCGCTTGGGGCGCAACGGTCCCGATGATCGCGCACGCCGCGGGCATCATGCTCGACGAGATCACCACCACATGGGACAAGTGGGTCACGCCGACCGAACGCAAGACCGCGAAGGGCATCATCGCCCCGGGTAACGTCGCGGCCGTGCGGTTCACCATCAACGGCGTGTACCGGGGCGAGACCCGCATTCAGCTCGAACACGTCAACCGGATCGGCAACGACGCCGCACCCGACTGGCCGTCGGGCAACGAGAACGACGTCTACCGCGTCGACATCGAGGGCACCCCGAGCATCTTCCAGGAGACCGCGTTCCGGTTCACCGACGGCTCCGCGCGTGACGCCGCCGCGGCCGGCTGCCTGGCGACCGGCCTGCGCGCGCTCAACGCGGTGCCCGCGGTCAACGACCTCTCGCCTGGCTGGGTGACGGCGTTGGATTTGCCATTGATTCCGGGCGCAGGCACCATCCGCTGATGGCCGATGGGGTAGGGCTCTCGGTTGGCGCGACCAACCTGGCCGCCGTCGTCGTGGGCAGATCAGCCGTGACCCGGTCGGCGGTGCTGACGTTGTATCCGCACCGCCCGCCCGAGGTCGGCGTGCCCGGTGAGAACCGCAACCTCGACGAACGCGGCCTGATCCTGACCGATTTCGTCGACCGGGTCGGGGATCCGGTCGGCATCGTCGCCGCCGACGGTTCCACTCACAAGGCCGAAGTCGTGCTCGCCGATGCGCTGCGGGCAATGCTCCACGCGGTCGGGGGCGGCCGGGGCCCCGTCGGCAACATCGCGGTGACGCACCCGGCACACTGGCGGCCCGCCTCCGTCGACGCGCTGCGCGGGGCGTTGGCCGCAGTGCCCGAGTTTCAGCGGCCCCGGCCGGCGCCCGTCGTCTCCGATGCGGTGGCCGCGCTGACCTCTCTGCAGGACGAACCGGGGGTGCCCACCCGCGGCGTCATCGCCCTCTGCGACTTCGGGGGGACCGGAACCAGCATCAGCCTGTTCGATGCGGATAACGGTTACACGCAGATCGGCCAGACCGTCCGCCACCACGACCTGTCCGGTGACCTGGTCGACCAGGCGCTGCTGACCCACGTCCTCGAGGATCTGTCGGCGGCCGGGGCCGTCGACCTGTCCAGTACCTCGGCGATCGGCTCGCTGTCGCGGTTGCGTGCGCAGTGCCGCGGCGCCAAGGAGCGGCTGTCCACCGCGGCGTTCACCTCGCTGGTGGCCGAATTGCCCGGGCATCGCAGCGACGTGCGGCTGACGCGCACCGAACTCGACGAGGTGCTGAGCGGACCTCTCACGGGGTTTGCGAACACCCTGCAGGAGACCCTGGAGCGCAACGGTATTCGTGAACTGGCGGCCGTGGCGTCGGTCGGCGGCGGGGCGCGGATCCCGGTCGTCACCACCACGCTCTCGGAGCGGTTCCGGGCGCCGGTGATCACGTCGGCCCACCCCGAATTGGCTTCGGCGGTGGGCGGTGGGTTGGCCGCCGTCCGAGGCACCGTCGAGGAGGGGATGACCGCGATGTCCGCGGCTCCCGGGGCCGGTGCTGCCGTCGCCGCGGCCACGGCGATGGCCCCCGAGGTCGGCTCTGCGGCCGACGAAGCGTCGCCACAGTCAGAAGCCTTCGGGGCATTGGCCTGGTCGGACGCCGAAGAGCTGCCCGAGGTCGCGGCAACCGATCCCTACGACTACGGACCGCCCGCGGCCGGCGCCGCCGACGTGCGCCCGCAGATGCAGTTCGACGACGAATCCTGGGACGACCTGCCGCCGCGACCGGTGCCCTGGTACCGCAATCCGGCGGTCCCGCTGGCCGTTGGCGTCCTCGTGGTGCTGGCCGCGCTGGTGGCCGCGGTGCTGTGGGTGATGTCCGGCGACGAGTCCGCACCTGAGCCGGCGACCACCACACCACCCATGACGGTCACCCCGCGGCCCACGACACCGACCACCGCCGAGCCGCCGCCACCGCCGGCCACCCAGGCGCCCCAGACCGTCTACCGGCCGCCTCCGCCGGTGACCCAGACCATCACCGAGCCGCCTCCGTCGCCGGAGCCGCCCCCGACATCCGAGCCGCCGCCTCCGTCGCCGGAGCCGCCCCCGACAACCGAGCCGCCGCCCACCACGACGGCACCGCCGGCGACCACGCAGCCGCCGTGGAGCCCGACCGCGCCGTACCCGACGATTCCGGGGCTGCCGTGGGTGCCCGCTCCGCAACTGCCCGGTCAACCGGCTCCGTAGCACCGTTCGGCCGCATCGGCGGCTGACGGCTCAGGGGTTTCTCGGTTTCTTGGTCAACACCAGGTGCGCCATCGGGATCTGGGTCTTCTCGGGAGCCGCGGCCAGCCGGGCCGCCATACCTGCCTCCAGGCGATCGAAGAACTGGTTTGACCGAGGGTCGGCGGCACCGCCCTCGAGTGTGGTCGCCAGCATCGGGAACACCGCCGCCCTGGCGAATGACGCCCACTGCGCGCCGAAAGTCGTTGCGTTGCCGTCGACTTGATACTGCTGCCAGAAGCGGTCCCCGGCGTCGAAGATCTCCAGATGTTCGATCTCGAGTTGTTCGAAACGGCCCTTCGGAGCAAACGGCGCCAGGAAATCCTGCTCCCGCCGGCCGACGATCGGGATACCCATCCGGTGCACCTCGTCGGCGGTCAGCAAGCCGTCGGCGGCCAGTTCGTCGAGCGCGTCGACCAGCGCGTCGAGCACCGAGCGGTACCCCACCTCGCCGTTGTCGTCGACTGCCGTCGTCATCACAACGAAACGACCGCCGCGACGCAGTTCACGACCGCGGAAGGCGATGAACTCGTGCCAGTCGGTGGCAGCCTGCCTGGCGTACGCGGCGCGCACCGTCTCGTCGCGGCTGTAGGCCACGTGGACGTGGTCGGGGATCGGCGCGGGTACACGGCTGAGCCAATGCACGGCCCATGAACTCCAGCCGAGGTTCACACTGCTCGACGGCATGATCTGCGAGTAGAACGACCGGCCGATCGCGGAGGCGAAAGCCGCGGAGTCCTTGCTCAGATAGGTGTCCGGATCTTCGGCGAGGGTGCGGAACAGTGCGGTGAAGTCGTTCTCCGGTACGTCGGTGTGCACGACCAGGGTGGGGTGGTCGGTGCGGGTCCGCTTGCGCACCACCGCGATTGCCGCGCAGATCGGCAGCAGCGAGTTGTGGCCCGTCGACGCGCCGTAGTCGGCGATGACGAACGGTTGCGGAGGCCTCGGGATCGGCACGGCGGCGGCCGCCTCCTCGAAAAGCTTGATCGCCCCCTGCAGACCGGCGGCCTGCAGACGCGAACCGGCGGTGTACGACCCGCTCTCCATCGGCTCGGGCCGCACGACGATGCTGGACTCGGGCATCGCGACCTCCGTGACGTGCGGACAACAGGTTCGGTCCTATCCGACGGTAGTCCCCGCGGGCCGTCGCCGCCGACGGAGGTCGACGTATCCGTGGCAACACCGCGCCGGGAGGTCCCGCCCGTGCCAAACTCTGCCCATGAGCGGAAGGGCCGGCCCGCGCGTCGCCGTCGTCGTCTCCGTGTTGACCCTCGTGACTGCCGTCGTCGGTTTCATTGTCACCCTGGTGCTCAACGCGTTCGTCCTCGACGATTTCGACGCGTACGGCGAAGTGCCGATTCCGGGATCCGGCAGCATCGAGTTGCCCGCGGGCGAGGTGACGGTCAGCTTCCACACCGTGACGACTGGACAGCCGACCAGTGGTTTCCCGATCCCCGCGCTCAGCATCAACATCGACGCGCCCGACGGGGCGCCCGATCCCGTGGTGACCGAAAGTATCGGCGGGACAACCACCGTGAACAGCGACACCCATGTGCGGCTCTGGGTGGTACAGGTCGCCGAGCCCGGCGCCTATCGAGTCTCGACCGACGGCAGCGTGAACGGGTACATCGACCCGCGGCTCTCGTTCGGGCACGGCAGTTCGTACGGCTGGCTGGCGTGGTTGTTCGGCGGGTTGGCCGCGCTGGGGGTGCTGGGGCTCATCGCCGCTCTGATCTGGTCGGCGCGCGCGGCCAAGGTGGCGCGCCCGCTGGCGCCGCACGAGATCGTCAACGCCGACGCACCGCCGACCCTTCGGGCGGTGTCGACGCCCACCTCGGCGTATCAGCCCGACGATGGGGGCGTGCGCCTCGAGCAGCTGAAGCAGCTGGCCGCCCTTCGAAATTCGGGCGCGCTGACCGAGGCCGAGTTCAACGCGGAGAAGCGCCGCATACTGGGGGACTAGCTAGTGCCCTCTGGCCACCCACTCGTCGTAGTTGACCAGCTCATCGCCGATGGTGGTGGAATCGCCGTGACCGGTGTAGACGACGGTGTGGTCGGGCAGCTTTCCCAGCCGCCCGGAGATCGACTCGAGGATGGTGGGGAAGTCGGAGAACGACCGCCCCGTCGCGCCCGGCCCGCCCTGAAAGAGGGTGTCGCCGGAGAACACCGCGTTCAACTCCGGCGCATGCCAGCACACCGAACCTGGCGAATGCCCGGGTGTGTGCAGGGCGCGCAGCTCGGTACCCGCGACCTGCAGGGTGTCGCCGTCGGCCACGGTGCGGAAGTCGCTGTCCGGGTGCGTCATTCGCCACAGCATGTCATCGGCCGGGTGCATCAGCACCGGCGCGTCGAGTGCCTGGCCCAGTTCGGGTGCGACCGTCACATGGTCGTTGTGTCCGTGCGTGCACACGACCGCGACCACGTGCCGGCCGCCGACCGCGTTGACAATCGGTCCCGCGTCGTGCGCCGCGTCGAACACCACCACCTCGGAGTCGTCGCCGACGATCCAGATGTTGTTGTCGACTTCCCAACTGCCGCCGTCGAGTTCGAAGGTCCCGTGGATGACCACCCGGCCGATCGGTCCGCCGTTCATTTCAACACCACCACCGATCGCAGCACCCCGCCCTTGTGCATCTTGTGGAACGCCTCCTCGACATCGTCGATGCCGATACGTTCGGTGACGAACTTCTCCAGCGGTAGTCGGCCCTGCAGGTAGAGGCTGATCAGCGTGGGGAAGTCGCGTTCGGGCAGGCAGTCGCCGTACCAGGACGACTTCAGCGAGCCGCCGCGCGAGAAGAAGTCGATCAGCGGCATCTCCAGCGTCATGTCGGGAGTCGGAACACCCACCAAGACAACGGTTCCCGCGAGGTCGCGGGCGTAGAACGCCTGCTTCCAGGTCTCCGGCCGGCCGACCGCATCGATCACCACGTCGGCGCCGAAGCCGTCGGTGAGGTCGGCGATGGTCTCCACGGGATCGAGTTCGCGGGCGTTGATGGTGTGGGTGGCGCCGAAATCGCGTGCCCACTCGAGCTTCTTGTTGTCGGTGTCGACGGCGATGATGCGCTTGGCGCCGACCAGGGCGGCCCCGGCGATGGCGGCGTCGCCGACGCCGCCGCAGCCGATCACGGCGACGGTGTCGTCGCGGGTCACCGCGCCCGTGTTGACCGCGGCGCCGAGCCCGGCCATCACGCCGCAGCCCAGCAGCCCGGCCACGGCGGGGTCGGCCGCGGGATCGACCTTGGTGCACTGCCCTTCGTGCACCAGCGTCTTGTCGGCGAACGCGCCGATGCCCAGGGCCGGGGTCAGCTCCGTGCCGTCGGTCAGCGTCATCTTCTGCGCGGCGTTGTGGGTGTCGAAGCACAGGTGCGGACGGCCGCGCTTACATGCCCGGCACTGGCCGCACACCGCGCGCCAGTTGAGGATCACGAAATCGCCGGGTTCGACGTTGGTCACACCTGCTCCGACGGATTCGACGGTGCCCGCGGCCTCATGGCCCAGCAGGAACGGGAATTCGTCGTTGATGCCGCCCTCCCGATAGGTCAGGTCGGTGTGGCAGACCCCGCACGCCGTGACGTCGACCACCACCTCGCCCGGACCCGGGTCGGGGATCACGATGTCCACGACTTCGACCGGCTCGTCCTTCTTTCGTGAGATCACTCCGCGCACCGTTTGACTCATGACTACAACCTATCGGCTGGGGGAACACTCGGTCACATGGCTGATTCGCTTCCCGCGCTGTTCCTCTCCCACGGTGCGCCGCCGCTGGTCGACGACGAGTTGTGGGTGCGTCAGCTCGCGGCTTGGGCGACAGAGCTACCACGGCCTGCGGCGATCCTGGTCGTGTCGGCGCACTGGGAATCCGCGCCGCTGACGATCGGGTCGACATCGACGCAGACCCCGCTGACCTACGACTTCTGGGGCTTCCCGCAGCGCTACTACCAGACGACCTACGACGCGCCCGGCGCCGTCGACCTCGCCGCGCACATCGAGGCGATGCTGCCCCGCGATGAGCCGGTGCGCCACGACCCCGACCGCAGGCTCGACCACGGCGCCTACGTTCCGCTGACGGTGATGTATCCCGACGCCGACATCCCGGTGCTGCAGATCTCGATGCCGAGGCTCGACCCGCAGGCGCTGCTGCACCTGGGCGAGCGGTTGAGGCCGCTGCGCGACGCGGGCGTGCTGATCATCGGGTCCGGGTTCACGACACACGGCCTGCCGTTCCTCGACGACCCGTCACCGGGCGCGGAGCCGCCGGACTGGTCGACGGACTTCGACATGTGGGCGGCCGAGATGTTCGCCGCCGGCGACGTCGACGCCCTGATCGACTTCCGTCATCGGGCGCCGGGCATGCCGTATGCGCATCCCACCATCGAGCACTGGTCGCCGCTGTTCGTCGCGCTCGGCGCCTCCGGCGATCCCGCGCAGCAGGCGCGGCAGGTGATCGACGGCTACTGGATGGGCCTGGCCAAGAGGTCGATCGAACTGATTTAGCCGTTGAACCGCCCGGCGGCGGACTCCGTTGTGCAATGGACATGAGTTCAGCACGCCGGAAGGAACCCGCGATGACCGATATCGACCACAGACCAGCGGACACGACCGAGGAGTTCGCCGCGCGGATGGTGTCCGCGATCGACAGCGCCAGCCTCGCCCTGCTGTTGTCGATCGGTCACCAGACCGGGTTGTGGGACACCATGGCCGATTCCGCCCCGGCCACCAGCGCCGAGCTCGCCGCGGCCGCGGGACTCAACGAACGCTACGTGCGCGAGTGGCTGGGCGGTGTGGTGACGGCTGGGGCGGTCGAGTACGACCCCGCGGCGGGCACCTATTGGCTTCCGCCGCACCGCGCCGCGGTCCTCACCCGCGCCGCGGGCCCGGACAACTTCGCGCGGTTGGCGCAGTTCATTTCGCTGCTGGGCGAGGTGGAGCAGAAGATCATCGGCTGCTTCCGCACCGGCGGAGGGCTGTCCTACAGCGAGTACCCGCGGTTCCACACGGTGATGGCCGAGCAGAGCGGAGAGGTGTTCGACGCCGCGCTCGTCGACGTCATCCTGCCGTTGGCGCAGGGATTGCCACAGCTGCTGCGCGACGGGGCCGACGTCGCCGACATCGGCTGCGGCAGCGGGCACGCGATCAACGTGATGGCCCAGGCGTTCCCGGCCAGCCGGTTCACCGGAATCGACTTCAGCGACGAGGGTCTCGGCGTGGGACGCGCCGAGGCGGCTCGGCTGGGCCTGGCCAACGCCACCTTCGTCGCAGCAGACGTTGCGGCGCTGGACATGCCCGAAAGTTACGATGTGATAACGGTTTTCGACGCCATCCACGACCAGGCCGATCCGGCCGCCGTGCTGGCCAACATCTATCGTGCGCTCAGGCCGGGCGGCTGCCTGCTCATGGTCGACGTCAAGGCCTCGAGCAACCTGGAGGACAACGTCGGCGTGCCGCTGGCCACGTACCTCTACACGGTCTCGACGATGCACTGCATGACGGTTTCGCTCGGCCTCGACGGTGCCGGACTCGGCACCTGCTGGGGGCATCAACTCGCCACCTCGATGCTCGCCGATGCCGGATTCAGCGACGTCTCGGTGCGAGAGATCGAGTCCGATCCGGTCAACAACTACTACATCGCGCGCAAGTAGGCTCGGCGCGATGAGCGCGCTGGATCTCGTGGGCGACTGGCCGGTGCCCAACGCCGCGGCCGCCGTCGTCGGACCGTCTGGCGTGCTGGCCGAGCATGGCGACCAGCGGCGACGATTTGAGCTGGCGTCGGTGACCAAGCCGCTGGCCGCACGCGCGGTGCAGGTCGGCGTCGAGGAGGGCGCGGTCGAACTCGACACCGAAGCGGGCCCGCCCGGGGCGACGGTGCGTCACCTGCTGGCGCACGCGTCGGGCTACTCCATGCGCTCGGCGGAGACGATGGCCGAGCCGGGGGCCCGGCGGGTCTACTCGAATTACGGGTTCGGGGTGTTGGCCGAGACCCTCGAGAAGGCGACGGGCATCGCGTTCGACCGGTATCTGACCGAGGCGGTGTTCGAACCGCTGGGCATGTCCGACAGCGTGCTCGACGGGGGCGCGGCCGCCGCGGGGTACGGCGCGACGTCGACGGCGGCCAATCTGGCGGCGTTCGCCGCAGACCTGCTGCGGCCGGCTACCGTGTCCGCCCAACTGCACGGCGAGGCGATCTCGGTGCAGTTTCCCGGCCTGGACGGGGTGCTGCCGGGATTCGGTGTGCAGCGACCCAACGACTGGGGGCTGGGCTTCGAGATCCGCGGCGACAAGTCCCCGCACTGGACCGGCGAGGACAACTCCGGGCGCACGTTCGGGCATTTCGGCCAGTCAGGGACGTTTTTGTGGGTCGATCCGGACGCCGATCTGGCGCTCGTCGTGCTCACCGATCGCAACTTCGGCGAGTGGGCGTACAAGCCGTGGCGGACGTTATCTGACGAAGTCCTGAGAGAATTCGCCGCAGACTAGCGCAACAGGCGCCTCACAAGGCACAATAGACACGCACGACACAGCTGTAATTTTCGGTTTCAAGAGGCCGCTTGGGGAAGACGTCCCTCGTGGAGCCGAAGGAGTGGCAAATGCGTGCGTCGAACCAGTTCGCCGAAGCGACGACGGGCGTGGTCTACATCCACGCGTCACCCGCTGCGGTGTGCCCGCATGTCGAGTGGGCGTTGTCGTCGACCCTTCAGGCGAGGGCGAACCTCAAGTGGACTCCGCAACCGGCCATGCCGGGACAGCTGCGAGCCGTCACCAACTGGGTCGGCCCGGTGGGTACCGGTGCCGCCTTGGCCAGCGCGTTGCGGTCGTGGTCGGTGCTGCGGTTCGAGGTGACCGAGGATCCCAGCCCCGGCGTCGACGGCCATCGCTGGTGTCACACGCCGCAGCTCGGACTGTGGAGCGGATCGATGAGCGCCAACGGCGATGTGATCGTCGGCGAGATGCGGCTGCGCGCGATGATGGCCGCCGGCGCGGACACGCTGGCCGCCGAACTGGACTCGGTGCTGGGCACAGCGTGGGACGAGGCCTTGGAGCCGTACCGCGATGGCGGTGCGGGCGCGGAGGTGAGCTGGCTGAGCCGCGGAGTCGGTTAGGTCGACGACACCAGGCAGGGAGTCGGGTAGCCGACGCGGTCCGGCGCGAGTGTGCGGACCCATACGCCCGAGCGGCGTGTCGGGTATGGAACCGCACGTTCGTCAGCGTCGCGGCGCCAGGATCCGCAGCGCCCCGGGAACCGCCGACACCTCGACCGGTAGCGGGCACATGTACTCGCCGTCGGCGTAAGCGTTGATGCCGGGGGAGTCGACGGTGATGGTCTTGGCCCGCGCGGTGCGAACCTCGTCGAGGTGTACGTGGGTGCCCTTGAACACGGTGGGAAACAACCGGATCAGCCGGGTGCGTGACGCCGAGGCCACCATCGTCACGTCGAGCAGACCGTCGGTCGGGTCGGCTTCAGGGCAGATCCGCATGCCGCCGCCGTAGCTGCGGGTGTTGCCGAACGCGGCCAGCGTCAACTCCGTCGTCACTTCGTCGCCGTCGAACGACAACCGGAACGGCAGGAGCCGCAACTTCGACAGCTCGGCGACCATCGCGAGGTTGTATCGCATACGGCCGTGCGGCCAGCGCATCCGGTTGGTCCGGTCGGTCACCAGCGAGTCGAAACCTGCGGCCATCACGGTGCCGAACCATTTCTCGGTGCCGTCGGCGCCGCGGATCCGCCCGAGGTCGATGGTCTTCGCGGTCCCGGCGGTCAGGCCGTCGACCACGACGTCGGCGGCGGCTTCGGGATCGCGTGTCGGGATCGTGAATTCGCGTGCGTGGTCGTTGCCGGTGCCGGCCGGGATGATGCCCAGGGGAATGTCGGTCTGCGCAAGCACCTGCAGCGCAAGGGAAATGATTCCGTCGCCGCCGACCACGACGAGCGCGTCCATCCCGCGTTCGAGCGCGCCTTCGACGAGTTTGCGCGCGTGTTCGGCGTCGGTGCCCGCGATCGCGACGACGTCCATTCCGCGCCGATGGAATTGTGCGACAGCGCGTTCGGCCGCGTGGGGTGCGCTGCCGTGCCCCGAGGCGGGGTTGGTCAGCATCGTGACGCGACCGTCGATCGTCATGGGATCAGCTTGCCCGGGTTGAGGATTCCCGCCGGGTCGAGTGTGTCCTTGACGGCGCGCAGGATCGCGACGCCGAGGTCGCCGACCTCGTCACGCATCCACGGCCGGTGGTCGGCGCCGACGGCGTGGTGATGGGTGATGGTGGCCCCGGTGCGCATCATCGCGTCCGACGCCGCGGCTTTGGCCTTGCGCCACTGCTCGATCGGGTTCCCCCGCTGCCCGGCGACGACCGTGAAGTACAGCGACGCGCCGGTCGGATACACGTGCGAAATGTGGCACAGCACCAGCGATGGCGTGCCGGTTTCGGTGAGCGCAGTCGTCAGCGCCTCGGTGACGGCGGCCTTGAGCGCAGGCACGTTCGACCAGTTCGTCGCGGTCTCCAACGTCTCGCACAGTGCGCCGGCCGACAGCAGCGAGTCGCGTAGATACGGCGCGTTGAACCGGCCGTGCTCCCACGCGCGTGCGGGTTCCTCGCCCAGCGAGGTGCCGCCGGCGGCTTCGAGCACCGCGCGTGTCTCGGAGTGTCTGCTGGCGACGTGCGCTTCGGTGCCCTCGAACACCGTGATCGCCAGACATCCTCCGGTGATCTGCTTTTCGCCGATGCTTTCGGTGGTCGCGAGGTTCACTCCCGTCTCGGCCTCGTCGGACAGCCGGATCACCGTCGGGCCGGTACCGGTCTGCACGACCGCGCGCAGGGCGTCGGCGCCCGTGACGAAGTCGGGGAACGACCACGCCTCGTAGCGGGTGGCGGTCGGCTTCGGATGGACCCGCAATCGCACCCGCGTGATGACGCCCAGCACGCCCTCCGAGCCAATCAGCAGCTGTCGCAGATCCGGTCCCGCCGCCGACTCCGGCGCCCGGCCGAGGTCGAGCACGCCGACCGGTGTGACCGCCCGCAGGCCGCGCACCATGTCGTTGAACCGGCCGTAGCCCGCCGACCCCTGACCCGACGACCGCGTCGCGGCGAAGCCGCCGATGGTGGCGAACTGGAAGCTCTGGGGGAAGTGGCCGAGCGAGAAACCGTGCTCGCCCAGCAGCCGTTCGGCGTCGGGTCCTGTCACGCCCGCGCCGAGTTCGGCCACTCCGGAGACCTCGTCGAGGAAGTGCAGTTCGTCGAAGCGGCGCAGGTCCAGGGAGATCACCGCGGGGAAGCCGCCGCGGATCGGGTCGAGGCCGCCGACGACGCTGGTGCCGCCGCCGAACGGGACGATGGCGATGCGGCGCTCAGCGCACAGGTGCAGTATCGCGGCGATTTCCTCTTCGCTACCGGGCAGCACCACCGCATCCGGCGCGTCCTGCTCACCGGGGTCGCGGCGGCGCAGCAGGTCCAATGTCGACTTGCCGCCGGCCCGGAACAGGCGACCCTGGTCGTCGACGCGGCAGTAATCGCGCCCGACGATGGCGGTCAACGCCTCGCGGTCGTCGTCGGTCAGCGCCGACGGCCGCAGGCGCACCTGTTCGGGTTCGAGTTCTTCGGTGGTCGACGTCTCCACGCCGAGCGCCTGTTCGAGCAGCGTCCGGATGCCCTCGGAGAGCGGCTTGGCCTGGGCGGGGTCGCCCCAGGCGTTCCACTTCATCGGGGGCAGGAGAGCGGTCGAGTGAGCATCCGGACGCGTCATGCGTTACAGTATTACACATGTCGTCAATCCGTAACGATGAGTCGACAGTCGAGGCGCGCATCATCGACGCCGCGGCGGCCTGCGTGCTCGCGGTCGGAGTCAAGCGGGTCACGCTGACCGACATCGCCCGCCGCGCGCGCATGAGCCGCCCCACCATCTACCGCAGGTGGTCCGACACGAACGGGGTGCTCGCGGCGCTGATGACCGAGCGCATCGCCGGTGTGCTGGACAAAGTGCCCGACACGGGTTCCGACCGCAAAGCGCTTGTGCAGCGGGTCGTGGAAGTGGCCCGGCACCTTCGCACCGACGAGATCATCATGTCGGTGCTGCAAGACGCACCCGAATTCGCGATGGTCTACATCGCCAACCGGCTCGGGACCAGCCAGATGATCCTGATCGACGCGTTGACCCACGCCATCAAGATCGCCCAGGACGACGGCAGCGTGCGCGCCGGCGACGCGCGTCAGCTGGCCGCGATGTGCCTGCTGATCACCCAGTCGGCGATCCAGTCCGCGCAGATGGTCGAAAAGCTGTTGGACACCGATGCGCTCGACACCGAGTTGGCGCATGCCCTCGACGGGTACCTGGCACCGTGACCGGCTCGACGGCTCTGAACTCCGCGCGCCGCAGCACCGAACTGGCGGCGCTGGCCGACGGTGAGCGCCTCGACGTCATCGTCATCGGCGGCGGCATCACCGGAACCGGCATCGCGCTGGACGCAGCCACCCGCGGACTGCGCGTCGCGCTGGTGGAGAAGCACGATCTCGCGTTCGGCACCAGCAGGTGGAGTTCCAAGCTGGTTCACGGCGGGCTGCGGTACCTGGCGACGGGCAACGTCGGCATCGCCCGGCGCAGCGCCGTCGAACGCGGAATCCTGATGACCCGCAATGCCCCCCATCTGGTCACGGCGATGCCGCAGCTGGTGCCGTTGCTCCCGTCGATGAACTCCGCTTCGCGCGCGCTGGTGCGCTTCGGCTTCGCCGCCGGCGACGGCCTGCGCAAGCTGGCGGGCACGCCGGCGTCGGTGTTGCCCCGCTCGCGGCGGATCGATGCGCGCCGGGCCGTCGAACTGGCGCCCACCGTACGGCGTGACGGTCTCGACGGCGCGTTCCTGGCGTATGACGGGCAGTTGATCGACGACGCCCGCCTGGTGACCGCGGTGGCGCGGACGGCGGCCCAACACGGTGCCCGGGTACTGACTCGGGTGGCGGCGTCGCACGCCACCGGCACCTCGGTGCGGCTGACCGATCAGCTCACCGGCGAGTCGTTCGAGGTCGCCGCGCGCGCGGTGATCAACGCCTCCGGGGTGTGGGCGGGCGAGGTGGATTCCTCGATCAAGCTGCGGCCCAGCCGCGGAACGCATCTGGTGTTCGACGCGGCGGCCTTCGGCAATCCGGTTGCGGCCCTGACCATCCCGATACCCGGTGAGATCAACCGTTTCGTGTTCGCGATGCCCGAGCAGTTGGGCCGGGTGTACCTCGGGCTGACCGACGAGGATGCGCCCGGCCCGGTCCCGGACGTGCCCGAACCCGCGCCCGAGGAGATCTCGTTCCTGCTCGACACCGTGAACACCGCCCTGGACGTCGCCTTGAGCCCGTCGGATGTGATCGGCGCATACGCCGGTCTGCGTCCGCTGATCGACACCGGCGCGGGCCGCACCGCCGACGTCTCGCGCGAACACGCGGTCGTCGAATCACCCTCGGGCGTCATCAGCATCATCGGCGGCAAGCTGACCGAATACCGCTTCATGGCCGAGGATGTGCTCGACCGGGCGATCCAGTTGCGTGGGCTGAGCGCAACGCACTGCCGCACCCGCAACCTGCCGCTCGTCGGGGCGCCGTCGAATCCGGTTGCCACGCTACGTCATCCGGCCGAGATGCCGGGTTCACTGGTGGCCCGCTTCGGCGCCGAGGCGCCGAACGTCATCGCCACCGCCGCGTGCGAGCGGCCCACCGAACCGGTCGCCGAGGGGATCGACGTCATCCGTGCGGAATTCGAGTACGCGGTGACCCACGAGGGCGCGCTGACCGTCGACGACATCGTCGACCGCCGCACCCGCATCGGGTTGGTCGAGGCTGACCGCGAGCGGGTGGTGGCGGTGGCCGAGGAGATGCTCGCGGCCGTCGGCTAGCCACTTCTTACGCCCAGACCGACGAAATGGTCGATCTCACGCGAGCAGTCCCGCCGAAACGTCGGTCTCGGCGCTGAAGGGGTACAGCCGCGCTCGCGGTTACAGCGGGATGTTCTTGTGCCGGCCGCGGCGCGCGGGAGCCTCGGCCAGCGCCTGGGTCAGCTTGCTGCGGGTGTGCGCCGGATCGATCTTCTCGTCGACGACGCCGATGTCGATCGCGGAATCGACGCCGCCCGCGATCTTCTCGTGCTCCACAGCCAACTGTTCGTGCAGGGCCTCGCGCTCGGTGAGATCCTCGACGGCGGCCAACTTCTTCTTGTGCAGGATGCCGACGGCGGCCTTGGCGCCCATGACGGCGACCTCGGCGTCCGGCCAGGCGTAGACCTTGGTCGCACCCAGCGAGCGCGAGTTCATCGCGATGTAGGCGCCGCCGTAGATCTTCCGCGTCACCAGCGTGACCCGGGGGACCGAGCACTCGCCGAACGCGTGCAGCAGCTTCGCTCCGCGGCGCACGACGCCGCCCCACTCCTGATCCACGCCGGGCAGGTACCCGGGGACGTCGACGACGTTGATGATCGGAATTCCGAACGCGTCGCACAGGCGCACGAATCGCGCCGCCTTCTCGGCACTTTCGGAGTTCAGGCAGCCGCCGAGCCGCAGCGGGTTGTTGGCGATCACGCCGACCGAGCGGCCCGACAACCGACCGAGACCGATCACGATCGACGGGGCCCACTTACCCTGGAACTCCTCAAACGGCACGCCCTCGTCCAGCAACGCCTCGACGAGCGGATGCACATCGTATGCGCGTCGCGCCGACTCCGGCAGCAGCGCGTGCAGGTCGGTGTCGCCCGCTTCGGCCTTCGCGCGATCGAAATGGCCCTGCTGGCAGAACAATCCGACCAGCCGGCGGCCGCGCTCGTAGGCGTCGAGTTCGTCGTCGGCGACGATGTGGCACACGCCGGACTTCTTGTGGTGAGTGTCCGGGCCGCCCAGGCTGGCCATGTCGACGTCCTCGCCGGTGACGCTGCGCACCACGTCGGGTCCGGTGACGAACACCCGGCTCTCGGGCGCCATCACGATCACGTCGGTGAGGGCCGGTCCGTAGGCCGCACCGCCCGCGGCGAAGCCGACGACGACCGAGATCTGCGGAACGTAACCGGACGCCCGGATCATCGCCTCGAACACCAGGCCGACCGCGTGCAACGCCTTGACGCCCTCGGCGAGACGAGCACCACCGGAGTGCCAGATGCCCACGATCGGGCTCTGCTCCTCGATGGCCTGGTCGTAGGCGTCGACGATGTGGGCACATCCCTCGACGCCCATGGCCCCACCCATGACGGTGCCGTCGGTGCAGAACGCGATGGTGCGCACTCCGTTGACGGTTCCGGCGGCGGCGAGAACGCCTGAACGGTCGCGCTCGTGCAGCAATTCGACACTGCCGTCGTCGAAGAAGGTGCTCAGACGCAGGAGCGGATCACGAGGGTCGAGCGATTCGCCGACTGTCTCGGGCGCCATGGTCGTCATTCAATACCTCCTAGTGCGCTGGATTCCGGGGAGTGTCAGTACTTCCCGAAAGCGAGCGCGACGTTGTGCCCACCGAATCCGAACGAGTTGTTGATCGCGTACTGGTAATTGCCCGACCGCGGTTCACCGGCGACCACGTCCAGATCGATGTCCGGATCGAGGTTTCGCAGGTTCAGCGTCGGCGGGATGATGCCCTCCCGCAACGCCATGACGGTCAGGATGGACTCCACGGCACCGACCGCGCCGACCGAGTGCCCGAGCGCCGCCTTGGGTGCGTATACCGCAGGCTTGTGGCCGCCCATCGCGTTGTTGATCGCCTTGCCCTCGGCCACGTCTCCGACGCTGGTGCCGGTGGCATGCGCGTTGACGTGGTCGATGTCTGTGGGCTGCAGCCCGGCGAGTTGGATGGCGCGCGTCATCGCGTGACCGGCCTGCTCGCCGTTCGGGTCCGGCGCCACGATGTGGTAGCCGTCCGAGGTGATGCTGGCCCCCATGATCCGGGCCAGGATGTTGGCGCCGCGGGCCTTTGCGTGCTCTTCGGTCTCGATGACCATCAGCGCACCCCCCTCGCCGAACACGAAGCCGTTGCGGTCTTTGTCG
Source organism: Mycolicibacterium novocastrense (assembly GCF_001499835.1). Taxonomy (NCBI): domain Bacteria; kingdom Bacillati; phylum Actinomycetota; class Actinomycetes; order Mycobacteriales; family Mycobacteriaceae; genus Mycobacterium; species Mycolicibacterium novocastrense. The sequence goes on from NZ_LQIH01000022.1 coordinate 45,531, forward strand.
AACGGGCGGCATGCGCCGGCCGGGTCATCGTTGGTGGTGGACAAGACGATTCGCATCTGTGCGAAGCCGGCGATCGGCACCGCTTCGATCCTGGTCTCCACGCCGCCGCAGATCGCGACGTCGGCCTCGCCGAGCACGATGTTGCGCCAGGCGTGCGCGATGCCCTCCGAACCCGATGCGCAGGCCGACACCGGAGTGACCACCCCGGCGCGGGCCTTGCGCTCCAATCCGACTGCGGCGGCAGCGGCATTGGGCATGTACATCTGTACGGCCAGCGGTGAAACCGCCTTCAGACCCTTGGCGCGCATGTTGTCGTAGCTGAACACCAACTCCTCGGTGGAGCCCATGCCGGTGCCGATCGACACCGTCAGCCGTTTGGGGTCCACCTCGGGCGTTCCCGCGTTCTCCCAGACCCGCCGGCTCAGGACCGTCGACATCTTCTGCAGATACGACAGGCGGCGCAGTTCCACCTTGCTCAACTCGTGGTCGAAATCCTCGAGGAGATGCCCGCCGATGCGAACCGGCAGGTCATACTCCTCGACGAACGGATCCTCGAGCCTCCGGATTCCACTCTGGCCGTCCAGCAGCTTCTTCCAGGTGTCGTCCGCGCTGGTGGCCAGCGCAGTCGTCATGGCGATACCCGTGACGACGACGTCGGGGAAACCGTCCCCCGTGGAAAGTGCGGCTGACCCTGCCATTCCTGCCCGAGAGTTCCTTTCGCTCAGTAGCGTCCGAAGGCCAGGGCGACATTGTGTCCGCCGAAGCCGAACGAGTTGTTGATGGCGTACTGGTAGTCGCCGTAACGAGGCTCGCCTGCAACCACATCGAGATCGATCTCGGGATCCGGCGTCTCGTAGTTCAGTGTCGGCGGGATGACGCCGTCACGCAGCGAGAGCACGGTCAGAGCCGATTCCAGCGCGCCGACCGCTCCGATGGAGTGGCCGAGCGCCGACTTCGGCGCGTAGACCGCCGCATGCTCCACCCCGGCCGACCGGATCGCGTTGGCCTCGGCGACGTCACCGATGGACGTGGCCGTGGCGTGGGCGTTGACGTGCTGGATGTCCTTGGGCTCGAGACCCGCGGTCTCCATCGCACGCTTCATCGCCTGGCCGGCCCGAAGACCGTCGGACGCAGGGGCCACCATGTGGAAGGCATCGGACGTGATGCCCGCACCCATCAGGCGGGCCAACGGCTTTGCGCCGCGGGCCTTGGCGTGCTCCTCGGTTTCGATGACCATCAGCGCACCGGCCTCGCCGAAGACGAACCCGTCGCGGTTCTTGTCGAACGGCCGCGAGGCGCCCTCGGGATCCTCGTTGTTGGTCGACATCGCGCGCATCATCGAGAACGCCGCGATCGGCAGCGCTTCGATTCCGCCCTCGACGCCGCCGACGACCGCGATGTCGGCGTCACCCATGACGATCTGACGCCAGCCGTGGGCGATGGCCTCCGAACCCGATGAGCAGGCCGAGACCGGGGTGATGACCCCGGCCCTCGCGCCCAGCTGCAGACCGATCACCGCGGCCGCACCGTTCGGCATGATCATCTGCACCGCGAGCGGCGACACCTTGCGGGGGCCGCCCTCGTTCATCGCGTCGTAGGTCTCGACGATCTTCTCGCCGCCACCCAGACCGGTGCCGACGACAACGGTGAAGCGATCCGGATCGACCTCGGGCGTGCCCGCGGTCTCCCAGAGCTGGCCGGACAGAAACTTGGCCATGCGCTGGACATACGACATCCGTCGCATGTCCAGTCGCGTCATGTGGTCGTCGATCGCGTCGACGAGGTGCCCACCGATGCGGACCGGAAGATCCCACTTGGTGACGAACTCGTCCTCGAGGACGCGGATGCCGCTTTCGCCGGCCAGCAGCCCCTTCCACGTGCTCTCGATGTCCGCCGCGACCGACGTGGTCGCCGTGACGGCGGTCACGACGACGTTGGGGAAACCGCCGTTAGCAGTGGAAGGTCTACTCATGCCCGATCGGCTTCGATCTGCGCGCGGATGGCCGCTGCCGCTTCGGGGTTCTCTTCCTCGAGCTTCTGGATGTAGGTGACGACGTCACCGACGGTGCGAAGACCGGCGAGGTCCTCGTCGGGGATCTTCACGCCGTACTTGTCCTCGGTCTGCACGGCGATCTCGACCATCGACAGCGAGTCGATGTCCAGGTCGTCGACGAAGCTCTTCTCAGGGGTGACCTCGGAAGGCTCGATACCGGTGACCTCTTCGATGATCTCGGCGAGACCGGCGATGATTTCGTCCTGACTGGCGGCCACGTTGGCTCCTTCTATTCAGTGGTGTTACTTGATGGGAATGACGATCGTTATGTGGTTGTGTCTGGCGCAGGTCTGCCTATGAGAGTTCGGCGAGCCCGTCCAGGTCAGCGGGGGACTTGACGGCGTGCGTCGGCACCCCCCGAAGTTCTCTTTTCGCGATACCCGCGAGCGTCCCGGCGGGCGGGAACTCGACGATCGCGGTCACATCGAGCCGGCGCATCGTCTCGGTGCACAGGTCCCAGCGGACCGGGCGCGTCATCTGCGCCACCAGCTTGCTCATGGCGTCGGCCGCCGAATCCACCGGCTGGCCGTCCGCGTTCGACAGTAGCGTCGTGTTCGGCTCGGCGCTCGTTACACCTTCGGCCACGGCGGCGTACCCGTCGAGGGCCGAGGCCATGTAGTGGGTGTGGAAGGCGCCGGCGGTCGCCAGCTTGCGCACCCGCGCCTTCTCCGGCGGATCCTCGACCAGCTTGTCCAGTGCGGCGACCGCACCGGCGGCGACGATCTGTCCCGCCGCGTTGCGGTTGGCCGGGACCAGGTCCAGCGCCTCGAGGCGGGCCAGCACGTCGGCTTCCTCACCGCCGAGCACGGCGGCCATTCCCGTGGGCTCGACCGCGCACGCCTTGGCCATCTCGGCGCCGCGGATGGCAGCCAGCTTGACGGCATCGTCGGCGGAGATCACCCCGGCGATCGCGTAGGCGGCGATCTCTCCGACGGAGTGGCCCGCCACCACGGTCTTCTTGTCGGCGATCACACCGCGCCTGCTCAGTTCCTCGTGGGCCAGCAGCGTGGCCGCCACGACGAGCGGCTGGGTCACCGCGGTGTCGGTGATCTCCTCTGCCGACGCGGTGGTGCCCAGCTGCGCCAAGTCCAGCCCGCTGATCTCGGACCATCCGGCGAGCCGCTCGGCGGCACCGGGCAGCTCCAGCCATGCGGCGAGCATGCCGGGTGTCTGGGAGCCCTGTCCGGGCGCGAGAAGTGCAAGCACATCATTACGAGGCACACATTAAGAGAACACTGTGAAGACGGGTTTGCGCGGTGTAAGAGATTATGAACCTGGTCTTATGTTTTTGTGGAGACTCCACAAAATCACCTGTGATGCGACGCTACCGAAATCTGCCCGCGATCTATGGCCTGTCCGGCTGGGTGGGAAGCGCTGCTGGTCGCAGCGCCGGACGCGCCGGGTTGATCATGTTTGCTGTGCTCGTATGGTACGGCTGACGGCCCAGTCGGCTGACGGTGACGGCCACCCGCAGCACGTAGGCGTCGCGCGGAAGCGTCGGATCGCGCCCGGTGAAGTCGGCGATTCGTCTCAGCCGGTACCGGACGGTATTTGGATGAACGAACAATTTGCGTGCGCAGGCCTCGATGGCGCCGCCCGAGTCGAGGTAGGCATCGAGGGTCTCCGTGAGCGCTGGACCCGCATCGGCCAGCGGCCTCATCACCTCGGTCTCCAACGCGGCGATCGCCGACACGTCGCCGAGCAGGGCGCGTTCGGGGAGGAGTTCGCGAGCCGACACCGGCCGCGGCGCGCCCGGCCAGCCCGTGACGGCGTTCATGCCCGCGATCGCCTCGGTTGCGCTGCGGTGAGCGCTCGCGAGCGTGGTGGCGGTGGGTCCGACGACGACGGGGCCCTCGGCGAACACCGTCATCATGTCGGTGAGGAACCTGTCGGTCGGGGAGAGGGCACCGGAGACGATCGCGACCAGCCACGTGCCGTGCACGTCCGACAGCGCGGCCCGGCTGTTGCGCCGCACGACGTCGTGGACGTCGTCGCTGGCCAGGTCGATCCGGTCGGGCTGCGGCAACCCGACGATGACGGTGGCGGGCGCGGTGGCGTCCCAGTTCAGCGCGGCGGCCTGGGATTGCAGTTCCGGGCCGATGTCGCCGCGCACCACCGCGTCGACGACGTTGGCCTCCATCCGGGTGTCCCATGCGCCCCGCGCCTCGGCCTGATCGGCATAGGCGCTGGCCGCGGCGAACGCGAGGTCGCGGCTGTAGCGCAGGATGCCGGCGGTCAGCGCGGTCAGCTGCTCCTCGGAGCGGGCCAGCAGCGGTACCACCTCTTCGAAGAACTCCATGGTGACGCGCACCATCTCCACCGACTGCCGCAGTGCGATGCGCCGCCGCAGGTCCTGCGGAACCACCTCGAAGGCCTGCGCGGTGTAGCTCACGTTGCTCTGCGGGTCCCGCATCCACTCGACGAAGTTCACCACCGCGGTCTGCACGACGAGCTGGACGCTGGCCCGCTGCGAGGCCTCGAGTTCGGCGAAGAACGGCAGGCGTTCCTCCAGCGCACGCACGGCATCGGTGGCCACCCGGCCCGAATACTGCTGCAACCGACGCAGCACCGAATCGGGAACGGCCCCCAGAACCTCGACCGTCGACTTCGGTGGCACGAACCGGTTGTCAGGCACCTCTAAAGGCTACGCCACCCTTATAGAGGAAACCTCCAAGAACCTGCGCCACTCCGGACCCAATGTCGTGGCTACGCCACTCCGGGCCCAATGTCGTGGCTACGCCACTCCGGGGTCCGACGTCTGCTCGGGCGCGGCCAGCACATCGTCGATCTCGTACTGCTTGGCCGCCTCGACCGCGACGGACTCGTCGATATTGCCGTCGCGGGCCAGACCCTCGAGCACCGCGACCGCGATCGACTCGGCGTCGGTGTTGTAGTACCGCCGGGCGGCGGGTCGGGTGTCGGAGAACCCGAACCCGTCGGTGCCCAGCGTGATGTACGTGCCGGGAACCCACGCCCGGATCTGCTCGGGAACCGCGCGCATCCAGTCCGACACCGCGACGACCGGGCCTGCGGCATCGGCGAGCGCCTTGGTGATGTACGGCGTGCCCGCCGGCTGGTCCGGATGGCGCAGCCGCTGCTTCTCGATCTCGACGCCGTCGCGGTTGAGCTCACCCCAGCTGGTCACCGACCACACGTCGGCGGCGACATCCCATTCCTCGGCGAGCATCTCGGCGGCCTTGAGCGCCGACGGCATGGCCACCCCCGACACCAGAATCTGCGCCGCATTGGAACGCTTCTCGGGTGCGGGCCGGTAGCGGTAGATGCCGCGCAACAGCCCCTCGACGTCGAGGCCCTCCGGCTCCGGCGGCTGGACGTAGGGCTCGTTGTAGATCGTCATATAGAAGTAGACGTTCTCGGGGTTCTCGCCGTACATCCGGCTCAGGCCGCTCTCGACGATGTAGGCGATCTCGTACGCAAACGCCGGATCGTAGGCGACGACCGCGGGGTTGGACGCGGCCAACAACAGCGAATGCCCGTCGGCGTGCTGCAGGCCCTCGCCCACCAGCGTGGTCCGGCCCGCCGTGGCGCCGAGGAGGAAGCCGCGCGTCATCTGGTCGGCGGCCGCCCACAGGTTGTCGCCGGTGCGCTGGAACCCGAACATCGAATAGAAGATGTAGACGGGGATCATCGGCTCGTTGTGCGTCGAGTAGGACGTGCCCGCCGCGATGAAACTGGCCGAGGACCCGGCCTCGTTGATGCCCTCGTGCAGGATCTGGCCGACCTCGGATTCCTTGTAGGCCAACATCAATTCGGCGTCGACCGAGGTGTACAGCTGGCCGTTGCGGTTGTAGATCTTCAGGTTGGGGAACCACGAGTCCATGCCGAACGTGCGTGCCTCGTCGGGAATGATCGGCACGATGCGCCAACCAATCTCCTTGTCGCGCAACAGTTCCTTGAACGTCCGCACCGTGGCCATCGTCGTGGCCACCTCCTGCTTGCCGGACCCCTTCTTGAGCGCCTTGTAGGTGTCGCGGCCGGGCAGGGTGAGCGACTTGGTTTTGGTGCGACGCTCGGGCAGGAACCCGCCGAGTGCGCGCCTGCGGTCGATCATGTAGCGGATCTCGGGCGCCTCCGGGCCGGGGTGGTAGTACGGCGGAAGGTAAGGGTTCTCCTCGAGTTGCTCGTCGCTGATCGGGATGCGCTGGGCATCGCGGAAGTACTTGAGGTCTTCCAGCGCAAGCTTTTTCATCTGGTGCGTGGCGTTGCGGCCCTGGAAGTGCGCACCCAACGAGTAACCCTTGATGGTCTTGGCCAGGATGACCGTCGGCTGGCCCTTGTGCTCCATGGCCGCACGGTAGGCGGCGTAGACCTTGCGGTAGTCGTGGCCGCCCCGTTTGAGGTTCCAGATCTCGGAGTCCGACATCTTCTCGACGAGCGCCTTGGTGCGGGGGTCGCGGCCGAAGAAGTGGTCGCGCACGTAGGCGCCGTCGTTGGCCTTGTAGGTCTGATAGTCACCGTCGGGTGTGCTGTTCATCAGGTTGACCAGTGCGCCGTCGCGGTCGGCGTGCAACAGCGCATCCCATTCGCGGCCCCACACCACCTTGATGACGTTCCAGCCGGCCCCGCGGAAGAACGACTCGAGTTCCTGGATGATCTTGCCGTTGCCGCGCACCGGCCCGTCGAGGCGCTGCAGGTTGCAGTTGACCACGAAGGTGAGGTTGTCCAGGCCTTCCAGTGCGGCGACATGCGCCAGGCCGCGGCTTTCGGGTTCGTCCATCTCTCCGTCGCCGAGGAACGCCCACACGTGTTGATCCGAGGTGTCCTTGATCTCGCGGTCGTGCAGGTAGTGGTTGAACCGGGCCTGGTAGATGGCGTTCATCGGGCCCAGCCCCATGGAGACCGTCGGGAACTCCCAGAAGTCGGGCATCAGCCGCGGATGCGGGTACGACGGCAGCCCGCCGCCGGGGTGGCTGTGCTCCTGCCGGAAACCGTCGAGCTGGTCGGCCGACAGGCGACCCTCCAGATACGCGCGTGCGTAGATGCCCGGCGACGCGTGACCCTGGATGAACACATGGTCACCGCCGCCGGGATGCGACTTGCCGCGGAAGAAGTGGTTGAAGCCGACCTCGTAGAGGGCGGCCGACGACGCATACGTCGAAATATGGCCGCCCACACCGACTCCCGGACGTTGCGCGCGGTGCACCATGATCGCGGCGTTCCACCGGATCCAGGTGCGGTACCGGCGTTCGACGTCCTCGTCGCCGGGGAACCACGGCTCCACCTCGGTGGGGATCGTGTTGACGTAGTCGGTCGACGTCAACGACGGGATGGCCACGCGCTGTTCACCGGCGCGTTCGAGCAGACGCAACATCAGATAGCGTGCCCGCGCGGGCCCGGACTGTTCGAGCAGCTGATCGAACGATTCCAGCCATTCGCCGGTCTCTTCGGGATCGATGTCGGGCAGATACGACGCCACGCCTTCCCGGATCACCCTGACCCGGTCGTGTTCAGCTGCGGTGGTGGAGTTTTGGGCCAGGTCCTGGCGCGCGAACTCGGTGGTCAACTTCCGCTCCTTGGTAGGCGGTTCGGGTGCCCACGCCCGTCGCGCAGATGTTTTCTGCGCTTGAACCGTGAGCGACGGGTTCCATCCTTCTCCCATCCTGCCCCACACGCATCGGTGGGGTCGCCCCCTGGAATGAACCGGCGGTCGCCGGACCGAACCGGTAACGTCTGCAGCCGTGGTGATCGGTGCGCTGGTGCAAAAACCGCTGCGGATTGGCGCACTCGTCGTCGGCATCTCGGCCGCGGCCGCCATGGTCGTCGTGGGCTGCAGCAGCGTCACCGAGGGCTCCGCACAGGTCGACGCGGCCGACGCGCCGGTGTACCGGGCGTCGGTGTCGGCCTCCCTGGCGGAGTCGGCGGCCAGTTCCAGCGCCAGGGAATCGGAACGCCGGGCCTCGATCACCAAGGAGGCGATCCACTCGTCGTGCGAGACGCTGAGCTCCACCAGCGTCGAGGCGATCACCGCGGTCAACGGTTACGTCGATGCCTTCAACCGAAGCGCGGGCGACGTGACGGCCAAGGCCGGGCCCGCGATCGACGCCCTGAACCACAGCGCCGACATGGTCGCGCGCAGCATCGCCGATCCGCTGGGTCCCGAGCTCACAGGTGCGCTCAACGGCTGGGTCGACGCCGCCAGGGGCGTAGCCACCGCGATCGCCGGCAACTACGGGCCCGACGAGTTCAACGCCGCGATCACCCGGCTCAACGACACCAAGACCACCGCGCTCAACCTCTGCGACGCGTCGTATTGACCAAGCGGATATTTGACCAACCTTGCCGCCAGTCACGTGCGGGCATAGTGCTTCGTGCGACGATAGGGCGCAAGACACAGGCCTAAAGGACACTGCCGAGCGCAACATGCGCCCGAGCCGGCTGAAGGAGGACCGACCGTGGTCGCGGCGGATGACGCCCCGAACTACGCCCACAGACTGGGCATCCAAAAAGATCAGGTTGTACAGGAACTGGGCTGGGACGAGGACGTCGACGACGACATCCGAGCCGACATCGAGGAAGCGTGCGGCGGCGAGCTGCTCGACGAGGATGCCGACGAGGTCATCGACGTCGTACTGCTGTGGTGGCGCGACGACGACGGAGACCTCGTGGATGCGCTGATGGACGCCATCACCCCCTTGGCCGACGACGGCGTCATCTGGGTGGTGACCCCGAAGACCGGCAAACCCGGCCACGTCCAACCGGCCGAGGTCGCCGAGTCGGCGCCCACCGCCGGCCTGATGCAGACATCGTCGGCCAACCTCGGTGACTGGATCGCCACCCGGCTGGTGCAACCGAAGTCGAAGGCCGCGGGGCGGAGAGGATGATCGAGGTCGGCGCAGAGGCGCCCGATTTCACGCTCAAGGACCAGAACGGTCAGCCCGTCACGCTCAGCAGCTTCCGCGGCAAGAAGAACGTGCTGCTGGTGTTCTTCCCGCTGGCGTTCACGGGCATCTGCCAGGGTGAGCTCGACGAGGTCCGCGACCGGCTGCCCGAGTACGAGAACGACGACACCGCGACGCTGGCGATCTCAGTGGGCCCGCCGCCGACTCACAAGATCTGGGCCACCCAGAGCGGCTTCACGTTCCCCGTGCTGTCGGATTTCTGGCCGCACGGAGAGGTCGCGATGGCCTACGGGGTGTTCAACCAGGCCGCGGGTATCGCCAACCGCGGCACGTTCGTCGTCGACCGCAGCGGGATCGTCCGGTTCGCCGAGATGAAGGAGCCGGGGGAGGCCCGCGATCAGGCGCTGTGGACGGACGCGCTGGCGGCGCTGCGCAACGGCTGAGGTGATTTCTCGTCGCAGGTCATGGCCGTGTAGCTTGCCCTGCAGGGGCGCGTAGCTCAGTGGTAGAGCTCTGGTTTTACACACCAGCGGTCGGCGGTTCGATACCGTCCGCGCCCACGTCTAAATTTGCAGTTCAGACGTTTTTTGCATCGAACGGACAAACCCCCGTTGTGCCAAGAGTGTGCCAGCGTGTGCACCGCGGTACTGTTGACCCGACCAGCTCGGCTACCGCGTCGTACTTGAGCCCACGTTTGGCCCGCGGCCTGGCGGCACGCCGGCCTGGCCGGCTTCGAACATATCCACGACCTTCTTGACGGTCCGGTGGGTGGGTGCCGCACGCATCGGCGGCGGCCCGGTCGGAACCGAGCTGGCGATGGGCCGAAATGATGTCTGTGCGGCCCTTCGCAGATTCCAATGGACAGCTCGATGAAGATGGTGATTGCATGGCGGCATTCGCCGTCACTATCGGGCCCGCAGTCCTTATCGACACGATTGAAACGCGGGTTCGATACTTTCATTTGGCCGCAGGTGGATACCTCTTCGTAGCCCACCGGGAGATACCTTTTCGTTGCCACGGACAGACTCCGAGTCGGTCTACTTCGAACTTATGGGCTCGTTCAGTCGCAGCGCGCGCCGACAGATCATCATGGCGACGCACAATGCCAACCTTGGCCATGAACACGACGTCGATCAAGGGATCGTTGCGCGCTTGCGACCGGCTCGAAAGAGAAACTACCGAAACTCTCATTCGTTGCGGGTGGGCTTTGAAGATCCACAGATTCGCCGAGCGGCATGTTGCCGTCGCTCACGGCACGGTCACTGCTCGCCGATCGACCTCGAGCGTCCGAGCAGTGCATCGCCGGCCGCAGCCAGCGCGTCGTCGTAGACGTGGCCGTACACGCGCAGCGTTATTGCAGGGTCATGGCCAAGCCACTTGGCCGTTGCCGATGGAGTAGTACCAACGTCGAGCAGCATGGTGGCCGCCGTATGCCGGACGTCGTGTAGCCGAATCACCGGCACCGCAGCATCTTTTGCGTGTCGTGCAAAATCCGCCGAGTATGTCTCGGGGCGAATGAGAGAGCCGTCCACGTTGACGGCGACGAGGCCGCTATCGAGGTATTCAGCGCCAAGGGCGAGGCGTTCTTCAGCCTGACGTAATCTCAAAGCTCGCAGTGCAGCGAGCACATCAGCAGGCATCGGTAGTGCCCGGCGAGACCGTTTCGACTTCGGGTCTCCGGTGATGGTCCCGCGGCCTTCGACCACTACGCGGCCTTGCGCGACAGAGACGGTACCGGCATCGAAGTCAATATCGGACCATCGCAATCCGAGGATCTCGGACCGGCGAAGACCTGCCAGCGTAAGCAGCCAGCACGCAGCGAGCCGTTCATCGCGCACATGCTCACGGAATCGGCCAGCCTGTTCTGTTGTCCAGCTCGCCATTTCGTGGTGCTTGACCGCCGGGCGCTTTACCAAGCGTGCCACGTTGCGGGCCACCAACCCCTCCCGCATCGCGTCGTCGAGAGCCGAAGACAACACCACAAGCATGGTCACGACAGTTCGGGCGCTCACGCTGCCGGGAACCTTGGGTTGTGCGGGGTCGTCTCCGTATTTGGCGACGTATCGGCCGCGGCCTGGCCGTAACACTTCCCCCGAAGCCACCAGCCGGTCGAGGGCCTTAATGCCTGGCTCGCCAAGGGCAGTGAGGATCTCGGAATACTGCGCCCCCTCGGACTTTGACCGCAAGTACGTGAGTACCTCAGCCGCGCGGCGGCCTCGCTTGTCACGCTGCGCTACTGGTGTGCCGTTCAGTCGAATTGTTACCAAGGCGTCGATATCGGCGGTTCTTAATTGCTGCAGGCCCGTTCTGCCCAGTTGGTCGATAACAGGCTTCAATGAATGCTTGTAGCCTGCAAGGGTATTGGGCCGCACGTCGCGTCTACCGTCGAGCCATCGAGCGAGAAAGTCGGCGACGGTCGTGTCATTCCTCCTAACGAACGTCCCCGCGGCGACCTCGGTCGTGATCTTCCGATACTCGCGACGCGCTTCTGCAAGCGTCGAGAAGGTGAATCGCTGCCTCTCACGCGTGCCGTTAGGTCGAGAACCGATATCTACCTGGAACGTGTAGGTGACCACGCCGTTCTTTGCGCTGCGGCGGGTGATCGGCTCGGCGCGGCGAGTGCGCTTCCGATCCGGTTCATCGGTGCTAGCCATCTAACCTCCTGTTGACTCCAATGTCCTATACGAGTGATTCCACCCCATGCTGCCTGAGGGTGGTGACATGGCCGTCGCCGCGACAGAATTCATACGTCAGCTAACAGCGGACCGGAGCTCTAGCGAACAGATGTCGGGCGGCCTGGGAAAGGGATCGGCCTTCACGAAGCGATCAGCTGCTGCAGCTCCGCGGTCACGACATAGACCCGGCCACCAAGCCTGCGCACTGGCAGTTCGCCGGCAGCGGCTAGACGATAAGCTGCTGCTCGGCTGATTCCCAGCATGGCGGCTGCCCGGGGGACTGCAAGCAGTAGCGGCAGCCCGTCAAAAGCATTGCTCTTCAATTGAATCACCTCCCTCGATCGAAAAACGACGTGTTTGAGCGAGGGCAGTTTGGCCCAGTTCGAGGACTGGCGAAAGAGAACCTCGAGTCGACTGCCGCCAGGCGAGTGCCATAATTACCGAGGGTAGAATCCGGCCCAACGCGACAGGCTCGCCACTCGGCTTTGGGGTCCTGGAACGATTTCGCATCGCCTGAACGTATGCCGATGCGCGGAACGCGGTCCACCACCTGAGGCATCTTTGATCGGCCAGAGTGGCAAATTCTCTAATCGTCTTCGCTTGTCCCCGACGAGGGGTGAATTTGGCTCTAGCGGGTGGCTCGCTCAGCAGGTCTAGAGCTCAAAGCTCATACTCATCAGAAGCGATTAGCTCGTATAACTCCGTGCTCAGCACAGAGTCCAACGCTTGGGTACGAGCCTGCGCTGTCAACTCGGCCCGTACTGCGGCACCGGGAGCGCTGCCGCGTGATCTCCGGCTCCAATTCGCAACGCTCTGGCGGCCGAGTGTGCTGGCCAACGCCCGAACCATCCAGCTGATCTTTTCGGCCTCGGCGGCCATGAACTCGGCTCGTCGAGCGGTGGTCCAGTCGTCGGGCAATCCAAGGTCGGTGCTGTAAACCGTGCGCACAGCGCTCAAGATGTCGGGATCGATGCCCAAGGGCATCGTCTCGGAATTGCAGGCCCGCATCCGCTGGAACCGCGGAGATCGCAGTCGGCGGATCATCGGTGAGCTCGCGAGTGATCGGGAGAGCGGCGCGAAGACTTAGGCAGCATGGGTGCCACGTCGAGCATGCTACGCGGCTCAAGAACGGGCCGACCGACCTCGGCCGCGTGTCGCAGCCGGCATTGTCTGTTCAATCTTCTACCGTTCGCGGCAGGCGGACAGGTAAGGACTTGAAGATGCCTACACAGGCGTGGGTGACGTTGATGTCGGGATTGTGGCTATCGGCGGTGTGCTGGTCACCTGGCAGCAGAGAATGTCGCTGACCGCCGAAGTGAATGGTGGCGTCGAGTCACCTGGGCGTTAGAGCGGACATTCAGCGCAGACGACACAGAAGCGGCGCTTGGGCTGGAAGATGCTCGATACGCTGCTGCAATCTAAACTAGCCACACGAGACGATTCAGATATCGTCCAGGTAATCGCGGAGCACACCGCCTTGGATGTCGACGTAGAGGGGAGTCTCGGTGGCAACGGCGAACAGCAACCCCCCGAAGTCGAAATCAGGCCGTAGCCTCGCCGTGCGGCAGGCCGCGGCACGCGCTGCAGTTACTGCTAGCAAGAAGACGGGCCGTCCTGTGGATGTGCGGGTGGAAAAACTCGCGAACTCTCGCTAATCGCGCGCGAGCGGTTTCGCCGGGGTACCAGTCTTGGTCAGCCAGCACGTCGGATCAGTCGTCGATGTTGGCGCCGAGCGTGTGTTCGGGCGCTTCAGTGCTCCGTGAATGATCGCGCCATCCCAAGGCGAGGTGGCGGCGCTGGGCGGCGCGCACGCCGCGGGCGGCATTGTCGTACTGGGCGAGCAAGTGACGCCAGGACTCGCTGAGGTGGGTGCGGCCGAGGCGATCGGCCAAGGTGACGGCTGGGATGGCGTCTAGAAGCGGATCTGCTGGACCTGACGGGGTGGCGGTAAGGGTGGTGTTCCACGGCAGGGAGTTGGTGAGCAGCCACACCGCCGACGAGCTGGGGCCGTGACTGTTGTTGGGGTCGAGGAGGACGACTCGGGCGTCTGCGGCTGCGGCGTGGCGGGCGATGTCGGCGAGCTGGTCGGGTTCCGCGGCTGCGGGGTCGTCGATGACGACGATGGCTCCGGGTGGTAGTGCCCATTGCTGGCCGCTGACTTGCTGGTGCGCATGGCTGACTGTGGTGATGGTGTCGGCCAGCTCGGCCTCGCGGGCGGGCGCCGCGCTGGCGTCGGTGGTCGAGAGCCAGAGCACTTTGCGGTCGTTGGCGTTGGCCGTGCTGCGCAGGGTGTAGAGCGCCGCGGCGGTGTCGCGGTCGGTGGCGTCGGCGCGCACCACGCTGAGCCGATAGGGTTGCGCGGCCAAGGATTTGAGCCGGTCGGCGGTGTGGGGCTCGTGCGCTGTGAGGGCCGCCGCGGGGATGGGCATGGGCGTGCGGGTGAGGTCGGCGTCGCCGGCCACTTGGAGCAAGGCAACTTCGGAGCGGGCCGATTTCAGCAGCTGCTCGAGTGTGTCGGAGGTGGCGGTCTGGGCCGCGGCAAAGGCACCGGCGACGGCGCGCTCAGCGCGGTCGAGCTCGCGGCGCAGCGCCTGGCGGCGGTCGCGCAGCTGCGCGCGGGCGGCCAGGTCCGCGCGCTCGGCGTCGCCGCGTGCGGTGGCGATGTCGTGCTCGGTGACGATCTTGTGGCCGCCGGCGGCCGCGGTGCGCGCAGCCTGCGCCTCGGCGAAGGCCTGGTGAAACTGATGCGACGGTGGTTGTTCGGGCAGGCGGCGGGTGTGAAAGGCCAGATCGGCTTGGGCTGAGGCGATGTCGAGTTCGTCGGCATCGGGGTTGGCCCGTAGGACGTCGAGCTGAGTGCGGGCGTGCTCGATCAGGCGCAGGGTGTAGTTGTAGGCGGCGTCGGCATCGGCCCACTGCTCCATCACTGTGGCGACGGCGTGGCCGTAGGGTCGATCGGCGTCGACTTGGCGGCGCATCCGCAACAGCTCGTCGGCCGCAGCGCGCATAGCGGGGCCATTTCCCGCGCGGATTTCTGCGTCTAAGGTTTTGATTCTTTCGGACACCTCGCGGTATTCCTGCTGCAGCGTGGTGACCAAATTGATGGTGATGCCCAATTCGGGTACGGGACGGTTTGCTGAGAGGTCTTCGAATTGCAAATCCGCGAAATCTTCTGCCCCGTATTCAAATGAGCCATCGGGCGGGGCGGCGTCGTAGTAGTCGTCGAAGGGTGGGGCTTGGTCGATGTCGGCGAAGGGGTTTTCAGGGTCGGGCGGGAACAGTGCTTCTTCGGCGGGGTGCGGTGGGGCGTGCTCGGT
>NZ_LQIH01000023.1:0-307946 GCF_001499835.1 Mycolicibacterium novocastrense
CACACAACGCCAGTCCAACCACACAACGCCACTGGCGGGGATCAATCCACGATCCCCGCCAGTCGGCACGTCTACCGCGTGTCAGCGGCCGGGTAGGGCGTGTTCGATGATGGGGCGGCGCCGATGTGGTTCGCGCTCACGGCGTTTGGCGGCGAAGTACACCTGAGCGGTTTCCTCCGCGATCGCGTGCCATTCGAACTCGGAGGTGAGCCGCTCGCGGGCGGCGATCGCCCGTTGTTGGGCGGCATGCGGATCGTCGAGAACCGAGCGGACGGCCGCCGCCAGGCGCGCGGTATCACGCGGCGGGAAGGACATTCCGGTTTCACCGTCGATGACCGCTTCGCCCAACCCCCCGACGTTCGAGGTCACCAAGGGGATTCCGGTCGCCGCAGCTTCCAGGGCGACGATGCCGAACGGCTCGTAATGGCTGGGCAACACGGCGGCGTCGGCGGTGTGCAACAGGTCCACCAACGCCTCGTGGTCGAGATGTCCGACGAACGCGGTCACCTTGAGCACCTTGTACTTTCGCGCCTGCTCGACGAGCCAGTCCAACTGAGTGCCCTCGCCGGCGACTGTCAGCGTGGTACCGGGGTGGGTGCGCCTGATTCGGGGTAGCGCGGCGATCGCGTCGTGGATGCCCTTCTCATACTCGAGCCGCCCCAGGTACAGCAGTTGCGCCGGGCCGGTACGTACCTTGCGTCGGGCGAACGGCCAACGGCCGCAGTCGATTCCGTTACGGATAACGTACGACTCGGCGAGTCCCGGCCCGAAGAGCTCCGAAACCTCATCACGCATCGATGCCGAACAGGTGATCAACGAGTCGGATTCGCGCACCAACCACGATTCCACCGCGTGAACCTGCCGGCTGATGCGCCCCGACACCCATCCGGAATGTCTACCGGCTTCGGTGGCGTGGATCGTGGATACCAGTGGCACATCGAAGTATTCGGCCAGAGCGACCGCGGGATGTGCGACCAGCCAGTCGTGTGCGTGCACGACGTCGGGGCGCCAGGGACGGCCGCGTTGCGACTTGAGCGTCAAACCGGCGCGGACCATCGCGTGGCCCATCGCCAACGTCCAAGCCATCATGTCGGAACCGAAGTCGAATTCGTGAGGATCGTGCGCCGCGGCGACTACGCGCACGCCTTCGGCGATCTCGTCGGTGGTCGGATGCGTGCTCGGGTCGGTGTTCGACGGTCGCCGGCTCAACACGACGATCTCGTGGCCCGCTTCGGCGAGCGCGGTCGCGAGGTGATGCACGTGCCGACCGAGCCCGCCGACGACCACCGGCGGGTACTCCCACGACACCATGAGGATTTTCACGGTCGCTCACCTCGGCGCGAGCGACCGCACAGTGGTGTGGTTTCGCGGCGTGTCGGTGTGCAAACACGGTCGCTCGCAGCTGACACAGAACGGCTCGGGGTCATCGCGGTAACCGCCGCGCGTCCAGCGCGCCGAACAGACCGTCGGCGCGGTTCCAGCCCGCGGCGAGACGCTGGGCATGCTCGTGGCGACCGGATGCCGCGGCGTCGGCGATCTCGCGGGTGGCGTGGGCGTGCAGATGCGCACGGTAGCGGGCATAGTCCGCCGCTGAGTCCTTGCTGACCATGAACGGCCAGTCGCTGGAGACGGTCAGCAGCGTCTCGCGCAGGATCTGGTCGGCGACGAAGTTGCGTGCCGGCGGAGCGTCGGTCTCGCCGAGCGCCTTGTCGACGGTCGTCAGCGCGGTGTCGACGACCTCGGTGTTCAGCCGCACCAGGTCGGTGACCTGCTCACCGGCCCACACCTGCCAGTCCTTACCGGAACCCCAAGAGCTGGGCGGTAATTCGACGGGAGAGCCGACAAAGCCGTCGGCCTTGGCGTCGCTCAGCGTGCCGACGCGCACACCGGCCTGCGGCAGCGCGCGCAGCACCCGTTCGAGCCATACCGGGCCCTCGTACCACCAGTGGCCGAACAACTCGGTGTCGAAGGCGGCGATGACGTGTGCGGGACGCCCGATGCGTTCGCTCTCGTCGCACAGTCGTTGCCGGACGACTGCGACGAAATCGGCGACGTGGCCGTCGATCGCGCGGTCGGCGCGCTCGGGGTCGTAGGGCGCCTTGGCTTCGGACGGCACATTGCGGCCGGTGACCCTGGCCGGCTTGAGTCCGGTGGTGTGGTCGTAGGTGTGGAAGTCGCGGTAGGCGGCGTGACCGGGGTAGCCCGATTTCGGCGACCACACCCGATAGCTGACGTGAAGGTCCCTGCCGAAGGCCACCACGTCCGAGGATGCGACTGGACGGCCCAGTGCGGTGTCGCCGTGCAGGGACGGCCCGTCGACCATGAAGTGGCCGACACCCGCTGCGGCGTAGTCGTTCTCCATGCCGGGCGCATATGCGCATTCCGGGGCCCAGATACCGACGGGCGCATGCGCGAACCGCAAGCGGGCATCGGCCAGCCCTTCGCGCAGCGCGAATTCCCGCAGCCTCGGGTTCAGCAGCGGCTGGAACGGGTGCGCGAGCGGGCCGCCGAGCAGTTCGATGGTTTCGGCGTCGATCACCTCGCGCAGCAACGGGCTGCCTCCGTGCGCCCACAGCGTGGCGAAGTCCTCGAGGGCCTGCTCGGCCTCGGCGTGCTCGCGAACACCGAACTGCCGCAACGGATCCCCAAGAGTTGTTGCTTCCAGTGCGCGCAGCTGCCAGTTCGCCAGCCAGTGGTGCATGCCCGTCAGGCAGTACGGGTCGTCGAGTTGTGCGGTGACAACCGGCGTCATGCCCAGCGTCAGCTGGTGGCGACGGCCTTCGGTGGCCAGCGTGCGCAGCACCCGCATGAGCGGCAGATAGCACGCCGACCACGACTGATAGAGCCATTCCTCGCCGACGGGCCAGCGCCCGTGATGGGCCAGCCAGGGCAGGTGGGTGTGAAGAACGAGGGTGAAGAGGCCCGGTACGGGGTCGGCGGGCTCCGGGGAGGTCACGGCCGCACCGCGATCGCGACCAGATCGAGGCTGTCGTCGATGTTCCGCTCGCGCGCGTCGACCAGATCGAAGTCGTCGCTGCGCACGGACGCCACGTCGGCGAGCAGGTCCTCGGGCCACGGGGCGCCGGCCAGCGCCCGCGCGACCTGGGCGTCGATGATCGACCCGCCGTGCCGAGCGTCGAGTTCGACGAGCCGGGGCCCGTGAAAGACCCCGTACACGCTTTCCACCGCGAAACCTTCCGTGGCGAGCAGTTCAGCCAGCTCGGCGGCGTTGAGTTCGCGGGTGTGGAACGGGTTGATCGGCGTGTCCCGGCCGGGGGAGAACGTGATCCGGTTCGGCGTCGACATCAGCAGACACCCACCCGGCCGCAGCACCCGCAGGCATTCGCGCACGAATTGCCCCTGATCCCAGAGGTGTTCGATGACTTGAAAGTTGACGACCACATCGACCGAGCCGTCGGCGAGCGGCAACTCGGCCAGGTTGCCGTGGCGCATGTCCACCCGCGGATACCGCGCACGGACGTGAGCGACCGTCGACTCGTCGTAGTCCAGGCCGATCACGCAGCGGGCCACGTCGGCGATCAGGTTGGCCCCGTACCCCTCGCCGCAGCCCGCCTCGAGCACGTCGCGATCCGCGCAGCGGTCGGCCATCTGCTCGTAGACGACCTCGTGGCGGCGGAACCAGTAGTTCTCCTCCGCGAGTCCCGGAACCGTGCGCTCCCCGGTCAGGGGGAGGTCCGGTCCATCAGTAACAAAAGCGCTCATTGGAAGGCAGGCTAACGTGAAACGGCCCACAGACGAATGGTTCACCCCCTACGTGCTGCTAGAACACGAACTTCGACCCGCTACAGTGTTCCTGCGAACCGCCATAAGTTACCCGCGAGTAACATGGTGGTTGTTGCTCAAAGCGTGTTATTGCGGGCCGACCATCGGTCCCTTCGAGGAGGACGAACCAGACTCATGACGAACATCGTGGTCCTGATCAAACAGGTCCCTGACACCTGGTCGGAGCGCAAGCTCACCGACGGCGACTTCACTCTCGACCGCGAGGCCGCCGACGCGGTGCTCGACGAGATCAACGAGCGTGCCGTCGAGGAAGCGCTGCTCATCAAGGAGCGGGAAGGCGGCGACAGCACTGTGACCGTGCTGACGGCCGGTCCCGAGCGCGCGACCGAGGCCATCCGCAAGGCTCTGTCGATGGGTGCCGACAAGGCCGTGCACCTCGTCGACGAGGGCATGCACGGCTCGGACATGGTCCAGACCGGTTGGGCCCTGGCGCGTGCGCTGGGCACCATCGAGGGCACCGAGCTGGTCATCGCCGGCAACGAGGCCACCGACGGCACCGGCGGCGCGGTCCCCGCGATCATCGCCGAGTACCTGGGCCTGCCGCAGCTGACGCATCTGCGCAAGGTGACCGTCGAGGACGGCAAGGTCAGCGGCGAGCGGGAAACCGACGACGGCGTGTTCTTCGTCGAGGCGGCGCTGCCCGCCGTGGTCAGCGTCAACGAGAAGATCAACGAGCCCCGCTTCCCGTCCTTCAAGGGCATCATGGCCGCCAAGAAGAAGGAAGTCACCAAGCTCACGCTCGCCGAGATCGGTGTCGAGGCCGATGAGGTCGGTCTTGGAAACGCCGGCTCCAAGGTGCTGTCGTCGACGCCGAAGCCGCCCAAGACCGCCGGCGAGAAGGTCACCGATGAAGGCGACGGCGGAACCAAGATCGCCGAGTACCTGGTCGCTCAAAAGATCATCTAGGGCCCCGAGACCGATACTGCGAAGAACATAGAGACGAGAGAAGAACTCATGGCTGAAGTACTCGTGCTCGTTGAGCACGCCGAAGGTGCACTGAAGAAGGTCACCTCGGAGTTGATCACCGCGGCTCGCAAGCTTGGCGAGCCCTCGGCCGTCGTCGTCGGCGCGCCGGGAACCGCAGAACCGCTCACCGACGGCCTGAAGGCTGCCGGCGCGGCCAAGATCTACGTCGCCGAGTCCGACGACGCGGAGAACTACCTGATCACCCCGCAGGTCGACGTGCTGGCATCGCTGGTGGAGTCGGCTTCGCCCGCCGGTGTTCTGCTGTCGGCCAACGCCGACGGCAAGGAGATCGCCGGCCGGTTGGCGGCCCGCACTGGTTCCGGTGTACTCACCGACGTCGTCGACGTCCAGGAGGGTGGCAAGGCCGTGCACTCGATCTTCGGTGGTGCGTTCACCGTCGAGGCCGAGTCCACCGGTGAGGTTCCAGTCATCACGCTGCGCGCCGGAGCCATCGACGCCGAACCCGCCGACGGTGCGGGCGAGGTCGTCACCGTCGAGGTGCCCGCTCAGGCCGAGAACGCGACGAAGATCACCAAGCGCGAGCCCGCCGTCGCCGGCGACCGCCCGGAGCTGACCGAGGCAACGGTTGTCGTCTCGGGTGGCCGCGGTGTGGGTAGCGCCGAGAACTTCAGCGTGGTCGAGGAACTGGCTGACTCGCTCGGTGGCGCCGTCGGCGCGTCCCGTGCCGCCGTCGACTCCGGCTACTACCCGGGCCAGTTCCAGGTGGGCCAGACCGGTAAGACGGTGTCGCCGCAGCTCTACATCGCCCTGGGCATCTCCGGCGCGATCCAGCACCGCGCAGGTATGCAGACGTCCAAGACGATCATCGCGGTGAACAAGGACGAAGAGGCGCCGATCTTCGAGATCGCCGACCTCGGCATCGTCGGCGACCTGTTCAAGGTCACGCCGCAGCTGACCGAGGCGGTCAAGGCTCGCAAGGGCTAGTTTTTTCGTGCACGAGGCCCCCGGACGCTGTCCGGGGGCCTTTTGCGTGCCGCGAGCGCTCAGCCATGTCCAGCCGCGGGCCGATGGGCGTACAAGGGTGAGCGCTCGGCGTTCAGGACTACGGACTTTCAAGGGTTCAGTCACCGCCACCGGAGTGCCAGTGTGGTGATAACAGGCACGAGGAAAGGTTCCGACATGAAGATCACCGTGATCGGCGCGACCGGACTCATCGGGTCGAAGGTGGTTTCGCTGCTCACCGCGGGAGGCCACGAGGTGGTCGCCGCGGCCCGCTCCACCGGCTTGGACGTGCTGACCGGCGCCGGGGTGGCCGACGCGGTCGCGGGCGCGGATGTGTTGATCGACGTGACCAATTCGCCATCGTTCGAGGACGACGCGGTCATGGACTTCTTCACGCGGTCGACGACGAACCTGGTACGCGCCGCGGCGGCCGCTCGGGTGGGTCACTACGTGGCGCTGTCCATCGTCGGCGTCGACGGCCTCCCCGAAAGCGGTTATCTGCGGGCCAAAGTCGCGCAGGAGCGGATCATCAGAGACTCCGGGTTGCCGTACAGCATCGTGCGCGCCACGCAGTTCCACGAATTCGCCGAGGCCATCACCGATTCGCTGAGTGACAACGACGAAGTGCGGGCACCCGATGCGCTGATCCAGCCGATCGCGGCCGACGAGGTCGCCGCCGAGGTGGCCCGCGCAGCCGTCGCGGCCCCGAGCAAGGGTCACATCGACGTCGGCGGCCCCGACAAGATCCCGTTCGCCGAGCTCGCCGGTGCGGTGCTGGCCAAACGCGGTGACGAGCGGCCCGTCGTGATCAGCACCGAAGCAACCTATTTCGGCACCCCGCTGGACCAGCAGAGCCTGGTGACCGGGGAGGCCGCCGTCATCGCCGGAACGCACTTCGCGGATTGGCTGGCGCGACGATGACCCCCGCAGTGCCCGAGAACAGCCTGGACCGAGTCATCCGGGAGCGGCACTGCACGCGAAAGTTCCTGCCCGACAAGCCCGTACCGCGTGAACTACTCGTCGAGGCACTCGAGCTGGCGATGCGTGCACCGTCGAACTCCAACATTCAGCCGTGGCGCCTCTTCCTGGCCACCGGCGCGCGTCGCGACCAACTCGTCGAGGCCCTGCTGGGCCGCGCCTCCGCCGGTTTTCCCGCGACCATGGGCATCCCGGAGAGTTTCGCTCCCCTACGGCACGAACTGGGCGCGTTGGTCTACGGCTCGATGGGGGTGGCCCGCCATGACGCCGAAGGACGGCGTCTCGCACAGCTGCGCAACTTCGAGTTCTTCGGCGCCCCGGTGGCAGGAGTGGTCTGTATGCACCGGGATCTCGGACACGCCGACAGCCTCGCGGTCGGGATGTTCCTCCAGACGCTGGTGCTCGCACTGACCGAGCGCGGTCTCGACACCTGTGTGCAGGTTTCGGTCGCGCACTTCCCGGAGGTATTGCGCGAACAGCTGGACATCCCCGCAGACCTGCGGGTGCTGTGCGGACTCGCGATCGGGTACG
Organism: Mycolicibacterium novocastrense; assembly: GCF_001499835.1. Taxonomy (NCBI): domain Bacteria; kingdom Bacillati; phylum Actinomycetota; class Actinomycetes; order Mycobacteriales; family Mycobacteriaceae; genus Mycobacterium; species Mycolicibacterium novocastrense. The sequence goes on from NZ_LQIH01000023.1 coordinate 7,243, forward strand.
CCGACCCGGACTTCCCGGCAAACCACGTGCGCACACCCCGCAACGCGGTCGCAGACAACGTCGTGGTGTTGCGCGACTGAGCGCTCGGCCAGGCGGGGCAATTCGTCACCTGACGCTCATCGACACGTCATGCATCCGATGCCGCCCGGAGAGGCGGCTGGGCGACCGTGCAGCCATGAGCACTGCTTCTGTACTCATCGCCCCCGAGGAGATCGACCGCGGCCGGACCGGTTCTGCAGGGCCCGCCCCGCTCTACACCCTGCTGCTGACGACGGACGCCACGCTCATCGAGGCGGCGCAGCGGCTGCGCCACGAGGTGTTCACCGCTGAGCCCGGATTCGCGCTGGCCGGTTCGGCCGGCGGTCTGGACGCCGACCGCTTCGACGAGCACTGCGACCACCTGCTGGTACGCGAGGATGTCACCGGCGAACTCGTCGGCTGCTACCGGATGCTACCGCCCGCGGGTGCCATTGCCGCCGGAAGCCTCTACAGCGCAACCGAATTCGATGTACGCGCATTCGATCCACTGCGGCCGGGACTGGTCGAGATGGGCCGGGCTGTGGTGCGGGCCGATCACCGTAACGGAGCCGTCGTACTGCTGATGTGGGCCGGGATTCTGGCCTACCTCGATCGCTGCGGGTACGACTACGTCACCGGCTGCGTGTCGGTGGCCGTCCACGGACCCGACGGTTACCCGCCGGGCGCACAAATCCGCGGAGTCCGCGATTTCGTCCGTCGTCGCCACGCCGCGCCGACGCTTTACACCGTGCACCCGTACCGGCCGGTGACCGTCGACGGCAAGGTGCTCGACGACATCGACCCGCCGGAGCGGCTCGCCATGCCTGCGCTGATGCGTGGTTATCTGCGGCTCGGTGCCCAAGTGTGCGGTGAGCCGGCGCACGACCCCGACTTCGGTGTGGGCGACTTTCCGGCGTTGCTCGACAAACGCCGGGCCGACACGCGCTACCTGCGCAGGCTGAGATCCGTGGAGGCCGCCGCCGCGGTGACCGGCGGAATGGCGTCGTGAGCACACGCTGGGTGCCGCAGGCGTCCTGCGATGCGAGCTGCGTCGGCGCAGGCGCCGGACTTTCCGGGCGCCGGGTGGTCATCGCCTGCCGGGTCGCCGTACGCGTCACCGCGGCCGTGCTGCTTCTGCTGCTGGCGCCCATGCTGGCGGTCCCCGCTCCCGGCCGCTCCCATCTCCAGCGCGGCTACTGTCGGCTGCTGCTGTACTGCCTGGGCGTGCGGATCAGACTGTCGGGGGGACCGATCCGCAACCTGAGCGGCGTTCTGGTGGTCAGCGGCCACATTTCCTGGGTGGACGTCTTCGTGATCGGCTCGGTGCTTCCCGGCCGGTTCGTCGCCAAATCCGAACTCGTCGGCTGGCCGGGCCTCGGCTTGCTGGCCCGACTGCTGAAAGTGATCCCGATCGAGCGGTCGAATCTGCGGCGCCTGCCCGAGGTGGTCGGTGCCGTGACCCGCAACCTGCGTGCCGGCCATACCGTGGTCGCCTTTCCGGAAGGCACCACCTACTGCGGACTGGCGTACGGCCGCTTCCGCCCCGCCATGTTCCAGGCCGCCATCGACGCAGGCAGGCCGGTGCAGCCGCTGCGGCTGGCCTACCACCACCCCGGCGGCGCCGCCTCCACGGTGCCCGCCTATGTGGGCGACGACACACTGCCGGCCTCGGTCCGGCGACTGGTCGGCACGAAGCGCACGGTCGCACGGGTGCACGTGGGGTCGCTGCAGCTACCGGGAACCGACCGCCGCGACCTGGCGTATCGCTGCGAGACCGCGGTGCGGGGCGATACGACGAGTCGCCCCTCGGGTCACGCGCTCGTGGCCTGAGCGAATCGGGGGAGCCCCGGCCCGGCGGCTATTCTGGACTGGTTATGACCTCGGATCAGCCGGTCTACCTCGATCACGCCGCCACCACCCCGATGCACCCCGCTGCCATCGAGGCGATGACGGCCGCGATGGCGACGGTCGGCAACGCCTCGTCGCTGCACGGCACGGGCCGCACGGCACGGCGACGGATGGAGGAGTCACGCGAGACGCTGGCCCATCTGCTGGGCGCCCGCCCGTCGGAGGTGATCTTCACCGCGGGCGGCACCGAGAGCGACAACCTCGCGGTCAAGGGCATCTTCTGGGCCCGTCGCGACGCCGATCCGCGCCGGAGGCGGATCGTGACCACCCCCGTCGAGCACCATGCGGTGCTCGATTCGGTCGAGTGGTGCGTCGAGCATGAGGGCGCCGAGGTGACCTGGCTGCCTGTCGAGAGGGACGGTTCGGTCTCGCCGGCAGCGCTGCGACAGGCATTGCAGGACCACGACGACGTCGCTCTGGTGTCGGTGATGTGGGCCAACAACGAGGTCGGGACGATCATGCCGATCGCCGAGCTCGCCGCCGTGGCAGCGGAATTCGACGTGCCGATGCACAGTGATGCCGTTCAGGCCGTCGGCCACATCCCGGTCGACTTCGCCTCGAGTGGGCTCTCGGCGATGAGCATCGCCGCCCACAAGTTCGGTGGCCCCACCGGAATCGGTGCTCTGCTGCTGCGCCGCGACACGGCCTGCGTCCCGCTGTTGCACGGCGGCGGCCAGGAGCGCGACGTCCGCTCGGGCACACCGTATGTGGCAGGTGCCGTCGCGATGGCCGCGGCGGCGCGGGTCGCGGTCGAAGGGCTCGACGCGAACGGCGCGCGGGTGTCGGCGCTTCGTGACCGCCTGATCGAGGGTGTGTTGGCCGCCATCGACGACGTCGAGGTGAACGGGGCGACGGGGGCCGCGAGGCTGCCCGGTAACTGCCACTTCACCTTCCGCGGCTGCGAGGGTGACTCGTTGCTGATGTTGTTGGACGCCAAGGGAATCGAGTGCTCGACGGGTTCGGCCTGCACGGCCGGCGTCGCGCAGCCCTCGCATGTGCTGATCGCGATGGGTGCCGATCCGGCCAGTGCGCGGGGTTCGCTGCGGCTTTCGTTGGGGCACACCAGCAGTGAGGCGGACGTCGATGCCGCGCTCGCGGTGCTGCCCGCCGCGGTCGAACGCGCCCGGCAGGCGGCGCTGGCAAGTTCGGGAGTGATCGAGTAATGCGGGTACTCGTGGCCATGAGCGGCGGTGTGGACTCCTCGGTCGCGGCCGCCAGGATGGTCGACGCCGGCCACGACGTCGTCGGTGTCCACCTGGCGCTGTCGCCGTCTCCGGGCACACTGCGCACCGGTTCGCGTGGCTGCTGTTCGAAAGAGGACGCCGGTGACGCGCGCCGGGTCGCCGACATTCTGGACATCCCTTTCTACGTCTGGGATTTCGCCGACCGGTTCAAAGAGGACGTCATCGACGACTTCGTGTCGTCATACGCCCGCGGGGAGACCCCGAACCCGTGCGTGCGGTGCAACGAGCGGATCAAGTTCTCCGCGTTGGCCGCCCGCGCGCTGGCGCTGGGTTTCGACGCCGTGGCCACCGGACACTATGCCAGGCTGTCGGACGGTCGACTGCGACGTGCGGTCGATGCCGCAAAAGACCAGTCGTACGTGCTCGCGGTGCTGACCGCCGAGCAGTTGCGACACGCAGTGTTCCCGGTGGGCGACACCCCCAAGCCACAGATTCGTGAGGAGGCAGCGCATCGCGGGCTGGCGGTCGCCGAAAAGCCGGATAGCCACGACATCTGCTTCATCCCGTCGGGGGACACTCGCGCGTTCCTCGGGGCCAAGATCGGCGTGCGACGCGGTTCGGTCGTCGACGCCGCAGGCACGGTCCTCGCCGAGCACGACGGCGTGCACGGGTTCACGGTGGGACAGCGCAAGGGTCTGGGCATCGCCGGACCGGGCGCTGACGGACAGCCGCGCTATGTGACGGCGATCGACCCGCAGACCGCGACCGTGCGGGTCGGTGGCGCCGAGGACCTCGACGTGTGGACCCTGACCGGTGAGCGGCCGGTCTTCACCTGTGGTGTCGCCCCTTCGGGCCCGGTCGAATGCCAGGTGCAGGTCCGCGCGCACGGCGGCCTCGGAGACGGCGTGGCCGAACTGCGCGACGGCCGGATCGTCGTCGAGCTGCGCGCGCCCCTGCGCGGGGTGGCTCCCGGGCAGACGATGGTGCTGTACCGCCCCGACCCGGCCGGCGACGAGGTGCTGGGCAGCGCGACGATCACCCGGTGACTATCCGGGAACGTTGGCCAAGATGTTGGACATGACGATCTCGGGCACCGACTCGGGGAACCGGCACGCGGTCACTTCCACCAGCACGACCGACTTCACGCGGTAGTCGCGACCGCAGTCACCCGATGGCCGGGTCTGCAGCGTGTCGGTGCCCGCCGTCCACTCGCCGACGAACATCGGACCCAAAGGCGTTGCGCCACAACCGTCAACGAGAGTGACAAGTGAGTCGAACGCCCGCCGGGCGGCGGCGGTGTCGCGATAGGCCGCCGCGCCCTCGGAGATCAATCCGCCTTCGGGCGGGTGCTGGAACGTGGTCTTGTGGAACTCCTCGACGTCGGGCCCGAAGACCTGGGTCTCGGCGAAGATCCATTGGCACTGCAGGGGAGTGGTCTCGGCGAGCGGCTCGATGTCGACAGGGATCTTGCCGTCCATGGTCGGGATGATCGTGAGATCCTCGCCGGCGCCGGTGATTGCGCGCATCTGCGACTGGTCGAGCATGATGGTCTCCACATCGACCGGTGACAGCGATCCGTCGTCGATGCCGGGTGTCGCCCGCAGCGCGTGCCCGTCGATGACCTGAGTGCATCCCGACGTGATCGCGACCGCCACGCACCACGGCGCGAGCGACCGAAGCGCTGCGGGCATGGCCTGTCCTTCCCCAACCCTTTTGAGATGAGACTAGCCCGATCGAATACTGTCAAACGAGTGAGTGCTTTCGCCGCAGCCACCGGCATCGGGTCATGGCCCGGAACGTCAGCGCGCGAGGCCGCCGAGGTCGTCGTCGGCGAACTGCACACCTTGCCGCATCTGGCGGAGCTGCCTGGCCGCGGCGTGGGCGCCGACATGATCGGCCGGGCCGGGGCGATTCTGGTCGACATCGGGATGGACACGGTCCCCCGCGGGTATCGGATCGCGGCGGGCCGCACAGCGGTGCTGAAGCGCGCCAAAAGCCTGCTCGATGAGGACCTCGATGCGCTCGAAGAGGCCTGGGAGAAGGCAGGTTTGCGCGGCGGTGGCCGCACCGTCAAGGTTCAGTCGCCGGGACCGGTCACGTTGGCGGCGCAGCTCGAGCTCGCCAACGGCCATCGCGCGCTGACCGATCGAGGCGCGGTGCGTGACCTCACCGCTTCGCTGGCCGAAGGTGTCGCAGCGCACCGCGCGGATGTCGGTCGACGCCTGGACGCCGCGGTCGTCGTCCAATTCGACGAACCACTGTTGTCCGCCGCGCTCAAGGGCCGGCTGAGCGGGGTGACCAGCCTGACGCCGGTGCACGCCGTCGACGAGGCGGTGGCCGTCGGCTTGCTCGACGAATGTGTCGCGGCAGTGGGCGTCCCGGTGGCCGTGCACAGCTGCGCGTCGGATGTGCCATGGAATGTGTTGCAGCGCAGTCGCATCGATGCGGTTTCCATCGATGTGTCAACACTGGTGGCCGATGATCTCGACGGTGCGGGGGAGTTCGTCGACTCCGGTCGCACCGTGGTGTTCGGTGTGGTGCCCACGACGGCACCGGAAAGCCGTCCTTCGGCCGAGGAGATCGCCAAGGCCGCGGTGTCGCTGACCGACCGACTCGGCTTCGCCCGGTCCGTGCTCAAGGAGAGGACCGGCATCTCGCCCGCGTGCGGTCTGGCGGGCGCCACCACCGAATGGGCGCGCACCGCGATCGGATTGGCGCAGAAAGCGGCGGACGCCCTCGCGGAGGACCCCGACGCGATCTAGGGTCGCGTTACCAACTCCGCGCCAGGCTCGCCCCCAGTCGAAAACCGCTCCCCCTCGGCAGGATTCGGCGCAGCCGACAGAAAAAGCAACCAAAAGGTTGCGTTAGCGGGTCGTCCTTACTACATTGAGGAGCAACCAGGAGGTTGCATATGAGTACGGATCGAATCGAGAAGGAAGTGGTGTTGAAGGCGCCGCTCGAGCGGGTCTGGCGGGCGATCAGCGACGCCGACGAGTTCGGCCAATGGTTCGGGGTGCGTTTCGACGGGCCCTTCGTGGCCGGCACCTCGATCACCGGCGTCATGACGCCGACGGCGGTCGACGCCGACGTCGCCAAGCAGCAGGAACCGTACGCCGGCACCGCCGACCCATGGCACATCGAGGCGGTCGAACCGCCACGACGACTGGCGTTCCGCTGGCACCCCTACGGGGTCGAGGAGGGCGTTGACGTCTCCGAGGAACCGACGACGCTGGTCGAGTTCACGCTGGAAGAGGTCGCCGAGGGTGTGCTGCTGCGCATCGTCGAGTCCGGATTCGACGCGCTGCCCCCACACCGTCGGACGTCGGCATTCGAGGGCAACAGCGAGGGCTGGGCCACGCAGACCGAACTGGTGCGCAAGTACCTCGCCGTCAGCGAGGCAGTGTGAGCACATCGACGGCGGACGCGCCGGTGTCGTCGTTGTTCAACGCCCTGGGCGATCCGAACCGCCTGCGCATCGTCACGAGACTGTGCGACGGCGGACCGTGTTCGACCAGCGAAGTCGCCGAGGTGATCCCGGTCAGTCGGCAGGCAACCACCAAACACCTCCTGCTGTTGGAGTCGGCGGGCCTGGTGAGCAGCCACCGCAGTGGCCGTGAACGCATCTGGCGGATGCGTCCCGCGCCCCTCGCCGACGCCAGCGAGTACCTTTCGAAGCTCTCCCAGCGGTGGGACCGCGCCCTCGACCGGCTGCGGGCGCACGTCGAGGATCACTGAGGACGCGCTTCGCTGAACAATTTGCGGGCGTTCCTGCTGGACACCTCGTTTTGAGGGCGTCCGCGTGCGAGAATTCTTCGCAGGCGGCGTCGATCGCCTTTGCCGAGAAGGGAACGGTGTCCGGATGAACCCGCGCCTCGCCGCAGGTGCCGGCGTGGTGTCCGTATTTCTCCTGGTGAGCGGATCAGGTGCGGCAGTCGCATACGCCCATCCCGGTGATTCGCGCGGCTCGGACCGGGGACACAGTGCCGATCGTGGCGGCGACCACGGAGGCGGATCCGGCAACGGCAAGCACGGCAACGACCGTCGCGACAGCAAGCGCCCCACCGACAGCAAACGGGGCGGGGGCGCCAAAGGGCCAGGCGCGGCCCCGTCGTCGCGGGTCGGATCGGGCCGCGACGACTTCCCGGAGCCGTCGCCGGGTAACCGGTCGGCAGCTGTCGATCCGGAATCGGCTGGCCGCACCGCGTCGCCCGGCGCATCGGCCAGCCGCACAGCATCGGCCAGCCGCGCGGCGACGCCTGACGCATCGGCGAACCGGTCGGCCGTCGCGGCGCCTCCCGTCGAAGCGCCCGCGACCATCGCGGTGACGGGTGGCCCGGTTGCCTCTGGCGGCTCCGGTGTCGCGAGCGCACCGGCCGCCGCGTTCGAACCGCCCCAGGTGACGATCGGCAACGGCCGCGCCCCGGAGAGCCGCGGCCCACAATCCGAAACCCGTGGGCCGCCAACCGCACTGGCGCCTGGAGGGCCGGTTCCCGCGCAACCGATCCTCCCGCCGCCGCTCGCACCGGCCCCGCCGGCGCCGGCCCCGTTGGACCGGGTGGGCACTCCGCCCGCGGTGGTGGGCCAGTTCGTCGTCGCGCCCGGCGCAGGAACGAGCGACCCGCTGTGGGGTCTGGCCGGGTTGCTGCTCATCCCGGTGGCGGGAGCCGCGCTGGGCTACCGGCAGGCGCGGGCGGCGCAGGCCGCCGAACGGATCGGCCGGCCCTGACCGCTACTTCAGATCCTTGCGGAGAATCTTGCCGGACGCCGACTTGGGCACCGCATCGATGAAAGCCACCTGGCGGACCTTCTTGTAGGGAGCCACCTCGCCCGCGACGAACTCCATCACCTGCTGCTCGGTCAACTCAGCGCCGGATCGCTTGACCACGAACGCCTTCGGCACCTCTTCACCTTCGGCGTCGACGACTCCGACCACCGCTGCGTCGGCGATGTCGGGGTGGGTCAGCAGCACGGCCTCCAGTTCGGCGGGCGGCACCTGATAACCCTTGTACTTGATCAGCTCCTTGAGCCGGTCGACGATGTAGACGCAGCCATTGGCGTCGACCTGTGCGAGGTCACCGGTGTGCAACCAGCCCTGGTCGTCGATGGTCTCCTTGGTGGCCTTCTCGTTGCCGAGGTACCCCGCCATCACGTTGGGTCCCTTGAACAACAGTTCGCCAGTTTTGCTCAAACCCTCTGTGGGCGGGTCGATCTCGTCGCCGGTCTCGGGGTCGACGATTTTGGACGCGGCGTTCGATACCGTCCAGCCGACCGAGCTGAGCGGGGCCTCCATGTTCATTTCGTGTCGGCCGCCGTCGAACGGCGTGATGTGGCTGACCGGGCTGAGCTCGCTCATGCCGTAACCCTGAAGCACGCGGCACCCCAGGCGCTCGGCGACGGCGTGGCCTAGGTCGGCGTCCAGGGGGGCCGCTCCCGACATCACGACATTCAACGACGACAGGTCGTACTCGTCGACCAGCGGATGCTTGGCCAGCGCAACGGCGACGGGCGGCGCGATGAACGCGATGGTGCAGGCGTGATTCGCGATGTTGCCCAGGAAGTCGCCGAGATCGAAGCTCGGCATGATGACCAGACGGGCCCGGGCATGCAGCGCCGCGTTCAGCAGCACGGTCATCCCGTAGATGTGGAAGAACGGCAGAACGGCCAGCACCGTGTCGTCGGCGACCATGCCGTGCAGCGGTCGGATCTGGGCGACGTTGGCCACCAGGTTGCGGTGGGTGAGCATGACGCCCTTCGGATTTCCGGTCGTCCCCGAGCTGTAGGGCAGCACCGCCAAGTGCGACGAGGGCGCGAAGCTCACCTCCGGTGCCGGATGGCCCGGACCCATGAGGTCGTCGGCATTGGGATGCCCGTCGACGGCCAGGCCGGGTCCGTCGAGCACGACGAGCCCGTCGTCGGCAATGCCGACCGCCGCGGCGGCTTCCTCGGCCTGCGCCAGCAGCGGCGACACCGTCACGAGCATCCTGGCTTTCGAGTCGGTCAACTGCTTGGCGATGTCTTTGGCGGTGAACAGCGCGTTGATGGTCGTGGCCGTCGCGCCCGCGCGCAGAATGCCGTGGAACGCGACGGCGAACCCCGAGCTGTTCGGCGAGAGCAGACCGACCACATCCCCGACGCCGATCCCGCGCCCGGCGAGCGCGCCCGCGAACGCGTCGATGCGCGTGATCGTCTCGCGGTAGGTGGTCTGCCGCCCCGATTTCGCATCGACGAGCGCGACGCGGTCGAGGTCGGCTTCGGCGATATCGCCGAACAGGTAGTCGTAGACGCTGGTGGACGGGATGTCGACCTCGGGGAAGGGGCTCGCGAAACTCATGGCGTCTCCGATCGAATCATGGCCTGCCGGTACCTGTTCAGACCTCGTCGAGTTGCTTGACGAGTTTCCTGGGCGCGGTCAACCGAAACGACGCATCGATCAGCTCGCGCACCTCATTCCAATCGATGGTTCCGGCCGACAGGTCGAGCCCGAGCCATCCCGAGGGTGCGAGGTAGGCGGGAGCGAAGAATCGGGGGTCCTGCTGCAGTGCCTGTCGTTCGCTCTCGTCGACTTTGACCAGGATCGACTGCGGGTACTGGATGTAGTCGCCCTTGGTCGGTGGTTTGACGCTGCCGCCGTACATGGCGAACATCTTGGCGACGAAGAACGCGGGCCGTCCGTGCGAGACCTTCTCGTGAGCCTCGGGGAACGCCAACGCCACCGTCCGTACCCGGGCCAGCACCGGGTCGTCGTCGCGGAACATGATCGGGTGCGGCATGGGGTCAGGGTAACGGTGCGGTGCTGTCGGGCCGCTCGGTTAGCCTGCGAAGGTGACCTCCAAGGGTGCGGAAGACGCGCTGGCCGCACAGGCTGACGACGCCCCCGACGCCGACACGCGTCGCCGCTGGCAAGAGCTCGCCGATGAGGTGCGTGAGCATCAGTTCCGCTATTACGTGCGTGACTCGCCGATCATCACCGACGCCGAATTCGACACGCTGCTGCGCGAACTAGAAGCGCTCGAAGACGAGCACCCGGAACTGCGGACCCCGGATTCGCCGACGCAGCTGGTCGGTGGGGCGGGCTTCGCCACCGACTTCACCCCCGCCGAGCACCTCGAGCGGATGTTGAGCCTGGACAACGCGTTCACCCCCGATGAACTCGCCGCGTGGGCGGGGCGACTCAAGGGCGAGATCGGACCGAACGTGCTGCAGGAGGCACAATTCCTGTGTGAACTCAAGATCGACGGGGTGGCGCTTTCACTGGTGTACCGCGACGGCCGGTTGGAGCGCGCGGCCACCCGCGGTGACGGCCGCACCGGTGAAGACGTCACGTTGAACGCCCGCACCATCGGCGATGTGCCCCAAAAGCTCACCGACAGCAAGGAATTCCCGCTGCCGAAGGTTCTCGAAGTACGCGGCGAGGTGTTCTTCCGGGTCGCCGACTTCGAGGAACTCAACGCCGGGCTGGTCGCCGACGGCAAGCCGCCGTTCGCCAATCCACGCAACAGCGCCGCGGGTTCGCTGCGGCAGAAGAACCCCGCCGTCACCGCGCGTCGCAAGCTGCGGATGATCTGCCACGGCATAGGGCGCGCCGAGGGGTTCCGGCCCAAGACGCTGCACGACGCCTATCGCGCGCTGGCGGCCTGGGGGCTGCCGGTCTCCGAGCACACCGCCCAGGTGACGGGAATCGACGCGGTCACCGAACGCATCGCCTACTGGGGAGAGCACCGCCACGACGTCGACCACGAAATCGACGGCGTGGTGGTCAAAGTCGACGATGTGGCGTTGCAGCGCAGGCTCGGCTCCACCTCGCGGGCGCCGCGCTGGGCCATCGCCTACAAGTTTCCGCCCGAGGAGGCGCAGACCAAACTGCTCGACATCAGGGTCAACGTCGGGCGCACCGGCCGGGTCACGCCGTTCGCGTGGATGGAACCGGTCAAGGTGGCCGGCTCGACGGTCAGCCAGGCGACGCTGCACAACGCCTCGGAGGTCAAGCGCAAAGGCGTGCTCATCGGCGACACGGTGGTCATCCGCAAGGCGGGTGACGTGATCCCCGAGGTTCTCGGTCCGGTCGTCGATCTGCGCGACGGCTCCGAACGCGAGTTCGTGATGCCCACCCACTGTCCGGAGTGCGGAACCAAGCTCGCCCCCGCGAAGGAGGGCGACGCCGACATCCGCTGCCCCAACACCCGGTCGTGCCCGGCGCAGTTGCGCGAGCGCGTATTTCATGTCGCCGGCCGCGGCGCGTTCGACATCGAGGGACTGGGCTACGAGGCGGGTACGGCTCTGCTGCAGGCCGGCGTCATCACCGACGAGGGCGACCTGTTCACGCTGACCGAAGAGGACCTGCTGCGCACCGACCTGTTCACCACCAAGAACGGGCAGCTCTCGGCGAACGGGAAACGTCTGCTGGCCAACCTGGACAAGGCGAAATCCCAACCGCTGTGGCGGGTGCTGGTCGCGTTGTCGATCCGGCATGTCGGGCCGACGGCGGCGCGCGCCCTGGCCACCGAGTACGGCAGCCTCGACGCGGTCATGGCGGCGTCGGAAGAAGAGCTCTCGGTCGTCGAGGGTGTGGGCCCGACGATCGCCGCCGCGGTGACCGAGTGGTTCACCGTCGACTGGCACCGCGCGATCATCGACAAGTGGCGTGCGGCGGGCGTGCGGATGGCCGACGAACGCGACGCCAGCATCGAACGGACCTTGGAGGGGTTGTCCATCGTCGTCACCGGGTCGCTGACCGGCTACTCGCGCGACGAGGCCAAGGAGGCGATCGTCGCTCGCGGCGGCAAGGCGGCCGGCTCCGTGTCGAAGAAGACGGCATACGTGGTCGCCGGTGATTCGCCGGGTTCGAAGTACGACAAGGCCGTCGAACTGGGGGTGCCGATTCTCGACGAGGAGGGGTTCGCCCGGTTGCTGCAGAACGGGCCCGACGGAGTCTGAGTCGCGGTTCTCTGACTGCTGCCGCGTTTGTTCGCCCCGCTCACCGGGCACCCGACTGGGCGAATCGACAAGGAGTTGTGATGGCGATCTGCGATACCTGTGGCAACGACTACGACAAGGCGTTCACCGTGACGTGGCCCGACGGCCGCAGCGCGACGTTCGACAGTGTCGAGTGCGCGGCGGGCCAGCTGGCCCCGGAGTGCGCGCACTGCGGGTGCCGAATCCTCGGGCACGGCATCGAGACCGAAGAGGCGATCTTCTGTTGCGCGCACTGTGCCCGCAAGGACACCAACGCCGACGTCAACGACCGCTGGCCGGTACCCGCCGGCGGCTGACGAGTTCCGTTCCGGCGCAACGGCTCTGCGACCGTCAGCGCAGAATCGTCGCGACGATCCCCGCCAGGTAGCCCAGCCTGGCGACCTCGGACGGCCGAAACTGTGGCCCGCCGGGGCGGCCCAGCACCACCGCGGTGCGGGGGTCACCGAGCGGGGCGGCGGCCAGCGTGGTCGCCATGTCGCGCCACACCTGCGGCACCCACGCGGCGTCACCGTCGAGCGCCTCGGCGTGGTCGAGCGGCAGCCACGGGGCCTCTTCCACCTGGGTCTCGGGGGCCCCGGAGCTACCGACGAGACGTTCCGGGCCGTTGTCGGTCAGCCGCACCACCGACGTCCAGCTTACGCGCAGCACCCTGGGCGCCTCGTCGGCGAGCACCTGCAGCCTCTTCTTGCGGTCCGCCGCGGCGATGTGGTCGATGAGTTCGAGTTCGCGATGCGCCTCGAGCAGCCCGGTGTGCGGACGGATGGAGTCGACGTAGACGCCTTTGATCTGCTCGGCGGCGGTGATCAGCATGTCGGGCATCGCGCCCCCGGGCAGCTCGACGACCAGATCGTCGACGGCGTAACCGGCCGAGCGTTCCACCACGTCAAGCGACAGAATGTCGGCGCCCACCGACCCGAGCGCCACGGCCAGTGAGCCGAGGCTGCCGGGCCGGTCCTCGAGCTGGACCCGCAGCAGGTACGTAGGCACGCGCAACACTGTCGCACAGAGAATGGGGGCAGGCATTCCGGCCTCGGCGGCCGCGACGGCGATGACTAGGCTTGCTTGTCGTGTCGCAGATCTCCCGAGACGAGGTAGCCCATCTGGCGCGTCTGGCCCGCCTCGCCCTGACCGAAGACGAGCTGGACAGCTATGCCGGCCAGTTGGACGCCATCCTCGGTCACGTCAGCCAAATCCAGTCCGTCGACGTCGAAGGAGTCACGCCGACCGGGAACCCGCTCACCGACGTCAATGTGTTCCGGCCCGACACGGTCGAGCCGTGCCTGACGCAGGAGGAGGCGCTTGACCAGGCGCCCAAGGCGGCCGAGGGCCGGTTCGCGGTGCCACGGATCCTGGGGGAGGCGCAGTGAGCGATCTCACCCGGATGGACGCGGCGACGCTCGGAGAAAAGATCGCCGCCAACGAGGTGTCGTCGACGGAGGTCACCCAGGCGCATCTGGAGCAGATCGCGGCGACCGACGACCGCTACCACGCGTTCCTGCACGTCGCAGCGGAACGCGCGCTGGCGGCCGCGGCACGCGTCGATGCGGCCGTCGCGGCCGGAGAAGACCTGCCCTCGCCACTGGCCGGGGTGCCGGTGGCCCTCAAGGACGTGTTCACCACCACCGACATGCCGACCACCTGCGGATCGAAGATCCTCGAGGGCTGGACGTCCCCCTACGACGCGACCGTCACCATGCGGCTACGCGCCGCGGGCCTGCCGATACTGGGCAAGACCAACATGGACGAGTTCGCGATGGGATCGTCCACGGAGAACTCCGCGTACGGGCCGACGCGCAACCCGTGGGATGTCGAGCGCGTCCCCGGCGGCTCGGGCGGAGGCAGCGCCGCAGCGCTGGCGGCGTTCCAGGCGCCGTTGGCGATCGGCACCGACACCGGCGGCTCGATCCGCCAGCCGGCCGCGCTGACCGCCACGGTCGGCGTCAAACCGACCTACGGAACCGTGTCGCGCTACGGGCTGGTCGCCTGCGCGTCCTCGCTCGACCAGGGTGGCCCGTGCGCGCGCACCGTCCTGGACACCGCACTGCTGCACCAGGTGATCGCCGGGCACGACGCGAAGGATTCCACGTCGGTGCACGCCGCGGTGCCCGACGTTGTCGCCGCCGCGCGGGCAGGGGCGGCCGGCGACCTGGCGGGCGTGCGGATCGGGGTGGTGAAGCAGTTGCGCGGCGACGGCTACCAGTCCGGTGTGCTGGAGTCGTTCAACGCCGCCGTCGAACAGCTGACCGCGCTGGGCGCCGAGGTCAGCGAGGTGGACTGCCCGCACTTCGACTACTCGCTGCCCGCCTACTACCTGATCCTTCCCTCGGAGGTCTCCAGCAATCTCGCGCGGTTCGACGCGATGCGCTTCGGGATGCGCGTCGGTGATGACGGCACACACAGCGCCGAGGAAGTCATGGCATTGACTCGGGCCGCCGGATTCGGCCCGGAAGTCAAGCGCCGCATCATGATTGGCACCTATGCGTTGTCGGCGGGCTACTACGACGCGTATTACAACCAGGCGCAGAAGGTGCGCACGCTGATCGCGCGCGATCTCGACGAGGCGTACCGGAAGGTCGACGTGCTGATCTCGCCGACGACACCGACCACGGCATTCCCGTTGGGGGAGAAGGTCGACGACCCGTTGGCGATGTACCTGTTCGACCTGTGCACACTGCCGCTGAACCTGGCCGGACACTGCGGAATGTCGGTGCCTGCGGCGCTGTCACCGGACGACAACCTGCCCGTCGGACTGCAGATCATGGCGCCCGCGCTGGCCGACGACCGGCTGTACCGCGTCGGTGCGGCCTACGAGGCGGCGCGCGGACCGCTTTCGACGGCGGTTTAGTCGCCGCGAGCGCACGCTTATCGGACGCAAACGCCGACAGAGGGCGCAAACATGTGCGCGCTCGGGGAGGATGTAGCCATGCGGATCGGAGTGCTGACCGGTGGCGGTGACTGTCCGGGACTGAACGCGGTCATTCGGGCCGTGGTGCGCACGTGCGACGTGCGCTACGGATCGTCGGTCGTCGGCTTTCAGGACGGCTGGCGCGGTCTGCTGGAGAACCGCCGCATACAACTGGCCAACGACGACCGTAACGACCGGCTGCTGGCCAAGGGCGGCACGATCCTGGGTACCGCCCGCGTGCATCCGGAGAAGTTGCGCGCCGGGCTGGATCAGATCAAGCAGACGCTCGACGACAACGGCATCGACGTGCTGATCCCGATCGGCGGCGAGGGCACGCTCACGGCCGCGCACTGGCTCTCCGAGGAGAACGTTCCCGTCGTCGGCGTGCCGAAGACCATCGACAACGACATCGACTGCACCGATGTCACGTTCGGCCACGACACCGCGCTCGGGGTGGCGAGCGAGGCCATCGACCGGCTGCACAGCACCGCCGAATCGCACCAGCGCGTGATGCTCGTCGAGGTGATGGGCCGGCATGCGGGCTGGATCGCACTGAATGCGGGGCTGGCGTCGGGGGCGCACATGACCCTCATCCCCGAACAGCCCTTCGACGTCGAAGAGGTCTGCCGCCTGATCAAACAGCGCTTCGTGCGCGGCGATTCGCACTTCATCTGCGTGGTGGCAGAAGGGGCGAAGCCGGCCGAGGGGTCGATGCAACTGCGCCAGGGTGGGGTTGACGAGTTCGGCCATGAGCGCTTCACCGGCGTCGCCCAGCAGCTCGCCCTCGAGGTGGAGAAGCGGATCAACAAAGAGGTGCGGGTCACGGTTCTTGGTCACGTGCAGCGCGGCGGCACGCCGACGCCCTTCGATCGCGTGCTGGCCACCCGCTTCGGCGTCAACGCCGCCGACGCCGCGCACGCGGGCGAGTACGGGATGATGGTGTCGCTGCGCGGCCAGGAGATCGGCCGTGTGTCGCTCGCCGATGCCACCCGTCAGTTGAAGCTAGTCCCGCAGAGCCGGTACGACGACGCCGCGGAGTTCTTCGGCTGAGCCCGCTTACTAGGATCGGGGTCATGACTGCTGCGACCGCCGACCTGCTGGACTACGACGACGTCGTCGCGCGCTACGAGCCCGTGCTCGGGCTGGAAGTCCACGTCGAACTCTCCACCGCGACCAAGATGTTCTGCGGTTGCGCCAACAGGTTCGGCGCCGAACCCAACACCCAGGTGTGCCCCGTCTGCCTGGGGTTGCCCGGCTCGCTGCCGGTGCTCAACGAGAAGGCCGTCGAGTCGGCGATCCGGATCGGGTTGGCGCTGAACTGTGAGATCGTCCCGTGGTGTCGGTTCGCCCGCAAGAACTACTTCTATCCGGACATGCCGAAGAACTACCAGATCTCGCAGTACGACGAGCCGATCGCGATCAACGGTCACCTCGACGTGCCGCTCGACGACGGTTCGACCTGGCGGGTCGAGATCGAGCGGGCCCACATGGAGGAGGACACCGGCAAGCTGACCCACCTGGGTAGCGAGACGGGTCGCATCGAGGGCGCGACGACCTCGCTGATCGATTACAACCGGTCGGGTGTGCCGCTGATCGAGATCGTCACCAAGCCCATCGAGGGTGCCGGTGAGCGTGCGCCCGAGATCGCCCGTGCCTATGTGACGGCGTTGCGGGATCTGCTGCGCGCTCTGGGCGTCTCCGATGTCCGCATGGATCAGGGATCGATGCGCTGTGACTCCAACGTATCTCTGAAACCGGTGGGGCAGAAGGAGTTCGGCACCCGAACCGAAACCAAGAATGTCAACTCGCTCAAGAGCGTCGAGGTCGCCGTCCGCTACGAGATGCGCCGCCAAGCAGCGATTCTCGACTCTGGTGGGCGAATCACCCAGGAGACCAGGCACTTTCACGAGGACGGCTACACCTCACCGGGTCGCAGCAAGGAAACCGCCGAGGACTACCGGTATTTTCCCGAGCCGGACCTCGAGCCGGTGGCACCGGACGCGGAGTGGATCGAGCGGTTGCGTGCGACGATCCCCGAGCTTCCGTGGCTGTCCCGCAGGCGGATTCAGGAAGAATGGGGAATTTCCGACGAGGTGATGCGCGACCTCGTCAACATCGGCGCCCTCGACCTGATCGCCGCCACCGTCGAACAGGGCGCATCCAGCGACGCGGCCCGGGCGTGGTGGGGAAACTTCCTGGTGCAGAAGGCCAATGAAGCCGGGGTGGAACTCGATGCGCTGCCGATCACGCCCGCGCAGGTGGCCGCGGTCGTGAAGCTCGTCGACGACGGCAAGCTGTCCAACAAGCTCGCCCGGGAGGTGGTCGAGGGCGTGTTGGCCGGCGAGGGAGAACCCGAGCAGGTGATGAAGGACCGCGGGCTCGAGGTGGTGCGCGACGATTCGGCGCTGCAGGCCGCCGTCGACGAGGCGCTGGCGGCGAACCCCGGCATCGTCGAGAAGATTCGGGGCGGCAAGGTGCAGGCCGCGGGGGCGATCGTCGGCGCGGTCATGAAGGCCACCAAGGGTCAGGCCGACGCGGCGCGGGTGCGCGAGCTGGTCTTGGCGGCCTGCAGCTAGCGCCGAAATTGCGCACAGGGTCGTGCGCGACGCTTATTCACAGCCCTGGTTGCAGTTTCGAGCGCGGAGACGGTTATCCCGAGACGAGGCCGTTCCAGGCCGCGATGGCAGCTTCGGCTATCGCCGACAACTTGGTTCGGTTCGCGCCGTCGCGAGCTTGTATCGCCATCCCGTGGTTCACGGTGTTGTAGAACGCGGCGATGGTCGCGGCGTCGGCTCCGGCCGGGACGTCGCCGTCGGCGATCCCGCGT
The DNA here is from genome assembly GCF_001499835.1 of Mycolicibacterium novocastrense. Taxonomy (NCBI): domain Bacteria; kingdom Bacillati; phylum Actinomycetota; class Actinomycetes; order Mycobacteriales; family Mycobacteriaceae; genus Mycobacterium; species Mycolicibacterium novocastrense. Next base: position 25,058 of record NZ_LQIH01000023.1, read on the forward strand.
TCGACCCGAGCGCGGAAGGCATCCTCGGTGGCGACCCGCCACTCGGCGAGGTATTCGTGCACTGAGCGGGTGCGTTCGGTACAGGTGGTGGCGGCGAGGACGATCATGCAGCCGCGAGGTTTGTCCGGATCGCAGAACACGTCCGCGTGGTGTCGCAGCACCGCGGCGATGGCCTCCCGTGCGGTGGGCCGATCGCGCAACTCGGCTGCCGCGGTGGCCCCCAGGGTCTGGTCGTAGCGGGCGACGGCTTCGCGGAACAGCTCCTCCTTGGAACCGAACGCCGCATACAGGCTCGGCGAATTGATGCCCATCGCCGCGGTCAGGTCGCTCATCGACGTGCCCTCGTAGCCGTGCTGCCAGAACACCTCCATGGCGCGTTCCAGGGCTTCGGTGCGATCGAAGGTGCGCGGCCGGCCGCGTGACGCCATGTACTCGCACCCCTTCTGTATCGAACGCCAAAGAAATTGTTGACAAGTATACGCAGGGAAGTTAATTATGTATCGAACGATACATAAAAGGAGGCCGGAATGACGGACCTGACGGGGAAGGCGGCGTTGGTCACGGGCGCCAGTCGCGGGATCGGGGCCGCCATCGCCGCTCGCCTTGTCGAACGCGGCGCGGACGTGGCCATCACCTACGCCCAGTCCAAGGAGCGCGCCGACGAGGTCGTCGACGGAATCGAGGCCCGAGGTCGGCGCGGCCTGGCGATCCGCGCGGACAGCGCCTCCGCGGCCGACGTGCCCGCCGCGGTCGAGCAGGCGAGTACCCACTTCGGCAAGCTCGACATCCTGGTCAACAATGCCGGCGTCTTTCCCTACGGGCCGATCGAGGCGGTATCGGTCGAGGAGATCGACCGCACGCTGGCCATCCACGCCCGTGCCGTGTACCTGGCCAGTCAGGCCGCGGTGCGGTACATGCCCGGTGGCGGCCGGATCATCAGCATCGGAAGCAATCTCGCCGAACGGGTGCCGCATGCCGGGGTCACGCTCTACTCGATGAGCAAGGCCGCGCTCATCGGGTTCACCAAAGGTCTCGCGCGCGACCTCGGGCGGCGGGACATCACCGTCAACCTCGTGCAGCCCGGCTCGACCGACACCGACATGAATCCCGCCGACGGTGCCGGAGCCGACGAGCAGCGCGCGCTCAGTGCCCTCGGCCGGTATGCCGCCGCCGACGACATCGCGGATTCCGTTGCGTTCCTTGCGGGTCCGGGTGCATCGAATATCACCGGGGCGGTTCTCACCGTCGACGGTGGGACGAATGCGTGACCCGCGATGGCCTGGCTGATCCTGGTTGTCGCGGGGCTGCTCGAGGTCGTCTGGGCGATCGCGCTCAAACAGTCCGAGGGGTTCAGCCGGCTGGTCCCCAGCGTGATCGGCGTCGGTGTCGCGCTGCTCAGCTTCATCCTGCTGACGCTCGCGCTCCGTCAGTTGCCCGCGGGCACCGGCTATGCGGTCTGGGTGGGCATCGGCGCGGTCGGCGTCGCGGTCGCGGGGGTGTTCCTGCTCGGTGAGCCGGCCAGCGCGGCGCGCGTGGCGTGTCTTGCGGCCATCGTCATGGGCGTCATCGGCCTGCGTATCGTCGAGAGCTGAAACCGTCTGCCGCGCAGGCGGTTACGTGTTGTCCGCGGGACTGCGCGGGAACCCGCCGCCCTGCGGGAACAGCGGGAAGACGACATCGTCGAGCTTCTGCGCATCGCCGGCCGTCTTGTTGATCGTGGCGCCCCAGATGTTGCCGTCGGGCGACATCGCCAGCGCCCAGGCGTGGCCGTGCTGGTCCTGGCGCACCACCTCGGGATCGCCGGTCACCGCGCCGGTCTCGGGTGCGAGCCGCACCGCGACGGTCTGCTTGGTGTTGACCAGGTTGACCAGGACCGACCCGTCGAGCGCGGCGCAGCCCGCGACACCGGGCCGGTCGGGCCAGGTCCACACCGTCGAGGTCTTGGAATCCTTGGTGATGCGCTGCAGCCGGTCACCGGAGGGGGCGCGGTCGGTGATGTACAACGATCCGTCCGAGTGGTCGAGGCACATACCGCCCGCGGCGCCCAACCCCGACAGCGCCGTGGTCGTCGGGGCCTGGTCGACCGTGGTGGGCTGCTCGATCCGCAATGCCTTACCGGCCAGCGACCCCGGGTTCGCGGCATCGGCGGGATTGCCCGCGTCGCCGGTCTGCACGAGCAGCGTCGTCGGGCTGGTGAAGATCAACGCTCCGGTGTTACCGGTGGCGCCCTTCGGGATACCGGTCAGGATCGGCTTGGGGATGTCCCCGTCGGCGATGCGGATGACGCGGTTGTCGGTGGGGGTGCTGACGTAGGCGTACATCAGCCGGTCCTGCTGGTACGTCGGCGACAGCACGATGTCCATCAGCCCGCCGTCGCCCGACCCGTCGACCGGCAGCGTCGTCTTGACCTTGGGCTCGGCCCGTACCGACACCTCCTTGACCACACCGGTCGTGCGCTCGGCGACCAGGGCCGACTGGCTGTCGGGCAGCATGATCAGGCCGCTGGTGCTTTCCAGACAGCCCTGCATGACGCCGGGCGCCGGGCACTCCTTCGGAAACGGCGTCGGGGGCAGCGGCGGCGGTGGCGGAGGTGTCGACGTCGGGCCGGGCTCGAGCTGGGGCTCAGTGGTGAACGGTTGCGACTGCAGATCGTCGAATCGTGCGCACCCCGACCCGACGAGCAACGCCGCGCACGCCACGGCGAGCACACCCCGCATCGGCCGGCGCAGTTTCATGCGAGCCAGGTTACGGATCATTCGGAGGTGTTCGCCACGCACACCCGCTGGACCGCGCCGCGAACCGTCGGCGAATTAAGGCCCCGAAAGCACCGCGCCAATACCCGGCTACCGGGTGACAAGCACTTACGCTGGCATGGTGACCAGTCATTCCAATGACCCACGCGCCTGGCAACGGCCCGACGACGCGCCCGGGCGGCCCGTGTCGGCGAGCCTGGTCGACCCTGAAGACGATCTCCCGTCGGCCAACTACGCCGGCGACTTCGAGACCACCGCGATCCCGCACTACGACTCGAACACCGGAGCGCCGGTCTCCACCGGCTTCGGACTGCTCAACGATCCCGAGCCGCTGCCGTACGTGCAGCCCGGCGGACGGCATGCACTCGACTACTCGGCGGAACCGGCGGAGGTCGGCCCCGATCCGTTCCGCGTCGCCCCCGAGCGGCGCGGCACCCTCGACCTCGGCCTTCTGCTGTTGCGGCTCGCGGTGGGCGCCCTGTTCATCGGCCACGGCCTGCAGAAGGCGTTCGGCCTGTGGGGTGGCCCCGGGCTCAACGGTTGGGAAGCGGAGCTGTCCGATATGGGCTTCCGCTATGCCGACATCCTGACCTACGTCGGCGCCTTCGGGCAGATCGCCGCCGGGGTGCTGCTCATCCTGGGTCTCTTCACGCCCGTGGCCGCCGCCGGTGCGCTGGCGTATCTGGTGACCGGCGTGCTGGCCGAGGCGATGGTCGCGCACGAGGAGGCGCGGCTGTCGGACTTCCTCACCGATGGACACGAGTACAAGGTGTTCCTGGCCTGCGCGGTGGCGGCGCTGGTGTTGACCGGGCCCGGCAGGTACGGATTCGACGCCGGACGCGGTTGGGCGCGCCGGCCCTTCCTCGGATCGCTCGGCGCGCTGGTCCTCGGCGCAGGCGCGGGTGTGGCGATCTGGGTGCTGCTCAACGGCGGCAATCCGTTCGCCTAATCCCTCGAATACGGATTCGGCACCCGCCCGCCGCTGGCTTCGGTCAGCAGGGGCAACGTCGCGAACGTCACCGCGGGCAGCCGCACGTCCCTGCCGTCCTTCAGGTGGGCGTAGGCCGATGAGCCTTTGCCGAACCGCAGGCCGTCGATATCGCTCCAGTCGACGGTCTCGCTGCCCCAGAGCGTGCGTGCCGTCACGTGGTCGCGGTCGGCGACGGTGCGGTAGCGCGCGACGAACACCGACAACACGATCGGGATGATCAGCAGGGCCGCCACCCAGGTGAGGCCCGCCAGGACCAGCGAAAGCATGCTGAACGCCAGAAAGGCGACGGCGAAATGCGCCATGGGGGAGATGCGGATGACGACGGGAGCGGGTGCGGCCTTCGGACTCACCCCGCCATCTTCGCACCGTGCCGCAATTTGACCTGTGACCAGTGCAGAGGCTACCGTCGACGGTTATGCAGGCCCTGGGGTTGCTCGTAGTAATCGGGAAGCGCGTTGATGCCGCGCTCGCCCTTACTCGGGCATAACTCCGGCATCAACGCGCGACCCTCGTACAGCGACCCAGCTGACGGGGGTTTTTTCTTGCCCGACCACCGAATTTGAGACCCTAGAGACGGATCCGAAGAAGGATTTAGGAGAACGAACACCGTGAGCGCACCAACAACCCGACCGCTGGAGCAGGTGGCGGCAACCGTGCCCGACGACGGACATGCCACGCGGCCGGCGGCCAAGTCTGCGCCCGCACCGGCCAAACGCACTGCGCCGCAACAGATGACGGGTGCGCAGGCGGTCATCCGGTCGCTGGAGGAACTCGACGTCGACACCATCTTCGGGATCCCCGGCGGCGCGGTGCTGCCGGTGTACGACCCGCTGTTCGATTCCAAGAAGCTGCGCCATGTCCTGGTCCGCCACGAGCAGGGCGCGGGGCATGCGGCCAGCGGTTACGCTCACGCGACCGGCAAGGTCGGCGTGATGATGGCCACCTCGGGACCCGGCGCGACCAACCTCGTCACGCCGTTGGCCGACGCGCACATGGACTCCATTCCGGTGGTGGCGATCACCGGCCAGGTCGGACGGGGCCTGATCGGCACCGATGCGTTCCAGGAGGCCGACATCTCCGGCATCACGATGCCGATCACCAAGCACAACTTCCTGGTGCGCAGCGGCGACGAGATTCCGCAGGCCATCGCCGAGGCGTTCCACATCGCGTCCTCGGGCCGCCCCGGACCGGTGCTCGTCGACATTCCCAAGGACGTTCTGCAGGGGCAGTGCACGTTCAGCTGGCCGCCGCGCATCGACCTGCCGGGCTACAAGCCGAACACCAAACCGCACAACCGTCAGATCCGCGAGGCCGCCAAGCTGATCGCCGCCGCACGCAAGCCGGTGCTCTACGTCGGCGGCGGGGTGATCCGCGGTGAGGCCAGCGAGGAGCTGCTGGAGCTGGCCGAGCTGACCGGAATTCCCGTCGTCACCACGCTGATGGCGCGCGGGGCGTTCCCCGACAGCCATCCGCAGAACATGGGCATGCCGGGGATGCACGGCACGGTGTCCGCGGTGGCCGCCCTGCAGCGCAGCGACCTGCTGATCGCGCTGGGCACCCGTTTCGACGACCGGGTGACCGGGCGGCTGGACTCCTTTGCGCCCGAAGCCAAGGTCATCCACGCCGACATCGACCCGGCCGAGATCGGCAAGAACCGCCACGCCGACGTGCCGATCGTGGGTGACGTCAAGGCCGTGATCGCCGAGCTGGTCGTGGCGCTACGCCGCGACGGCACCGCCGACGCGATCAAGATCGACAACTGGCTGGAGTACCTGAGCGGTGTGCAGGCGACCTACCCGTTGAGCTACGGGCCGCAGAGCGACGACAGCCTTTCCCCGGAGTACGTCATCGAGACGCTGGGCAAGATGGCCGGGCCCGACGCGGTGTACGTCGCAGGCGTCGGCCAGCACCAGATGTGGGCCGCGCAGTTCATCTCCTATGAGAAGCCCAAGACATGGCTCAACTCCGGCGGACTGGGCACCATGGGCTACGCCGTGCCCGCGGCGATGGGAGCCAAGTTCGGCCGCCCGGAGGCCGAGGTGTGGGCCATCGACGGCGACGGCTGCTTCCAGATGACCAACCAGGAGTTGGCCACCTGTGCCGTGGAGGGTGCGCCGATCAAGGTGGCGCTGATCAACAACGGCAACCTCGGCATGGTGCGACAGTGGCAGACGCTGTTCTACGAAGAGCGGTACAGCCAAACGGATCTGGCCACGCACTCGCATCGCATCCCCGACTTCGTCAAGCTCGCCGAGGCGCTCGGGTGCGTCGGATTACGTTGCGAGCGAGCCGAAGACGTCGAGGACGTGATCCGCCAGGCCCGCGAGATCAACGACCGACCGGTCGTGATCGATTTCATCGTCGGCGCAGACGCTCAGGTGTGGCCCATGGTCGCGGCGGGCACGAGCAACGACGAGATCCAGGCCGCGCGCGGCATCCGCCCGCTGTTCGACGATCCAGAAGAAGGGCACGCCTGATGAGTACCGCCGCTACGCAGACGTTGTCGGTTCTGGTTGAGGACAAGCCGGGTGTCTTGGCGCGGGTCGCGTCGCTGTTCTCGCGGCGCGGCTTCAACATCCAGTCCCTGGCCGTCGGTGCGACCGAGCAGAAGAACATGTCGCGGATGACGATCGTCGTCAGCGTCGACGAGGCGCCGCTCGAGCAGATCACCAAACAGCTCAACAAGCTGGTGAACGTGATCAAGATCGTCGAGCAGGAGGAAGAGAACTCGGTCTCGCGCGAGCTCGCGCTGATCAAAGTGCGCACCGACGCGTCGACCCGCGGGCAGGTCATCGAGGCGGTGAACCTGTTCCGCGCGAAGGTCGTCGACGTATCGACCGAGTCGTTGACCGTCGAGGCGACCGGTACACCCGAGAAGCTCGAGGCGCTGCTGCGGGTGTTGGAGCCCTTCGGAATCCGCGAGATCGTGCAGTCCGGTGTGGTGTCCCTGTCACGCGGCCCACGAAGCATCGGGACCACGAAGTAAGCGCAGGATCGAGACGAGTAGCCCACAACTCAACCCGACCAGTCCCCAATCAATTGAGTAGATAAGGAAATTCAGTGGCAGTAGAGATGTTCTATGACGACGACGCGGACCTGTCGATCATCCAGGGACGCAAGGTCGGCGTCATCGGCTACGGCAGCCAGGGTCACGCGCACTCGCTGAGCCTGCGCGACTCCGGCGTGCAGGTGAAGGTCGGCCTCAAGGAGGGGTCGAAGTCGCGCGAGAAGGTCACCGAGCAGGGCCTCGAGGTCGACACGCCCGCCGAGGTCGCCAAGTGGGCCGACGTCATCATGTTGCTCGCGCCCGACACCGCACAGGCCGAGATCTTCGCAGGCGACATCGAACCCAACCTCGAAGACGGCAACGCGCTGTTCTTCGGGCACGGCCTCAACATCCACTTCGACCTGATCAAGCCGCCGGCCAACGTGACGATCGGCATGGTCGCCCCGAAGGGGCCGGGCCACCTGGTGCGCAGGCAGTTCGTCGACGGCAAGGGCGTGCCGTGTCTGATCGCGATCGATCAGGACCCCAAGGGTGAGGGGCAGGCGCTCGCACTGTCGTACGCCAAGGGCATCGGCGGCACCCGCGCAGGCGTCATCAAGACCACGTTCAAAGACGAGACCGAGACCGACCTGTTCGGCGAGCAGGCCGTGTTGTGCGGCGGCACAGAGGAACTCGTCAAGACCGGTTTCGACGTCATGGTCGAGGCCGGGTACGCGCCGGAGCTGGCGTACTTCGAGGTGCTGCACGAGCTCAAGCTGATCGTGGACCTGATGTACGAGGGTGGCATCGCGCGGATGAACTACTCGGTGTCCGACACCGCGGAGTTCGGCGGCTACCTCTCCGGGCCGCGGGTGATCGACGCCGACACCAAGGAGCGGATGCGCGCCATTCTCTCCGAGATTCAGGACGGCACCTTCGTCAAGAAACTCGTGGCCAACGTCGAGGGCGGTAACAAGGAGCTCGAGGCGCTGCGCAAGAAGAACGCCGAGCATCCGATCGAGGTGACCGGCAAGAAGCTACGCGACCTGATGAGCTGGGTGGACCGGCCCATCACCGAGACGGCTTAAGCCGCGATTTGTGGAGCCGCAGCGGCGCTCACCGCCGCTACCGCTCCACAAGTCACACGGATCAGGGGCGGTGCTCGTGCCCGGGGCGACCCTGGGTGCGGCGCCGCTCCTTCATCTCGGACTCGAACACGTGTCTGCGGCCCTGCTGTAGTTCGTCGCGCACCTGGCGTTCATGGTCGCGGAACACCGACCAGTAGTTGTCGTCGAAGTCCTCGACGATCTGGAAGGTCCAGCGACCGTAAAGCACGTTGCGGCCGACGAGTTCGGACTCCAGACGTTCGGCGACGCCGTCGTGGCCGGCGTCGCGCAGCTTGTCACACGCCTCGCCGAGCTGAAGGTCGGCGCGACCCATCAGCTGGTGGAACGAATACAGATGGCCGCGTGCGCGTTCCACCCACTCCAATGCCTCCGAGACTTCGCCGACGGCCTCGACGGTCGCGTCGTCGACTCCTTCGGGTCGGCTGTGTTGTTCGTCCTTCTGGGTCATGGGGCTAGAAGTACCCGGTTCCGACCGCAACCATATCCAGATAACGAACTGTGCATCGCTTCCGCATTGATGGTTTGCTCGTAGTGCTATCGGTGAACCCTCGCTAGGCCGAAACCCCAGTTAGCAGGCCCCATGGATGACGCTGACACACCGCGGTACACCGTCCGCGTGGTGGCCGAACGCGTCGGCGTACCGACCGCGACGCTGCGCAGCTGGAGCCAGCGCTACGGCGTCGGGCCGTCGCAGCACCACCCGGGTCGACACCGGCTCTACAGCGACAACGACGTCGCCGCCGTGCAGCACATGCACCAGCTCATCGGGCAGGGCACCAGCCCCCGCAGCGCTGCCCGAGTCGCGACCGGGGCCGTAGCGCCGCGCCGCGGAGACGCGGACGCATTGCTGTCGGCCGCATTCGAACTCGACCTCGCCTCGCTGGGTCGGCTCCTGGAGGCCCACCTGCGTCACTTCGGAGTGGTCGACACATGGGACCTGCTGGTCCGGCCGGCGTTCGCGGCGATCGTGAGCAGACAGGACGAGGACGGCGGCTGCGTCGACGTCGAGCACGCCCTGTCGTGGGCGGTGTCGCGCTCACTGCACGCGGCTCCGCTCATGCGCCGCGACGCATCAACCGCGCTCATCCTGGCGTGCACCGCGCACGAAGCGCATGTGTTGCCGCTCGAGGCACTTCGCGCCGCCCTCGCCGAGCGGGGACGCGGTGCGGTGATGCTCGGTGCCGACGTTCCGATGGCGGCGCTGACCGAGGCGATCGGCCGCGTGCGGCCGTCCGCGCGGGTGGTGCTGTGGTCACACACCCCCGAGACCGCCGACATGGAGATGGTCACGGCGGCCACCGCGGAGGCCGACGTCGTGCTCGGCGGCACCGGGTGGGAGGCCGCCGGCGTCGACGGGGCCGCGCGCGTGCACAGCCTGCGTGAGGCCCTCGAATGGTGTGTCGGCACCCGATGACCGGGTTGCATCGACTGTGCGTCGGTTAGCCCGGCGGATTTGGGTACACACATGAGGTGTCTTCAGTGACCACGACGAGCAGGGCCACGGCCAACGAGTGTGTCGTCCTTCTCGATGAAGAGGGGCGCGAGATCGGCAGCGCAGCGAAAACGACCGTGCACCACGCCGCGACACCGCTGCACCTCGGGTTTTCCTGCTACCTGTTCGACGAGGACGGTCGCGTGCTTCTGACCCGTCGCGCACTGAACAAGACGACATGGCCGGGTGTGTGGTCCAACTCCTTCTGCGGTCACCCCGCGCCGGGGGAGCAGGTCGAGGATGCGGTGCGCCGCCGCGCCGTCCAGGAGTTGGGCGTATCGATCCAATCGCCGGAGTGCGTGCTACCGCACTTCCGGTACCGCGCGGTCGCGGCCGACGGCACGGTCGAGAACGAGATCTGTCCGGTGTTCTTCGCCCGGTGCGACGGGCGGCTGCGGCCGGATCCAGCCGAGGTCATGGAGTGGATGTGGGTCTCCTGGGAACAACTGCGCTCGGCGGTCGGGTTGCCCTGGTCGATCAGCCCGTGGGCGATGGAGCAGATACCGCTTCTCGACGAGCCCTACGCGCAGGGGCCGGGTCCCGGTTCGTGAGCGAGTAACGCCACCCGTTGGCTCGGACGCTGCGGCGGAGTGGCTACTTCTTCTTCAGCGTTTCCGGCTTGTGCACCGCGTCGCGGCCGCTCTTGTCACTGCGCACCCGATACTGCGGGTTGTCGGCGTCGGCGCGCACCGTGCGACCCGCGGCCTGCGTGTCCGAGGTGATCTTCTCCTCGACGGTGCCAGTCACGTTGGTGCCGTGGCTCTTCCACTGCACCTTGTCGCCTTTGTGGATGTCCTTGCTCATCTGTGGCGGTATACCCGGGCGCCGCCAAGCAAAACAGCTCAGAGCTGCGAGCGTTGCCGGTAGAGCCGTTCGGCGTAGGCCAGATCGTCACGCCACAAGCGGGTGGCCGCATATCGCATGAACGGTGTGATCAACGGCGCGCCCCGAAGCGCGTGCGCGAATCCGGGACGGTCGGAGTGTGCGATGACCGCCTCGATGACCGCGGTGCGCGGAGCGCCGTCCCGGTCGGGACCGAGGGGCGTCGCGTGCGTCTCGACCACGCTTCCCGCACCTTCGCCGTCGATGATGCGCATGGTGATGGTGCGCGGCTCCGGTGTGGTGAATTCCGCGATCACCGGGACGCCGAGTTGCCCGATGCGGAAGGTGACCGCGACGAGGAAGCGGTCGGCGTCTTCGGGGAGATCGTCGTCGGCGGCCGGGGCCGACAGCACGTCCAGCCGCGTGAACGAGTACGGGTGGAACCACGCCCCGTGCCACGGATCGAGCCGGTTGGCGATCACGTCGCTGGGCTCACAGGTGCCGACCAACCGCGTCACTGCCGACAGCCGCGGTGTGTCGGGCCGCCTCGGCAGTATCGGTGCCTCCGTGGGGGTTTCGCCGCCGAGCGCGTCGAGCCGCACCCATGCGAGCACACCGTCGTCGTGGGCGGGGTAGGGTCGCCAGGTCCAGGTCCGGCCGCCGTCGAAGCGCAGGCCGTGCCACGGGCAGATCAAGGTGCCGCACTCGACGGTCCCGGTGGACAGGTCCGCGCCGAGGTGCGGGCAGGACGACGGGCCGACCGCGAGACTGCCGTCGTTGCCGCGCCAGGCGACCAGTTCGATTCCGCCGACCGTGGCGCTGACCGGTCGTTTGCCGATGGTGTCGCTGGCCGCGAACGCGTACCAGTTGCCGCTGGGCCTGCGCTGCGAACGGCGCAGGGCGCTGTGGATCAACGACGGCTGGGCGTCGTCGTACGTCGGCCGTTGGCCGGACCACGTGGTGCGTGGAAGTAGTTCGAACGGCGTGGTTTTCGCCAACCGCGCCTTGAGTTCGGAGAGCATGGTCATGCGTACTGCCTTTCGGCCAGCCGACGCAGGGGCGCGAAGCGACCCTGGGTGGGTACCGTCTGGAGGTCGTGGCCGGTGAGGCCGAAGCGCTTCAGCAGCAGGTTGGCCGCCGACCAGCCGGTGGTGGCGGCCCGCTCCATCAGCGCGACCGGCAGGTCGATGCGGATACCGTCACCGGCCAGTACCAGGCCGGCCTGCGGGGTAGAGACCGTGGGGCGGTGCGCGAAGTCACCGGGGGCGAAGCGCGGGCAGTCCTGTCGGCACAGCACCCGTTCACCGACAACCTTGGCGCCGACCGTTTCTGGATACAGCTCGCGCATCCGCACCGGCAACCGCTCGAGCACATCGTCCGTACTGCCGGTCACCGCATACGAGTGCAGCTCCACCACCGAGCCGCCGGTTCGGCGCGACCACGTCGCCGCCTCCCGCTCGTATCTGTCCAGCACACTCACATTGTCCAGCGGCGGTCGGCCGCCCGTCCCGAGAAAAGCCGCACGGTCTGGATCGACGGGCCGGTCCAACCACAGTCGCTGCACGACGAACGGCGCGGCCGTGCCCATCGCGGCGATCCGGGACCGCCATTCGTCATCGCCGAGTGCCGCCGAATTGCCGACGATGTGCTGCAGGCCCGAGACATCGGTGGCGAGCACCACCCCGTCGGCCTCGATGCGATCGCCACCGTCGGAGTGCACCGCGAAGCGGTCACCGGCGCGTATCTCGGTCACCGAGACGCCGGTGTGTACACCGGCTCCCAGCGATTGCAGGTAGGCGCGCAGCGGATCCCACAGCGCCGTATCGAAGTTCGAAACCGCCACGTCGAAGACCAGGCCCTCGCTGGAGCCCAGGAAGTAGATGTGGAACATCGTCGCCAGTTCGGCGGCCGAGAGGTTGGTCGGTTCGGCGAAGAAGCTCCTCGAGAAGACCTCGAAGGCCAGGTGGCGAGCGGGTTCGGGAAAGTTGATGTCGCGTAGGAAGGTATCGGCGTCGACGTGGTCGAGACGGTCATAGATCTCGGGGACCGACACCGCGGCCAGGGGCGCCGCGGCGCGTGCGTTGAGCCGCATCAGGTCACGAAACCGGAACGTGGGGCTGCGCAGCGCGAAGGCCACCGCGTTCCACGGTGGCGTTTGCGGCAGACCGCGGAACGTGTCGCGTCGACCGTGCGCGTCGACCAACGGGTAGTCGGAGACCGCGGTGAGCATGCCCAATGCCGGATCGATGCGCCGCAACAGGTTTCGCAGGTTGTAGTACTGCCGGAAGAAGGCGTGAAATCCGCGGTTCATCGCGACGGGGGCGCCGTCGTCGAGCGAATCGGTCCATCCTCCGACGCGACCGCCGAGATACGTCTCGCGCTCGAGGATGTCGACGCTCACACCGCGTTCGGCCAGACCGGTGGCCGCGGCCAAGCCCGCGATCCCCCCGCCGACGACGACCACGTGTGGTTTGTCGAACGGCACTACCTGGTCGGGCGGCGGTGCGGAGTGCGTGATGCGGTGCGGATCGGTCATCGCGGGGCCTCGGCGAGGAAGGTGTGCACGATGTTGCGCTGCCAGCCCGGCATCGTCTCGCTGTGCACGGCGGTGAAGCCGCTGCGGCGCAGGCGATCACGAAAATCGGCGGCCCCGTCGAAGCGGTTCACGCTGCGCCGCAGGTACCGGTACAGCGAGGCGTCACCGCTGCGGAGACGTCCGCTGGGGATGATGATGGTGGCGCACACGGCGTTCCACACAGCGGTCGCGAGCCGCGAGTCGCGCACCGAGTACTCGTGAACGGCCAGCGTCGCTCCCGGGCGCAGCAGTGCGCGGAACCCACGCAGTTGGGCGTCGGGGTCGGGGAGGTTGCGGATGAGGTAGGCGGCGAAGATGCCGTCGAACGGTCCGCTCACGCCTGCGGCGGCGAGGTCCTCGATCCGGCTGTGGACGAACCGCACCGACGGCGGCCATTGTTTGGCCCGCGCCACCTCCAGCATGCCGTCCGAACCGTCGACACCGACGATCTCCGCGTGCGGCGCCACCGACAGCAGCGCCGCGGTCGATGCGCCGGTGCCGCATCCGGCATCGAGCAGACGCAGCCCGCGACCGTCATCGGGCAGCCGCATCCGCTGCGCCGAAATTCGCAGGTGCTCATGGTATCCGGGATTGGAGTCGACCAGCGTGTCGTAGGCCGGTGCCCCCTCGTCGAAGGCGGCGGGAACATCCACGGGGTCGCCGGCGTCACGACCCGCATTGACGTTCACGACACGTTCCTCCTCTGTGTGCGCAACCGCTGGCGTTCCCACAGCAACAACACCGCGGTGACCATGGCCCAGCCGAAAAGGAAGTCCTCGACCGGTATGTCGAACGGGAATCGGATACCGCTGGTGTGCCGTTCGTCGTAGATGACGATGGGTGCGCTGAGCTTGGTGAGCCAACCGTCGACCGGTGTCTGGAATCCGAGGACGATCGCCATCGAGATCCAGTACGCGGGCTTACGGAACAGTCCGGTGCGTAGTACGCCCAATTCCAGAACGCACACGGCGATCACCGCGAGCACGGCGGGCACCGTGTATCCGAGTCCGGTCATTTGGCTTGCTCCACACGATCCCGCGTCCGTTGCAACCAGGTCAGGATCGTGGTGACGGCGTTGTAGGTCAACAATCCGCACAGTGGGATCACGATGAAGAACAGCAGTTCTTCGATCGGCATGACGCCGGGGATGTCGATCCCGGTGACGTACTTCGAGTTGTACGTCCACACGTCGGCGAAGATGGCGATCACGTCCCAGAGCACGAATACGGCTGCCACGGGCAGGATCGCGGCCGCGGCGCGCCGCGCCTGCCGGTACACGCCGTCGCCGAAGATCTCCAACGGCGCGGTGATCAGCAGGCAGGCGGCCAGAACCAACAGGTAGTGCCAGTTGTCCATCGTCACGCCTTCGGTACCTGTCGCCGTGCCCTCCACGCCTTGAGTAGTCCGGCGCACCCGACGCGGATGCGGCGAGTTGTGCCGACGGTGGCGCGCTGGCTGAACACGGCGAAGTCGATTTGCTCGATACGGTCCAGGATTTCCGAGTACAGGGTGAGGGCGACCGACACGCAGGGGCGCGACCGCGGGCTCAGGTGGGCGATGCCGCGCCGCGCGAAGTCGTACACGCGCCGGTTGATGGCGTGCTGTTCGACCAGCGCCCGGCGCACCTTCGCGTCGGTACGCCGGTTCTCGTGGCACCAGGTCAGCACATCCCGGTCGACCCCGTGTGCGGCGAGTTCGTCGGCGGGCAGATAGACCCGGCCGCGCTCGAGGTCTTCGTCGATGTCGCGCAGGAAATTCGTGAGCTGGAACGCTTTTCCGAGTGCTGCCGCATACGGCGCGGCCTCTTCGAGCGGGCCGACGGTGCCCAGTACGGGGAGCAGTTGGAGACCGATGACCTCCGCCGAGCCGTACATGTAGCGATCGAGGGCGGCGCGGTCGGGGTAGTCGGTGACGGTCAGGTCCATGCGCATGGAGCCGAGGAAGTCGTCGAACAGTTCCCACGGGATGCCGTACCGACGGGCGCAGTGCACTACCGCGGCCAGGCAAGGATCAGCGTCGTCGGTGCTGCCCTGCGCGAGCCGGTTGAACAGTTGTGTGGCCAGCCGCTGCAACTGATCGGCGCGTTCGTCCATGCTGATGACGGGATCGAAGTCGTCGAGGATGTCGTCGGCGCGGCGGGCGAACCCGTACAGCGCGTGCACGGCGGGGCGCTGTTCGGGTGCGAGCAGCCGGGTGGCCAAGAAGAAGGTGCGGCCGTGTTCGGCGTTGATCGTGCGGCAACGGCGATAGGCCTCGCGCAGTGCCGGGTCGTGTACGCCCGCGGCGTCGAGTTCGGAACCGATCATGCTTGCACCACCTGGCTTCGGGCCCGCCGGACTGGCAGGCCGGTGATTCGGTCGGCCGCCAGCCGCCCGGACAGCAGCGCGGTCGGCACGCCGACTCCCGGAACGGTCGACGAACCCGCCAACACCACGTTGGCGACGCCGCGAACGGTGTTGGCGGGACGGAACGGGCCGGTCTGGCCGAACGTGTGGGCCAACGCGAACGGGGTTCCCGCGGCCATCCCCTGGCGTGCCCAGTCCGCGGGATCCACCACGTGCAGCACCTCGGGGTCGAGCCCCACCTGCGGGAGCCGCGAGCTCACCACGTCCATCATGTGCCGCACGTAATCGTCGCGCGCCGACGCCCAATCGATATGGCCGACTGCGAGGTTGGGGGCGGGAGCCAGGACGTACAGCAGATCCCGGCCCGTGGGTGCCAGCGACGGGTCGCCGGCGGTGGGCCGCGTCACCAGCAGCGACGGGTCCGACATCACGCGTCCGTCGTCAATGATGTCGGTGAACGTCTTCTCCCACTCGTTCCCGAAGACGATGGTGTGGTGTCCGACGTCCGGACCCACTGCGCGGCAGCCGACGTGGGCCACCACCGCCGACGGGGCGGGCCGCAGCGGCAGCGCACGTCGCGGCGTGCGACCGAGCAACCGGTAGGTGTCGGGCAGTTCGGTGGTCAGCACCACCGCGTCGGCGGTGACCCGCTCACCGCCCTCGGTGTGCACTGCGACCACCCGGTCGCCGGTGCGCTCCAACGCCGAAACCGCCGAGCCATAACGGAATTCGACACCGGCGTCGGACGCGGCCGCGGCCAGCGCATCGGGCAACGCCCGCACGCCACCGCGGGGGAAGTACACGCCGGAGATCGTGTCCATGTAGGCGATCACCGCGTACACCGCCAGCGCCCGGTGCGGCGGCACACCCGCGTACAACGCCTGAAAGGTGAACACCCGCTGCAGTCGCTCATCGCTGATGAATCGGCGCACCATCCTGTCCCACCGCCGGAAACCGCCGATGGCGGTCAGCCGGGCGAGCTGCGGCGTCAGAAGCGACAGCGGTGAGTCGAAGTTCGCGGCGATGAACCCGTCGAACTCGACGCGGTACAGCTTGGTCAGCCAATCGCGAAGGCGCAGATAACCCTCCGCTTGGTCGGGACCGGCGAAGCCCTCGATCTCGGCGGCCATCGCGCCCGCTTCGGTGCGGACGTGAAGTGAGCTGCCGTCGGTGAACGACGCACGGTAGGCGGGGTCGACGTTCATCAGCTCCAGTCGGTCCGCGGCGGTCTCGCCGACGGCGGCGAATGCGTCGTCGATGATGTCGGGCATCGTCAGCACGGTCGGGCCGGTGTCGAGGCGGTACCCGTCGACATCGGCGCGGCCGACGCGCCCTCCCGGGTGATGTCCGCGTTCGAGGACCGTCACGCGTCGACCTCGTCCGGCGAGCTGTAGCGCCGCCGACAGCCCGGACAACCCTGCGCCGACCACCACGACGTGGTCGGTGCGGCCCGCGACGGTGCGCATCATGCGGCCCGTTCGCTGCAGGCGACGGCCATGTCGGCAAGCGCGGTGCGGATCAACGGATTCAGTTGCCGGGTGTCGATCAGCTCGAGTGCGCGGGTGAGCCGCGAATCGATCAGCTGTTCAACCCATTCCAGTGCGCCGGTCGCGACGATCAGTTCGCGCCACCGGCGGATGTCCTCGTCGTCCAGGTCGGGGGCGCTCATCAGACGGGTGAGGTCGCGGCGGAGGCTCGCGTCCGCGAGGCGGTAGGCGGCCACCACGACGCTGGTCGCCTTGTGCTCGAAGAGGTCGCTGCCGGCCGGCTTGCCGGTGATCTCGGGGGACCCGAAGATGCCGAGCACATCGTCGCGCAGCTGGAAGGCCTCGCCGACCGCTTCGCCGTACTCGCCGAGCAACATCAGCACGCGCGGCGGGCATCCGGCCATGTCGGCGCCGATCTCGAGCGGTCTGCGCACGGTGTAGTTGCCCGACTTGCGCCGCAGCACATCGAGAACCCGTTCCCACTCGGGGAATTCGGCGGCGTCGTTGACCAGGTCGGCGAACTGGCCGACGGCGAGTTCGGTGCGCATCGCGTCGTACCTGTGCCAGCCCCGCGCCAGCGCGGCCTCGCCGATGCCGCTTTCCCGCAGCATCTGTTGCGCCCACACCAGGCACAGATCGCCGAGAAGGACGGCCGCGGCTTCACCGAAGCGGTCGGGTGAACCCGACATCGCCCGCTCGCGGTGCCACTGCGCGAACCTCACATGCGCCGATGGTCGCCCGCGCCGCAGCGCGGAGCCGTCCATCACGTCGTCCTGCAACAGGGCGAACGCGTGCAGCAGTTCGAAGCTCGCCGCAGCCCGCAGCGCCCCGGGATCGTCGTCGGCGTTGCACAGCCAGCCCAGGTAGACGAACGTCGAGCGGACGCACTTTCCGCCGTCGACGAAATCGCTCAGGACGTCGGCGGCGATATCGACACCGGCCGACTTGAGATCGTCGGCGCAGCGCGTAGTGACGAATTCGTTGAGGGACCCAAGCACCTCGTCGCGTATGGCGTCGCGCCATTCGGGAAAGGCCCTGGTCATCAGCCCTTTTGGCGGAGCGGGGAGGTCTGACACCGACAGGAGCGGGGTCTGCGTGTTTCCGTTGATACCGCTCAAGCAGCGTCCCCTTTACTCGATGCGATGACAGGTACCCGAATCGGTCGAACTCAACCGGGGTACCCCCTCTGGCCGACACCTATGCATCGAATTTGCATCGATAGGTAAGGGGCGTCCGCTCAGGGAGACAGTGCGGGCATCGTCTTGATGCCGAACTCGCGCCGCAACACTGTGCGTGCGGCGAAGTAGCCGGCCATACCGTGCACGCCTCCGCCCGGTGGCGTGGCCGACGAGCACAGATATGCCTTGGGGATGGGTGTGGTCCAGGGGTTGAGTCGGGGGGTCGGCCCCGTCAGCGCATGCATGAGGGTGTTGCCGCCGACGCCGATGTCGCCGCCGACCAGGTTGGCGTTGTGTTCTGCCAGGCGTGCGGCGGGAACGGATCGGACGGCCACCACGATGTCGCGGAAGCCGGGCGCGAAGCGTTCGAAGATGGCGGTGACCCGCTCGGCCTGGTCGACGGTCGAACTGTTCGGGACGTGCGCGTAGGTCCACAACGGTCGCCGGCCCTCGGCGTCGATACGACTCGGATCCTCCAGGTGCGGCTGGGCGGCGAGCACCATCGGCCACTCGGGGTGCCGCCCGGCGGCGATCTCGCGTTCGGCGTGTGCCATCTGTTCCCGGGTGCCACCCATGTGCAGCGTGGGGGCCTGCCGTAAGCGCTCGTCGGTGAAGGGCACATCCTCGGAGAGCACGAAGTCGACCTTGGCCACACCGGGGCCGAATCGATACCGCTGCAACGCTTTCGCATAGCGGCGGGGCAGCTTGTCGCCGTAAATGTGAGCCAGCGCGGTCGGCGCGGTGTCGAAAAGTGCGACACCCTCGGGTGGTTCGGTGACTTCCTGGTCGGCCGTGATCACACCACCGTGCGCCCGCAGATCCGAGATCAGCGCATCGACGATGGCCTGACTTCCCCCGACGGGGATGGGCCAGCCGACGGTGTGCGCGAGCGTGGCCAACATCAGGCCCCCACCCGCCGACACCAGGGACGGCATACGCGAGATCACATGCGCGGCAACGCCGCTGAACAACGCGCGAGCGTCGGCGCCCTTGAGCGCACTCCATGCGGGGGTGCCCTGTTCGAGCAGCCTGCTCGCCACCTGGACGGCGGCGATCGGGTTGCTCGGCACCGATCGTTTGTCGCCGAGCAGCAGGTCGAGAACGGCGCCATCGCCTTCGACCATGGGTCCGAAGAACCTGCGCCACGAGTGCCCGTGTTCGAGCTCGGCGACGGTTCGGTCGAGGTCGTGGTAGCCGATCGCGGCGCGCGCCCCGGGGAGTGGATTGGCGTAGGAGACCTCGGGCACCCGCAAGCTCACGCCTCGGGCGGGCAGGTCGAATTCGGCCAGGAACGGCGACGCCAGCGCGAGCGGGTGAACGGCCGAACAGATGTCGTGGGAAACGCCGGGAAACTCCGGGTCGGCAAGTGTGCGGGCCCCGCCGCCGAGGGTCGGCTGCGCCTCGAGCACCTGCACCGACAACCCGGCCCTGGCGCAGATGACGGCCGCCGCCAAACCGTTGGGTCCGCTGCCGACGACGGTGACATCCACGCTTGCGCTTCTCCCGCCCACCACCCGAACATTCAAGCCCATTAGGCTGACCGCGTGAGTCTGCCCGTTGTATTGATCGCCGACAAATTGGCCGAATCGACGGTCGCCGCCCTCGGTGACCAGGTGGAAGTCCGTTGGGTCGACGGTCCGGACCGGCCCAAGCTGCTCGCCGCGGTGGCCGACGCCGACGCGCTGCTGGTGCGCTCCGCGACGACCGTCGACGCCGAGGTGCTCGCCGCCGCGCCCAAGCTCAAGATCGTCGCCCGTGCCGGAGTGGGGCTCGACAACGTCGACGTGGACGCCGCCACCGCCCGCGGCGTGCTGGTCGTCAACGCACCGACCTCGAATATCCACAGCGCGGCCGAGCACGCCCTGGCCCTGCTGCTGTCCGCGGCACGCGAGATCCCGGCCGCCGATGCGTCGCTGCGCGCGCACACCTGGAAGCGCTCGTCGTTCTCGGGCACCGAGATCTACGGCAAGACCGTCGGCGTGGTCGGTCTGGGCCGCATCGGTCAGTTGGTGGCTCAGCGCCTGGCCGCGTTCGGCACCCACGTCGTCGCGTACGACCCGTACGTGTCGGCGGCCCGCGCTGCACAGCTCGGCATCGAGCTGCTGAGCCTCGACGAGTTGTTGGAGCGCGCGGACTTCATCTCGGTACACCTGCCGAAGACGCCGGAGACCGCAGGACTGATCGGCAAGGAGGCGCTGGCCAAGACCAAGCCCGGCGTGATCATCGTCAACGCCGCCCGCGGTGGCCTGATCGACGAGGACGCCCTGGCCGAAGCGGTGCGCTCCGGTCATGTGCGCGCGGCCGGCATCGACGTGTTCGCCACCGAGCCCACGACCGAGAGCCCCCTGTTCGAGCTGCCGCAGGTCGTGGTGACCCCGCATCTCGGCGCGTCCACTGCCGAGGCGCAGGACCGGGCGGGCACCGATGTCGCGGCCAGCGTGAAGCTCGCGCTGGCCGGGGAGTTCGTTCCCGACGCGGTCAACGTCGGCGGGGGAGTGGTCGGTGAGGAAGTCGCGCCGTGGCTCGATCTCGTCCGCAAGCTCGGCTTGCTGGTCGGAGTGTTGTGCGACGAGCTGCCGGTGTCGCTGGCGGTGCAGGTCAAGGGTGAGCTTGCCGCCGAAGACGTTGAGGTGCTTCGGCTTTCGGCGTTGCGCGGACTGTTCTCGGCGATCATCGAAGATCCCGTCACATTCGTCAACGCACCCGCGCTGGCCGCCGAGCGCGGCGTGCAGGCCGAGATCAGCACCGCGAGCGAAAGTCCCAACCACCGCAGCGTGGTCGACGTGCGGGCCGTCTACGCCGACGGTTCCACCGCAAATGTCGCGGGCACGCTGACCGGCACCGACCTGGTGGAAAAGATCGTCCAGATCAACGGGCGCAATTTCGACCTGCGCGCCGAGGGCATCTACCTGATCGTCAACTACGTCGACCAGCCGGGCACGCTCGGCAAGATCGGCACCGTCCTCGGGTCGGCGGGCATCAACATCCACGCCGCCCAGTTGAGCGAGGACGCCGAAGGTCCCGGCGCGACCATCCTGCTGCGTATCGACCGCGACGTTCCCGCCGATGTCCGGTCCACCATCGCCGAAGAAGTCGGGGCGAAGATGCTGGAAGTGGTTGATCTGTCGTGAGTTCGGCCATGAAGCTGGCGATCATCGCGGGCGATGGGATCGGCCCGGAGGTCGTCGGGGAGGCCGTCAAGGTTCTCGACGCGGTGCTTCCCGGCGTGCACAAGACGCCTTACGACCTCGGCGCCCGCCGGTACCACGCCTCCGGGGAGGTGCTGCCCGACACCGTGCTCGACGAGCTCCGCGGGCATGACGCGATCCTGCTGGGCGCGATCGGTGACCCGTCGGTACCCAGCGGCGTGCTCGAACGCGGTCTCCTGCTACGCATCCGGTTCGAACTCGACCACCACGTCAACCTGCGGCCCGGCCGTCTCTATCCCGGCGTGAACAGCCCGCTGGCGGGCAACCCCGACATCGACTTCGTCGTCGTGCGGGAAGGCACCGAGGGTCCCTACACCGGTACCGGCGGCGCGATCCGTGTCGGGACACCGCATGAGGTCGCCACCGAGGTCAGCGTCAATACCGCTTTCGGTGTGCGTCGTGTCGTAGAGGACGCGTTCGTCCGCGCCCAGCAACGTCGCAAACATCTGACGCTGGTGCACAAGAACAACGTCCTGACCTTCGCAGGCGCGTTGTGGTGGCGCACCGTTCAGGAGGTCGCCGCCGACTTCGGAGACGTCGAGGTCGCCTACCAGCACGTCGACGCCGCGACCATCCACCTCGTCACCGACCCGGGCCGTTTCGATGTGATCGTCACCGACAACCTGTTCGGCGATATCGTCACCGACCTCGCGGCCGCGGTGTGCGGGGGTATCGGGCTGGCGGCCAGCGGCAATATCGATGCCACGCGCACCAATCCGTCGATGTTCGAACCCGTGCACGGCAGCGCCCCCGACATCGCGGGCCGGGGGATCGCCGACCCGACTGCGGCGATCATGTCGGTCGCATTGCTGCTGGCCCATGTCGGCGAGACGGATGCGGCCGCGCGCGTCGACAAAGCCGTCGAGCAGCATCTGGCCACGCGCGGTGACCAGAAGCTGTCCACCACCGCTGTCGGCGACCGGATCGCGGGCTATCTATAGGCAAGGCCTATAACCAGGGCGCTATCGATTTCGGCGGCACGCCGCTCCAGATACCCCTGGGCGCTCAGGTGCCACGGCGGCCTCAGAACCTCTCGGGTGCCCGGGCACTCCGGACACTCAGGTGCTTTGGCCGCCCAGACCCTCGGGTGCCCGGGCACTCCGGACGCTCACTACCCCCGGCGACTACGTCCCCGTACTGCCCAGCTCTCAGCGAATAATTCGCTGCCAGCGAATTATTCGCTCGTAGGCGGGCAATGGCAGGAGTGGTTCCGGGGGAGACTGAGGACGCCGGCGTGAACAGCCCCGCCCGAAGTCGGCCACCGAATCACAGCCCCCGCGCAGGTTCCGGCGAACCCGAGGGGTCAGGGGGCACGAGCGGGATCGCCGCCAGCGGGAACAACGCGCAGACGGCGAACGCCGCCGGATAACCGGCAACCCCGATCAACGCCCCGAACGTGGGGGCCGCGACGGCCGACGCGAGATGCTGGCTGGTGTTCTGGGTGCCCAGGGCGCGGCCGCTCCAGAACGGCCCGGCGATCTCGGCGATGGCGGTGAACGCCAAACCGTTGTCGGACACCGTGATCACCGAGGCGACCACCATCGCCGCCACCGCGACGGGGGAGTTCAACCAGTCCGACAACGCGAGTGCTGCCATGCTGAGCGCCGCGGCGGCGGCAATCGCACGGATCGGGCGAAGCCGTTGACCCAACCGGTCGGACCAATGCCCCGCCGCGATACGTCCTCCGGCACCGAGCAATTGGGCCACCATGACGAGTAGGCCGGCCGAGCCGGCCGACCAACCGTGCTCGGACATCAACCACACGAGCGTGAATGTCCACACCACCGCCTGGGGCACGACGAGCAACACCGAGACGGCGTGAATACGCCACAGCACCGAAGAGCCTCGATAGGGGTTCGTGAGATGTTCGATCGGCGCCTCGGAACGCGGCGGCCGTGGCGGATCGATCACCGCGACCAGGCACACCAGTGCCGACACCGCGCACACCCCCGCTGGAAACAGCAACGCACCGGTCACACCGTGGCTTTCGGCCAGCCGCGGAATCACCAGTGCTCCCAACCCGACGCCCAACGGGGTGGCCGTCTGCCGGATCCCCATGGCCAGGCCGCGTTGTTTGACCGGGAACCAGCCGACCACCAACCGGCCGCTGGCCGAGTTGCTGCTCGCGGCCGCCATACCGCCGAGGAACAGGAAAGCGCCCACGCCGACCAGGGATTCGGAGAACGCAGCGGCGAAGGCGGCCGCGGATATCAGCACCGAGCCGACCGTCAGCACAATGCGCTCGCCGTAGCGGTCGACGACATAACCCCACGCGATCAACGTGGTCACCAGCCCGAAGCCCGGCATCGCCGAGAGCAGACCGGCCGCCGCGAGGTCCAGGCCCCTCTCGCTGTGCAGCGTCGGAATGAGGAAGGCCGCACCATTGATGAACACGTTGGCGCTCGTCGTCGCCGCCAGCGCGATACACAGCAACGACCATCGACGGGCGGTGGTGAGCGGCTCGGCGGACATCGGACCATCGTGGCACAGCGATCTCACCATGCTGAATCGTGTTCTCATATGCCGAGACAAGGCTGTCGTGGGAGCGGTCGGCGGCCGCTACCAGGCCGGCTACTAGGCTGAACGCCATGCGCCTTGGCCGAATCGCCAGCCCCGACGGTGTCGCCTTCGTCAGCGTCGAGGGTCCACCCGACGACCCCGCTCATGCGATCGCGCGGGAAATCGCCGAGCACCCGTTCGGCAACCCCCAGTTCACGGGTCGGCAGTGGCCGCTGGCCGATGTGCGCCTGCTCGCCCCGATCCTCGCGACCAAGGTGGTGTGCGTGGGTAAGAACTACGCCGCCCACATCGCCGAAATGGCCGCACGCACCGGAGACGGTTCGGAGCCTGCCACTTTCGACGACCCGATCATCTTCATGAAACCCAACACCGCGATCATCGGTCCGAACGTGCCGATCCAGCTGCCCGCCGACGCGGATCCCGTGCATTTCGAGGGCGAGCTCGCCGCGGTCATCGGCCGGCCGTGCAAGGACGTATCGGCCGCCCGCGCGGCGGAGAACATCCTGGGTTACACCATCGCCAACGATGTCTCGGCACGCGATCAGCAGCAGAAGGACGGCCAATGGACCCGCGCGAAGGGGCATGACACGTTCTGCCCGGTCGGGCCGTGGATCGTCACCGACGTCGATCCCTCGGACCTGCAGATCCGCACCGAAGTCAACGGTGTCGTCAAGCAGAACAGCAGGACGTCGCTGATGATCCACGACGTCGGTGCGATCGTGGAATGGATATCCCGGGTGATGACATTGTTGCCGGGCGATCTCATTTTGACCGGGACGCCGGAGGGTGTAGGCCCGATCGAGGACTCCGACACCGTGAGCATCACCGTCGAAGGCATCGGAACGTTGACGAATCCGGTTGTGCGCAAAGGGAAGTGATGACAAGTGATGTCCGGGTGCGGTTCTGTCCGTCACCCACGGGTACGCCGCACGTCGGCCTGATCCGCACCGCGCTGTTCAACTGGGCGTACGCCCGCCATACCGGCGGCGCCTTCGTGTTCCGCATCGAGGACACCGACTCGGCGCGCGATTCCGAGGAGAGCTACCGCGCGATACTCGATGCTCTGCGATGGCTCGGACTCGACTGGGACGAAGGCCCCGAAGTCGGTGGTCCCTACGGGCCATACCGGCAATCGGAGCGACTCGATCTCTACCGCGATGTCATCGCCCGGCTTCTCGAAGCCGGCGACGCGTACGAGTCGTTCTCCACACCTGAGGAAGTCGAAGCGCGTCATTTGGCCGCGGGGCGCAATCCCAAATTGGGTTACGACAACTTCGACCGCGACCTGACCGAACAGCAGCGGACGGAGTTGCGCGCCCAAGGCAGGCGCGCCGTGGTGCGGTTGAAGATGCCCGACCAGGACATCGGCTGGCGTGATCTCGTGCGCGGGGAAACGACGTTCCCGGCCGGATCGGTACCCGATTTCGCGCTGACCCGCGGTAACGGGGAGCCTTTGTACACCTTGGTGAATCCGGTCGACGACGCGCTGATGAAGATCAGCCACGTGCTGCGCGGTGAGGATCTGCTGTCATCGACGCCCCGCCAGATCGCGCTGTATGAGGCTCTGATGCGGATCGGCGTAGCGGACCGGATCCCCGAGTTCGCGCACCTGCCAAGCGTTCTGGGAGACGGCAACAAGAAGCTGTCCAAGCGCGATCCGCAGTCCAACCTGTTCCTACATCGCGAACGGGGCTTCATCCCGGAAGGCCTGCTGAACTATCTGGCCCTGCTGGGGTGGGGAATCGCCGAGGACCGCGACGTTTTCAGCCTCGACGAGATGGTGGCGGCCTTCGACGTCGCCGACGTCAACTCGAATCCGGCCCGGTTCGACCAGAAGAAGGCCGATGCGCTGAACGCAGAACACATCCGGATGCTGAGCGAACAGGAGTTCACCGCCCGTCTGAGGGCCTACTTCACCGAGCACGGTCACGACACCGGCCTCGACGATGACCGCTTCGCCGAAGCCGCCGCGCTCGTGCAAACCCGCATCGTGGTGCTCGGCGACGCGTGGGACCTGTTGCGGTTCCTCAACGACGCGGAGTTCACGCTCGACGAGAAGTCGGCGGCCAAGGAGTTGAAGGCCGAGGCGGTGGCGGTGCTCGACGCCGCGCTGGGCGCCCTGGAGAACATCGGCGACTGGACCACCCCGGTGATCGAGGCGGCGCTGAAGGAGGCGTTGCTCGACGGCCTCGGGCTCAAGCCGCGTAAGGCGTTCGGCCCGATCCGCGTCGCCGCCACGGGCTCATCGGTCAGCCCGCCGCTGTTCGAATCGCTCGACCTGCTGGGGCGCGAACGCAGCCTGGCCCGACTGCGGGCCGGCCGCGAGCACGCCGCTGCGGAAGCCGAGGCGTGAAAAGCGCGTTGAAAATCTTTGGTAGTCTGCACGTCGGTCCGATACCGCGCGCGAAGGCTTCCACCGGCCGCGCAAGGGGGGCCAAATAGGGCCCGTGACCTGCGGTTACGGACAGCCAATGGGGTATGGTGTAATTGGCAACACAGCTGATTCTGGTTCAGCCGTTCTAGGTTCGAGTCCTGGTACCCCAGCCAATGACCGTGATTAGGCCGACAAATCTCGCTGAGATATGCTGGCCATCCGGAAACCAGTTCTAGCCCCCGTCGTCTAGCGGCCTAGGACGCCGCCCTCTCACGGCGGTAGCGTGGGTTCGAATCCCATCGGGGGTACAGATTTCGCGTTCTCTGCGAATTGCGTCACTCTCACAGGCGCCGCGCCAGGGCATCGGCAGCGGCCAACAGATCGGCCGCCCACCGCGCCCCCGGCCGCCGGCCCATCCGGTCGATCGGCCCGGACACCGATACCGCGGCGATGACCACGCCGCGTCCGTCACGCACCGGAGCCGAGACACTCGCCACACCCGGCTCGCGTTCGGCCGCGCTCTGCGCCCATCCGCGCTTGCGCACCTCGGCGAGCGCGCGATCGGTGAACTTCGCGTTCGGGAGTACGGCCTGCTGAGTGGCCGCGTCGGCGTACGCCAGCAGAACCTTGGCGCCGGAGCCCGCCGTCATCGGCAGCGTGCTGCCGACCGGCACGGTATCCCGCAGCCCGGCAGGAGGTTCCAGCGCCGCCACGCAGATCCGTGAGGTGCCTTCGCGGCGGTAGAGCTGCACGCTCTCGCCGGTGATCTCGCGCAACCGGGGCAGGACGACCGCGCCCGCGGCCACGAGCGGATCGTTGACCTGTCCGGCCAACTCGGTCAGGCCGGGACCGAGCCGCCAACGGCCGTCGCCGTTACGCGCCAGCAGGCGGTGGGTTTCCAGGCCCGCGGCAAGCCGGTGCGCCGTGGCGCGCGGCAAGCCTGTGCGCTCGCACAGTTCGGCCAGCCCGCAGGGCGAATCGGCGACCGCGTGCAGCACCCCCACGGCTTTGTCCAATACGCCGATGCCGCTATCCTGTCTCACAAGGAGATACTAACGTCCCAGATTGTGAGATAGTCAAGATGTCGACCGATGTTTCCAGTGCTGCCCGCGGGCGCGGTGACACACCGCGCACGTTGGCCGAAAAGGTGTGGGCCGACCACGTCGTCGTCGAGGGCGGCGGTGAAGGCGCTGCGCGCGAACCCGATCTGATCTACATCGACCTGCATCTCGTGCACGAGGTGACCAGCCCCCAGGCGTTCGACGGGCTGCGGTTGGCCGGGCGTCCGGTGCGCAGACCGGATCTGACCATCGCCACCGAGGACCACAATGTGCCGACGGTCGACATCGACAAGCCGATCGCGGACCCGGTGTCGCGCACACAAGTGGAGACCCTCCGGCGCAACTGCGAAGAATTCGGCATCCGGTTGCATCCGATGGGCGATGCCGAACAGGGCATCGTGCACATCATCGGACCGCAACTCGGATTGACGCAGCCCGGTATGACGGTTGTGTGTGGCGACAGCCATACCTCGACGCATGGAGCGTTCGGCGCGCTGGCGATGGGGATCGGCACATCGGAGGTCGAGCACGTACTCGCCACGCAGACCCTGCCGTTGCGCCCGTTCAAGACCATGGCGGTCAACGTCGACGGTGAGCTTCCCGACGGAGTGAGCGCCAAGGACATCATCCTCGCCGTGATCGCCAAGATCGGTACCGGCGGAGGGCAGGGCCACGTCATCGAATACCGCGGCAGCGCCATCGAATCGCTGTCGATGGAAGGCCGGATGACTATCTGCAACATGAGCATCGAGGCGGGTGCGCGGGCCGGCATGGTGGCACCGGACGACACCACGTTCGAGTTTCTTCGCGGGCGTCCGCACGCCCCGCAGGGCGAACAGTGGGACCAAGCGGTCGCCGCGTGGCGCAGCCTTCGCACTGACGAGGGTGCCGAATTCGACACCGAGGTCTACATCGACGCCTCGACCCTGAGCCCGTTCGTCACGTGGGGTACCAACCCGGGCCAAGGGGTGCCGCTGTCCGATTCGGTACCCGACCCGGAGTTGATGTTCGACGAGGGGGAACGGCAAGCGGCCGAAAAGGCGTTGGCCTACATGGACCTTCGACCCGGCACCGCAATGCGTGACATCGCGGTCGACACCGTCTTCGTCGGCTCGTGCACCAACGGCCGCATCGAGGATCTGCGGGTGACCGCGGACGTGCTGCGCGGTCGCAAGGTCGCCGACGGGGTGCGCATGCTGATCGTGCCCGGATCGATGCGCGTGCGCCTGCAGGCCGAATCGGAGGGGCTCGGAGAGATCTTCACCGCCGCTGGAGCGGAGTGGCGACAGGCGGGTTGTTCGATGTGCCTGGGGATGAACCCCGACCAGCTGTCCCCGGGTCAACGTTGTGCATCGACGTCCAACCGGAATTTCGAGGGCAGGCAAGGCAAGGGCGGTCGAACGCATCTGGTGTCTCCCGCCGTCGCGGCGGCCACCGCGGTGCGCGGCACGTTGTCCTCGCCCACGGACCTGACCGACTGATAGGAGCACAGGGCATGCAGGCTTTCCACACCCACACCGGCATCGGCGTCCCACTGCGTCGGTCGAATGTGGACACCGATCAGATCATCCCGGCGGTCTACCTGAAGCGAGTTACACGAACGGGTTTCGAGGACGGACTGTTCGCCGCCTGGCGCAACGACCCGTCGTTCGTTTTGAACCTGCCCCCGTTCGACAAAGGTTCGGTATTGGTCGCCGGCCCCGATTTCGGCACCGGCTCGTCACGCGAACATGCCGTGTGGGCGCTTATGGATTACGGCTTCCGGGTCGTCATCTCGTCCCGCTTCGCCGACATCTTTCGGGGCAATGCAGGCAAGGCCGGGCTTCTGGCGGCCGAAATTCCGCAAGACGATGTGGAAATTTTATGGAAGCTCATCGAGGAGCAGCCAGGCCTGGAAATCACTGTGAATCTTCAAGATCGAACCATCGCCGCCGGAACGGTTATGGTGCCGTTCAGAATTGACGACTATACGGCCTGGCGATTGCTCTCCGGACTCGACGATATAGGCCTTACGCTGCGTAAATGCGATGATATCGCGGCTTATGAAGCGCGCAGGCCGGACTGGAAACCGCGGACTCTGCCGACCGGATAACGGCGGCCGGTGAGCCGAAATCACCGTCTGTGAACCCGGTTCTCCGGGGCCCCTCTGGAGGTCAAGGGGGGCAAGAAAGTTCGCTGGCTTCGCCTGAAACTGCGCGTGGCTCTTGGAAATCAATGGGGAATGGGTTTACCGTGTCCTCTAGTCGGTCCAAAGAGGACCACTGGTTTCCGGAGGTTATGCATGAACAAAGCAGAGCTCATCGACGTACTCACGGAGAAAATGGGCTCGGATCGTCGGTCGGCCACCGCCGCGGTGGAGAATGTCGTTGACACCATCGTGCGCGCGGTGCACAAGGGTGACAGCGTCACTATTACCGGCTTCGGCGTTTTCGAACAGCGCCGCCGCGCAGCACGCGTCGCGCGTAATCCGCGCACCGGCGAGACCGTCCGGGTGAAGCCCACCTCCGTGCCGGCATTCCGGCCCGGCGCTCAGTTCAAAGCCGTTGTCTCTGGGGCGCAGCGCCTCCCGGCGGAAGGACCAGCAGTGAAGAGAGGCGTTACGGCGGGAAGTGCCCGCAAGGCGGCCAAGAAGTCGGCGGCCAAGAAGTCGGCCGCGAAGAAGGCCCCGGCCAAGAAGGCCGCGACCAAGCGGACGGCGGCCAAGAAGACCGCTGCCAAGAAGTCGCCGGCCAAGAAGGCCGCGACCAAGCGGACGGCAGCCAAGAAGACCGCCGCCAAGAAGTCGCCGGCCAAGAAGTCGGCCGCGAAGAAGGCTCCGGCCAAGAAGGCCGCGACCAAGCGGACGGCGGCCAAGAAGACCGCCGCCAAGAAGTCGCCGGCCAAGAAGGCCGCGACCAAGCGCGGCCGCAAGTAGTATCGACCGGACACGCCGTGGGTCTGCGCGACCCACGGCGTGTTCGCGTTTTGCGCCCACCAAAACATCTACGGCTCAATCTTTCCGGGCGGGTGTCCGCCCGGAATTTGCATTCAACGTGTGGACGTCATTTCACGGCGAGTGGGCTGCCCATGTGGTCCGCCGCGATCAACCGGCCGTTGTGAAGCGACATCACCCAGGTGCTGCCCTTGCGATTGCGCGACTTGTCGGGCCGCACACCGTCGCGCTCGCACCACCATTCGATGAGGTCCGGAATCACCTTGCCCTGAGTGCAGATCACCGGCGTGCCAGGGGTGCCGGCGATCTCGAGGAAGCGTTGCCGGGCCGCCTTGCGGTTGTCGGCGTACGCCTCCTCGGTCAGCAACTCGTCGCTTCGAATCGTCTTCCCGAGTTCTTCTGCCAGTGGCTCCAATGTCGACACACAGCGCACTCTGTCCGCCGCGAACAACTGGTCGGCGCCGAAGGCGAGCAGCATAGCGACCAGTGACTGCGCCTGCGCGCGGCCGTTCTTGTCCAAGGGCCGTTTGCGGTCATCGCCCTTGAACCGGGACTTACTGCCGGCGGTGGCGTGGCGGACGATCAGCACCGTCTTGGTGTCGGCCGGATACTTCGCGAAGCGGCGCAGCACCTTTCGGTCGTGTGGATAATCCAGTTGTTTGATCGCCGTCGGCAGGGGTAACCACTTGAGCTCATCAACTTCGTCGTTCGGGTGGAACTCGCCGCCGACCACACGCGCCGCCCAGTAGCGCACCTTCTTCTTGCCGTCCTCGACGGGATAGCTCACCGAACTGAGTCGTCGGCCGAGATGCGCCGCGTACCCGGTCTCTTCGCGCACCTCGCGCACGGCGGTCACGGGCTCGGTCTCCCCGGGGTCCACCTTGCCTTTGGGCAGCGACCAGTCGTCGTAACGAGGGCGATGGATCAGCGCGACTTCCGGCGCATCGGGTGCGCCGTTGGGCCGCCACAACACCGCCCCGGCGGCCAGGATCGTCTCCGCATCGGAGCCGGTCTCGGATATCCGCTTCGGCACCTCAACTCCTGCAGATCATTCTGGGCACCCGCGGCCCACGACGACGATTGTGAAAGTCCCTGGCGGTGAGGAAGTCCGTCATGGTTGCCGGTGGCGCTCCATCAATGAGACCTGATGGTCGCGAACCGTGTGACCCGCCTGCGGCGACGCCGTCCACTTACCGTCGACGCCCAACTCCCAACACCGGGTGGAGGGGTCCATCGTCGACTCGAAGATCTCGTGCAGTTGCGCCTTCAGCCGCGGATCTTTGACTTCGGCCATCACTTCGACGCGCCGATCGAGATTGCGATGCATCATGTCGGCGCTGCCGATCCAGAATTCGTCGATCGCGCGGAAGTGGATGATCCGCGAGTGTTCGAGGAACCGGCCGAGGATCGAGCGGACGGCGATGTTGTCCGAATACCCAGGGGCATGCGGTCGTAGCGCGCAGATACCCCGGACCACCACCTCGACCCGCACACCGGCCTGCGACGCGCGGTACAGCGCATCGATGACCTGCTCGTCCACCAACGCGTTGGCTTTCAGCCTGATCCGCCCCTCGGCGCCGTCGCGGGTGGCGACGATCTCGCGTTCGATGCGTTCGATGATGCCCCGCCGGACACCTTGGGGGGCCACCAGAAGGTTGCGGTAGGAGTCCTTGCGCGAGTATCCCGTCAGCGAGTTGAACAGGTCGGTGAGATCCGCGCCGATGTCGGGCGCGGCCGTCAGCAGTCCGATGTCCTCATACAGCCGCGCAGTTTTGGGGTTGTAGTTGCCGGTGCCGATGTGGCAGTAACGCCGGATCAGCGACCCCTCCCGACGCACCACCAGACACGTCTTGCAGTGAGTCTTGAGTCCGATGAGCCCGTACACGACGTGCACGCCGGCACGCTCCAATGCGCGTGCCCACTTGATGTTGGCCTGCTCGTCGAACCGGGCCTTGATCTCGACGAGCGCGACGACCTGCTTACCCGCCGCCGCAGCGTCGATGAGCGCGTTGACGATTGGTGAGTCACCCGAGGTGCGGTACAGGGTCTGCTTGATCGCCAACACGTTCGGATCCGCCGCGGCCTGTTCGATGAACCGCTGCACGGTGGTGGAGAAGGAGTCGTACGGGTGGTGCACCAGCACGTCGCCGTCGCGCAGCGTCGAGAAGATGCTCTTGGGTGTCTCGCGCTCGCCGAACGCCGGCGGGGTGGCCGGCACGAACGGCCGGTCTTTGAGGGCGGGGCGATCGAGATCGTAGATCTGCCACAGCGAGGACAGGTCGAGCAACCCGGGCACCTCGATGACATCGCCCGGCGCGACATCGAGTTCGCGCAGCAGCAATTCGAGCATGCTCTCGGTCATGTCGTCGGAGACTTCCAACCGGACCGGGGAACCGAATCGACGTCGGGCCAGCTCCCGTTCGAGCGCTTGCAGCAGGTCTTCGTCGCGGTCCTCTTCGACCTCGAAATCGGCGTTGCGCGTGATGCGGAACGCATGGTGTTCGACGATCTCCAGCCCGGGAAACAGGACATGAAGGAACGCCGCGATCAGTTCCTCCATCGGAAGGAAGCGAACGATCCTCGTATCGCTTTCGCGGGCGGCCAGTTCGACGAACCGTTCTACGTTGTCGGGCACTTTGACTCGGGCGAAGTGCTGCCCACCGTCGTCGGGATGCTTGACCGTGATCGCCAAATTCAGGCTCAGGCCACTCACGAATGGGAACGGGTGGGCCGGGTCCACGGCGAGCGGTGTCAGTACCGGGAACACCTGCTCGTGAAAATAAGTGGACAACCGCGCGCGTTCGGCCTCGTCGAGTTCGGCCCACGTGACGATCACAATGCCTTCGTCGGCCAGCGCAGGACGCACCGAATCGAGGAACACATGGGCGTGCCGGTTGGCGAGGTGCTGCGTTCGCTCGTTGATGCGACGCAACTGTTCGCGGGGGGAGAGCCCGTCGGCAGAGCGCACGGACAAACCCATCTCATCGCGACGCTTCAGTCCGGCGACCCGGACCATGTAGAACTCATCGAGATTCGACGCGAAGATCGCAAGGAACTTCGCCCGTTCCAGCAAGGGGAGCGACGTATCAGCGGCCAACGCCAGCACGCGGGAGTTGAAGTCGAGCCAACTCAACTCGCGGTTCAGGTAGCGGTCTTCGGGCAGCGCGTTCTCGACGGCGGGGGCGGTTGCCGCCGGTGGGGCTTCGGGCGCCGAGTCACCGGAGTCCGACCGCATCGTTCGGACGCTTGCCGACGGTGGTTCGCCGTCGCTGTCACGAACCTGGATCCCGGCTTTCGTCATGCCTGCGATGATCCCCTATCCAACGGTCTTCGTGCCAGCGCGCAGTTGAACGGTTCATCTCGAAACGGTGATGGCCGCCGCCGTCGCCGCACCGACACCGAGCCGACGCGCCACCAGCAGGTCATCGGGTGTGTCGATGTCACACCGCAGCCCCGGCCACGCGCCGGTGAGCTCGAGCGCGCCGGAGCGCCGGTGGCGTTGGGCGGAGTCGGCGCCGAAGTGCGGGTCCAAGGCGACCCCGAACGCGAACAATGCCGACGTACCGGTGCCGTGCCGGTCACCGACGAAGCTGCGCGGGTGTTTGCGGGACGCCGCGACGGCCGCCGTCAGCTCGTGGGTCTGCAATGCGGGCAGATCGCCTTGCAACACAGCGACGTTCGATGTCTCATGCCGGACTTCGGCTTCGGCGGCGGCGATCGCGTTGTTCAGCGGGTCCGGGTGGTTTTCGGGCGTCGGGTCGGTGAGCACGCGCGCGCCGAGGCGGCCCGCGGCCTCGGCGGCGGCTTCATCCGGTGTGACCACCGTGACCGAGCGGATCGCCGGTACCGCCGACGCGGCGGTGATCGTGTCGATCAGCATCGCCAGCACGACCTTCTCGCGGGTGGGTGCGGAAAAGACGGGGGCCAACCGGGTCTTGGCCGCGGCGAGGCGTTTCACGGCGATCACCAATGCGATCTCGCCATCCGGTGACCCGCTCATGTGCGTCATCCTGCCAGCAGCCGGGCGCGGGTTACGCTGAAGGCGTGGTCGAGGCGGCGGTGATGGGGGCCGGTGCGTGGGGGAGTGCACTGGCGAAGGTCCTTGCCGACGCGGGCAACGAGGTCATGCTGTGGGCGCGTCATCAAGAAGTCGCCGACGAGATCAACGACACCCATCGCAACACCGGGTATCTCGGTGACACCGAATTGCCCAAGACCATAAGGGCGACCACCGATGCGGCCGAGGCGCTGGACGGCGCATGCACGGTGCTGTTCGCGGTGCCTGCACAGACGCTTCGGGCCAATCTCGAACAGTGGTCGGGGCGCATCGACGACGAAGTCACGCTGGTGAGTCTGGCCAAGGGCATCGAACTCGACACCCTCATGCGCATGAGCCAGGTGATCATCCAGGTGACCGGCGCCGATCCGGCACGCGTCGCGGTGGTCTCCGGCCCGAACCTCGCCAGCGAGATCGCCGACGAGCAACCGGCGGCCACCGTGGTCGCCTGCAGCGACTCCGGACGGGCCGTCGCATTGCAACGGGCCCTTTCCACGCCGTACTTTCGGCCGTACACCAATGCCGACGTCATCGGCGCCGAAGTCGGTGGTGCGTGCAAGAACGTGATTGCGCTGGCATCCGGTATGGCGGCCGGGGTCGGACTGGGGGAGAACACCGCGGCCGCGATCATCACCCGCGGGCTTGCCGAGATCATGCGGTTGGGAATCGCGTTGGGCGCCAAGCCCGCGACCCTCGCCGGCTTGGCCGGGGTTGGTGACCTCGTCGCGACGTGCACATCCGGGCAATCACGTAACCGCACCTTCGGGCTGCGTCTGGGCCAGGGCGGCACAATGGAATCGGCCATGCTCGCCACAGGTGGCCACGTCGCCGAAGGCGTCGCCTCGTGCCAATCGGTGCTGGCGTTGGCGGAGAGCTACGACGTCGAGATGCCGCTGACCGATGCCGTATTCCGGGTGTGCCACAGGGGGCTCTCGGTCGACGAGGCCGTCATCTTGTTGCTCGGGCGCAGCACCAAACCGGAGTGACCGTGGACGGTCAGTACGGCGATTCCACTCGCAGCGTCAAATCCGTTGCTTCGGAAGTCGTTCCGGGACAGGCGGTGGCGCCGTCACCGGTTCCGGCGTCCACCTTCCACCTGCCGTCCGATCCCTCGGACCTGCAGGACTCCTACGGGCGCAGCTCGAATCCGACCTGGCGTCACCTCGAGTCGGCACTCGCACAGCTGGAGGGTGCCCCGTCCGCACTGGCATTCGGGTCGGGGATGGCCGCGATCACCTCCGTCCTGCGGGTGCTGGCCAAGCCGGGGCACAAGCTCGTCGTACCCGCCGACGGCTACTATCAGGTCCGTCGGTATGCCTCTGAATACCTTGCTGGACAAGGGGTTACCGTAGTTACCGCCGCCAGCGCCGAGATGTGCGCGGCATCGGCGGACGCGGATGTCGTTCTCGCCGAAAGCCCGGCCAATCCGGGCCTGGACGTCGTGGACCTGCACCACCTCGCGCTGCAGTGCCGCAGCCGGGGCGCCACGCTCGTCGTCGACAACACCACCGCCACCCCCTTCGGCCAGCAACCGCTTTCGCTAGGCGCCGACGTGGTCGTCGCCAGTGCCACCAAGGCGTTGTCGGGCCACAGCGATCTCCTCGCCGGTTATGTCGCGAGCGCGCACACCGACCTGATGGCAAAAGTGGAGCGTGAACGGCTGCACTCCGGTGCCATCCTCGGCGCCTTCGAGGCGTGGCTGCTGTTGCGAAGCCTGGGCACCGCGGGCCTGCGGTTCGAACGACAATGCCACAACGCGGCGGCGCTCGCCGTGGCGCTGCGTGCACACCACGCCGTGCGTGCCGTGCGCTATCCGGGCCTGCCCGATGATCCGGCGCACCGTATCGCGTGCGCGCAGATGAAACGGTTCGGCGGACTGATCGCCGTCGAGTTGGCCGACGCTGCGGCGGTACACCGTCTGGTCGAACGGAGCGCGCTGCTGATCGCGTCGACGAGCTTCGGCGGAATCCACACGTCGGTTGACCGCCGCGCCCGCTGGGGCGACGACGTCAGCGACGGATTCGCGCGCATCTCCCTCGGGATCGAAGACACCGACGACCTGGTCGCCGACATCGAGCACGCGCTGGGCTGACACCGCGGCCGGGCATCGCCGGACCACCGGCCGGCGACGCGGACGGTAGCCTCTCTAGGTTGTGACTGCCCGCCATGATCCCGGAGCCGCCCGGCCGGCGACATCGGGCCGGAGCACCGGACGCGTCCGGGTTGCCGTCGTCTACGGCGGTCGCAGCTCCGAACACGCGATTTCCTGCGTATCCGCAGGCAGCATCCTGCGCAATCTCGATCCGCAGCGGTTCGACGTCGTCCCGGTCGGCATTACCCCAGAAGGTGCGTGGATGCTGACCGACGCGCAACCGGAAAGCCTCGCAATCACCGATGGCCGCCTGCCGGAGGTGACCGCCTCGTCGGGCACCGAACTGACATTGGCCGCCGATCCCGGCCGAGGCGGGCAACTGATGTCGCTCGGCCAGGGTGCAGGGGAGATGTTGGCGACGGTCGACGTGGTGTTCCCCGTGCTGCACGGTCCGTACGGCGAAGACGGCACGATCCAGGGGCTCCTCGAGTTGGCGGGGGTGCCGTACGTCGGAGCGGGTGTACTGGCCAGCGCGGTGGGCATGGACAAGGAGTTCACCAAGAAGCTGCTGGGCGCCGCCGGACTGCCGATCGGTGATCACGAGGTGCTGCGACCCCGCCAGGACACCTTGAGTTTCGAGGCGCGGGAGCGGCTGGGCCTGCCCGTCTTCGTCAAACCGACGCGAGGAGGGTCGTCGATCGGCGTCAGCCGGGTCACGGCGTGGGATCAGCTGCCGTCGGCCATCGAACAGGCCCGCCGCCACGACCCGAAGGTCATCATCGAAGCCGCGGTGCCGGGCCGCGAACTCGAATGCGGCGTGCTCGAATTCCCCGACGGTCGGGTCGAGGCCAGTGCGCTCGGCGAGATCCGGGTCGCCGGCGTGCGCGGGCGCGAGGACGGCTTCTACGACTTCGCGACGAAATACCTCGAGGACGCCGCCGAACTCGACGTGCCCGCCAAGGTCGACGACGATGTGGCCGACGCGGTGCGACGGCTCTCGATTCAGGCGTTCAATGCGATCGACTGTCAGGGGCTGGCCCGCGTCGACTTCTTCCTCACCGATGACGGGCCCCTGATCAACGAGATCAACACGATGCCGGGTTTCACCACCATCTCGATGTTTCCGCAGATGTGGGCGGCCAGCGGTGTCGACTACCCAGCCCTGCTGGCCACGATGGTGGAAACCGCGCTCAAACGCGGTACCGGTCTGCGCTGACGGGCGCTACTCGTCGAGACTGCGTCCACGGCGCGCTTGCGCGCAGGATCAACGCACCGGCGCGGGAACGACGGGCTTGGCGGGAAGCGCTTCGGCGATGACCGTGGACAGCAGCTGAATGGGCGTCGGGCCCGAACCCTGCGGCAATGTCAGGGCGACGTACACGCCGCGGTCGACGGCGTACCACGTGCTACGCGCCTGGTCGGCGCCCGCGTCGTCACCGACCTCACTCACCCGGAACCACTGCACGTCGTCCACCACCTGCACCGGCGCACCGACGACGAACTCCGCGGGCCGTTCCACGCCGCAGCGCAGCACGATCGGCTCACCCCGGTCCTCTGCCCGCCAGGCTGCCGCACCGGGGGGTGCGGGATCGGCCAGCGGCGCGCGGCTGTGCTCGCCGAGTTTCTCCGGCAGTTCGGCGGCCAGATGGGCGCATTCGGAGCTCGTGGCCTGCGGGGCGGGCACCGTCACCAACGGCACCGGCTGCTGTTGCTCGGGATTCTGGCGCAGCGCGGCGATCACCAGAATCGCCACGATCGCCGCGACCGCCACCACCAGAGCGGCGATCAGCAGCGCCCGCGGGGGCCCGTCACCGGTCTGCGAAGCCACGGCCCAACTCTAGAGAGGAGCCACGTTGGCGATCGGACAGGTCAGTGTCCGCGTGATACCGGTCACCTGTTGAACATTGGGAACCACGGCGGCTTTGAGATCGGCCAAGGTGTCGGCGCCCACCCGCACGACCACGTCATACGGTCCCGTCACGGACTCCGCGGACACCACGCCGGGAAGCGCGGCGAGTTGTTTGGCGACGACCTCGGCGCGGCCCACCTCGGTCTGAATCAGCATGAAAGCCTCGACCACCCGCTGTTCCTCCACATCGCTGCATAGACTCCACGCCGCAGGCGCTTAACGTACCGCAGGTGCGGCCGGTGTTCAGGCCGGCACGAAACGGACACGAAGCGGCCGCGACGGGAGGTGACATGGCGTCCAATGCCGAAACCCTGGCGCAAATGGGCGAGTTCGCGGTGATCCGGCGATTGGTGTCCGGGCGCCGCCAGCCGGGCGCCGTTGCGCTGGGGCCCGGTGACGACGCCGCGGTGCTGTTCGCGCCCGACGGAAAGACGGTCGTGAGCACCGACATGCTGGTGGCCGAGCGTCACTTTCGGCTGGACTGGTCGACGCCTCACGACGTCGGGCGCAAGGCGATCGCGCAGAACGCCGCCGACATCGAGGCGATGGGCGCACGCGCGACCGCCTTCGTGGTTGCGTTCGGAGCACCCTCGGATACGCCGGCCGCCCAGGCCCTGCAACTCGCCGACGGCATGTGGCGCGAAGCCGAGGCGATGGGCGCGGGCATCGTCGGCGGCGACCTCGTCAGCGCGCCGCAATGGGTGATCTCGGTGACGGCGCTCGGTGACCTCGACGGTCGCGATCCGGTGCGCCGCAGCGGGGCGCGACCCGGTGACGTGGTGGCCGTCGTCGGCGGCATCGGTCGTTCGGCCGCTGGGTTCGACCTGTGGCGCAACGGTATTCAGCGTTTCGACGAACTTCGTCAGTGTCATGTCGCGCCGCAGCCGCCTTATGGTCAGGGCCGCGTCGCCGCCGAAAGCGGTGCCACCGCGATGACCGACGTGTCCGACGGTCTGCTGGCCGACCTCGGCCACATCGCTGAGGCGTCCGGTGTCGGCATCGACCTGTCGACCGCGGCATTGACCGGTGACCGCGACGTCCTCGCCGGCGCCGCCGAAGCGGTGGGTGCCGATGCGTGGGCGTGGGTTCTCGGTGGCGGGGAGGATCATGCGCTGGTCGCGACCTTCCCGGGGCCGCCGCCGTCCGGGTGGCGGGAGATCGGCCGCGTGCAGGACGGTCCCGGAAGGGTCTTGGTCGACGGCGCGGCGTGGCAGGGGAATCCCGGGTGGCAGTCGTTCGACTAGTTAGGGTGTCGACTCGTGACCGTGTACGCCATCGCCCAGCTGAGGTTCACGGACCGTGCCGCCTATGACCGCTACCAAGCCCGTTTCCTGGAGGTCTTCAACCGGTATTCGGGGACGTTGCTCGCGGCCGACGACTCTCCGCAGATCCTGGAGGGCCAGTCTGACCGCGAGAAGGTCGTGTTGATGTCGTTTCCCGATGAGGCCTCGTTTCGGGCCTGGGCCAACTCGCCCGACTACCAGGAGATCTCGAAGGACCGTCGAGCCGGCACCGACTCAGTGGTGATGCTGATCGAGGGTTTGGCATGACGGCGCGGCCGCTGCACGAACTCGTCGAGCGGGGCTGGGCCACGGCTCTGGAGCCGGTCGCGGGTCAGGTCGCGCAGATGGGTGAGTTCCTGCGCGCCGAACTGGCCGCCGGAAACGGGTATCTGCCTGCGGGTCAGAACGTGTTGCGCGCGTTCACTTTTCCGATGGACAGGGTGCGGGTGCTGATCGTCGGGCAGGATCCGTACCCGACGCCCGGTCACGCCGTCGGCCTCAGTTTCTCCGTGGCGCCCGAGGTGCGGCCCCTGCCGCGCAGCCTGGAGAACATCTTCAAGGAGTACGGAAGCGACCTCGGCTACGCCGCACCGGCCACCGGTGACCTGACGCCGTGGGCCGAGCGCGGGGTGATGCTGCTCAACAGGGTGCTCACCGTTCGACCTGGAAACCCGGCGTCGCATCGCGGTAAGGGCTGGGAAGCGGTGACCGAGTGTGCGATTCGCGCGCTGGTCGCACGTGGGCAGCCGTTGGTCGCGGTGCTGTGGGGTCGCGACGCCTCGACGCTCAAACCGATGCTGGACGGCGCCGACTGCGTGGCGATCGAGTCGCCGCACCCGTCACCGCTGTCGGCCTCGCGCGGTTTCTTCGGCTCGCGACCGTTCAGCCGCGCGAACGAACTGCTCGAGAAGATGGGTGCCGAGCCGATCGACTGGCGGCTTCCCTAGAGCTATCCGACGCCCGGGATCGGAGGCGGCGAGGGAATCGGCGGAGGAGACGGAATCGCCGGGGGTGACGGCACGTCGGGGACCGGAACCTCGACGGTGCCCCCGTCAGCGCCCCCGCCCTCGGTGGTGGTGGCCGGCAGTTCCGGCGACGGTGTGGTGGTCTCCGGCGCACTGGTCTCCACCGTCACCTCCACCGTCGTGGTGGTCGGCGTCGTGGTGGTCGTGGTGGTGGTCTCGTCGCCGGCGGAGTCACCGCCGCCGCACGCGGTCAGAAGGGCCAGCGCACATCCGGACGCCAGCGCGATGAGGGTGGATCTTGCTGCTGCACGAGAAGTCATGCAGCACGGCTACCCGGTCGCTGACCGCGGCAATCGCCCGCGGGTCAGCCGCGCGAGACCTTTCCCGCCTTGATGCACGAGGTGCACACGTTCATGCGCTGCTTGTTGCCCCCGGGGCGGGTCACAGCGCGCACCGTCTGGATGTTGGGATCCCAGCGACGGCTGGTCCGGCGATGGGAGTGCGAGACCGACTTGCCGAAGCCGGGTCCCTTCCCGCAGATATCGCACACGGCAGCCATATGCAGAACTCCTCAGATCAGTACGTGGGGTCCGGGTCGCGGCACCGCGACCGGCGCGGCTCGACCCGACAACCTGACCAGGATACCGGGAGCCGCAGCGAACGCCAAAATGCCGTCCCGCGCTGCGCGCGAGCCCGCACCAGCCTACCGAGCGGCGAGAACGTTGTGCCGAGGCTGTCAGGTCCGATCGCTAGGCTGACCGGCACGGCGGGGTGCGTCAAGCGTCACATTTCTGCGGAGGTTAAGCATGTCGGCTCGACTGCTCGATGCCTTCACCCTGCAGAAGTGGTCGCACACTGCGGTCGGTGACCTCATCACCCACACCGACGAGATCAACCGGCTCAACGTGTTCCCGGTCGCCGACGCCGACACCGGCACGAACATGCTGTTCACCATGCGTTCGGCGTGGGCGCAAGCCGATGCCCTG
Source organism: Mycolicibacterium novocastrense (assembly GCF_001499835.1). Taxonomy (NCBI): domain Bacteria; kingdom Bacillati; phylum Actinomycetota; class Actinomycetes; order Mycobacteriales; family Mycobacteriaceae; genus Mycobacterium; species Mycolicibacterium novocastrense. Next base: position 66,202 of record NZ_LQIH01000023.1, read on the forward strand.
GCCGGCGCCCGCGACGTCGCCGAGGTCGCTGCGGCGCTGGCGCGCGGCGCCATCCACGGGGCGCGCGGAAACTCCGGTGTGATCCTGTCCCAGATACTGCGCGCGCTGGCCGAGGTCACCGCGGAAGCCGCGGCCGACCTGCGCGGTGGTCTCGACCGGGTGGACGGCCCGCTGTTCGCCGCCGCACTTCGCCACGCCGTGGTGCTGGTGATTCGGGCGATGGGCGAGGCCGTGCCGGGGACCATCGTCACCGTCCTCCAGGACGCGGCCGAGGCCGCCGAGCAGGCTTCGACCGACGGTGCCGAACTGCCCGACGTCGTGGGCAAGGCGGCGGATGCCGCGGCGCAGTCGCTGGAGAGGACCACCGGCCAACTCGACGTATTGGCCCGCGCGGGCGTGGTGGACGCAGGAGGGCGCGGCCTGCTGGTACTGCTGGACGCGATGAGCACGACGCTGACCGACAGCGCGCCGCGGAGGCCGGAGTACGTCTCTGCGCCGCCGCCCAGCGACTCCGGTGCGGCCCGGGTCGTCGCGGCTCCACAGTTCGAGGTGATGTACCTGCTCAGTGGATGCGATCGGGCGGGGGTGGAGAAACTGCGCAGCGACCTCGACGCGCTGGGCGACTCGGTGGCCATCGCCGCCTCGTCGGACGGCGGGGGCCATTACTCGGTGCACGTGCATGCCGATGACGCCGGCGCCGCCGTCGAGGCCGGTCTCGCGGTGGGCGCGACCAGCCGCATCCAGATCACCGCTCTCACCGGCGGCGGCGCGCGCCCGGTCGGGTCGTGGTCGCGTGGACGGGCGGTGCTCGCTGTCGTGGACGGGCAGGGCGCCGAGGAGTTGTTCGCGGCCGAGGGCGCCCACGTGTTGCGACTCGAGGACGACGCGCCGGTGCGCGCCAAGCAGCTCCTTCACGCGCTGGTCAACGCCGACGCGGGTCAGGCGATGATCTTGCCGAACGGATACGTCGCGGCCGAAGAACTGGTCGCCGGGTGTACCGCCGCGATGGGTTGGGGCGTGGACGTGGTACCCGTGCCCACGGCGTCCATGGTTCAAGGCTTGGCGGCCCTGGCGGTCCATGACGACTCGCGCCAGGCCGTCGACGACGGGTACACCATGGCCAGGGCGGCCGCCGGGGCCCGGCACGGATCGGTGCGGATCGCCACCGAGGAAGCGCTCACCTGGGCGGGGATGTGCAAGCCGGGCGACGGCCTGGGCATTTCCGGCGACGAGGTGCTGATCGTCGGTGACGATCTGAGCGCGGCGGGAGCGGGGCTGATCGACCTGCTGCTGGCCGCCGGTGGTGAACTCGTTACGGTCCTCACCGGCGCCGGGGTCGACGAGGGTGTCGCCGCCGCACTCTCCGAGCACGTGCACGACCGGCACCTCGGCATCGAACTGGTGACCTACCACACCGGCCACCGCGGCGATGCGCTGCTGATCGGGGTCGAATAGCCGTGGCGACGTTGTCCGACCGTCTCGACTTCGTGCTCGGCAAGAAGGCCGCGGACCCGCTCGCCGAGCACTTCGGCATCCACACGGTCAACGATCTGCTGCGTCACTATCCCCGCAAGTACAGCGACGGGATGACCGTGCTCGACGAAGGCGAGGAGCTCGAAGAGGGCGAGCACGTCACGTTCATCGACACCATCACCGGCACCCGAACCGGTGATATGAAGCCGCAGTTCGACAAGAAGACCAAGAAGATGAGGAAGCGCAAATGGTTGCGCGTCACGCTCGGTCGCCGAGGGCGCACGGTCAGTGCGACGTTCTTCAACGCGGACTGGATGATCGACGGCCTCACGGAAGGAACTCGGCTGATGCTGTCGGGAGAGGTCAAATACTTCCGGGGGTCGTTGCAGTTGACGCACCCGGCGTTTCTCGTGTTGGAGTCACCGCACGGAAAGACGTTCGGGACGAAGTCGCTCAAGACGATAGCGTCGACATCCGGAGCGACCGGCGACGATCTGCTCGTGGCGTTCGAGCGTGAGTTCTTTCCGATCTACCCGGCGAGCGCCAAGGTTCAGACGTGGGAGATCTACGCCTGTGTCCGTCAGGTGCTCGACGTGTTGGATCCGATCCCCGAACCGCTGCCGGAAACCTTTCTCCGACAACACCATTTGATCACCGAGGATCAGGCGCTGCGGGCGATCCACACCGCGGAGAGGTCGGCCGACCGGGACGCGGCCGTCGCCCGTCTGACATACGACGAGGCCATCGGTCTGCAGTGGGCGCTGGTCGACCGACGCCACGGTGAGCGCAGCGAGTCCGGTCCGGTCGCCGAGCGCCGTGACGATGGGCTCGTCGCCGCCATGAGTGAACAGCTGCCGTTCGAATTGACCGACGGCCAGAAGGAAGTGCTCGACGTCATCTCGGGCGAACTGACAAGCACCCGACCGATGAACCGCATGCTGCAGGGCGAGGTCGGTTCGGGCAAGACGATCGTCTCGGTGCTGGCGATGCTGCAGATGGTCGACGCCGGCTATCAGTGCGCCTTGCTCGCACCCACCGAAGTTCTTGCCGCACAGCATGCCCGCTCCATTCGCGCCGTTCTCGGTCCATTGGCGATGGCGGGTCAACTCGGTGGTGTGGACGGCGCCACCCGCATCGCGCTGCTGACCGGATCGATGACGGCGCAACAGAAACGCGCGGTACGCGACGAGGTCGCCGGCAGTGAGGCGGGCATCGTCATCGGCACGCACGCCTTGCTTCAGGACGCAGTCGAGTTCCACCGCCTCGGCATGGTGGTCGTCGACGAGCAGCACCGGTTCGGCGTCGAGCAACGGGATCGGTTGCGCGGCAAGGCACCTGCGGGCATCACACCACATCTTTTGGTGATGACGGCCACCCCGATACCGCGCACCGTCGCCCTGACCTATTACGGTGACCTGGAGACCTCGACGCTGCGTGAGCTGCCGCGGGGCAGGCAACCGATCACCACCAACACCGTCTTCCTCAACGAACACCCGCGCTGGCTGGACCGGGTCTGGCAGCGCATCGCCGAAGAGGTGAGCCAGGGCAGGCAGGCGTACGTGGTGGCCTCGCGGATCGACGAAAACGACAAGTCGGCCAACGACAAGGAGGCCCACGAGAAGGAGGGCGGTCCGCCGCCGATCACGGTCGTCGAGTTGTTCGCCCGACTGAGCCGCGGTCCGCTGGCCGATCTGCGGCTCGGGCTCATGCACGGCAGGCTGCCCGCCGACGAGAAGGACGCCGTGATGGCGGCTTACCGCGCGGGTGAGATCGACGTGCTGGTGTGCACGACGGTCATCGAAGTGGGCGTCGATGTGCCGAATGCGACGGTGATGGTCGTGATGGACGCCGACCGGTTCGGCATCAGCCAACTGCACCAGTTGCGCGGGCGGATCGGCCGCGGACAGCATCCGAGCCTGTGCCTGCTCGTCACCAAACTCCCGCAGGGCTCCAAGGCCGGCGCCCGGCTGACCGCCGTCGCATCCACATTGGACGGGTTCAAGCTCGCCGACCTCGACCTCTACGAACGGCAAGAGGGAGATGTGTTGGGATTCAACCAATCGGGCCGCGCAATCACGCTGCGGTTCCTGTCGCTGCAGGAGCACCTCGACATCATCGTGACGGCCCGCGACTTCTGCGCACGGCTGTACGAGAACGATCCCGACAATGCGGGTATGGCGGCGTTGGCGGCCCCGTTCGTCAGCGATGACCGCGTCGAATTCCTGGACAAGGCATGAAGCGTGGGCATCTGCTGTGGCTGACGGCGATCGTCGCCCTCGCCGTGATCGTCGCCGTGCAGGCGGTCAACTCGGCAGGCGACCGGGCACAGTTCATCGCACGCGCCGACATCCCGACCGTGGCTCCAGGCGTCGACGTTCTCGCCGGCGTCCCCGTCATACCGCTGCGAATTCGCGGATACGACTATCGCAGAGCCGCTTTCGGGGACAGCTGGACCGACGACAACTCGGCCCCGGGCGGGCACAACGGCTGCGACACCCGCAACGACATCCTCAACCGCGACCTCGACGACAAGACGTTCGTGTCGATCAAGCGTTGCCCTGACGCCGTTGCGACCGGCACGCTGCACGACCCGTACACCAACGCCGTCGTCGCCTTCACCCGCGGCGAGAAGACGGGCGCCGCAGTGCAGATCGACCACATCGTGCCGTTGGCGCTTGCCTGGGATCTCGGGGCGCGCAACTGGCCCGACGACCTGCGCGTCCGGTTCGCCAACGATCCGGCGAATCTCCTCGCGGTGGCCGGAAACGCCAACCAGGACAAAGGGGACCAGGAGCCCGCGACCTGGATGCCACCCAATGCGGCGTTTCACTGCCAGTACGCGATGCAGTTCATCGCGGTGCTCCGCGGATACCGACTGCCGATCGACGCGCCCTCGGCCACCGTGCTGCGCGACGCAGCCGCCACCTGCCCGACGGGCTGAGCTCCTCTAAGAGCTATGTGCCGGTGTAGGTTTCGGGGTCCGGGCGAAACCGGGTGCCCTCGTCGAGGCCGTTGAGTGAGGCCATCTCGTCGTCGGTGAGCTCGAAGTCGAACACCTCGAGGTTGGCGGCGATCCGCTCCGGTTTCGACGAGCGGGCGATGACCGCGTTGCCGAGCTGAACGCTCCACCGGATCAACACCTGCGCGGCGGTCTTGCCGTGCGCCTGCGCGATCGACGTCACCGTCTCGTTTTCCAGCAGGCGCCCGACGCCCAGGGGGCCATACGCCTGGGTGACGATGCCGTACCCGGCGTTTACCTCACGCAGCTCCGCCTGGCTGAGCAGCGGGTGCAGCTCGATCTGGTTGACCGCCGGGGTGAAGAACGACAGGTCGATCACGTCCGACAGGTGCTCGGCGTGGAAGTTGGCGACCCCGATCGACTTGGTGTCGCCGACCTCCTTGCGCTTCATCAACCCGCCCCAGCTGTCGACGTACTTGCCCTGTTCGCCGGCGGGCCAGTGGATCAGGTACAGGTCGACGTAGTCGAGCCCGAGCCTGTCCAGGCTTGCCTTGAGCGCGTCCTGCGACGACTGGAAACCCAGATCGGGAGTGGCGAGCTTGGTGGTGACGAAGATCTCGTCGCGAGGCACCCCGGAGGCCTTGATGGCCCGCCCGACCGCTTCCTCGTTGCCGTATGAAGCGGCCGTGTCGATCAGCCGGTAGCCGGCGGACAACGCCGCCAGCACCGCCTGCTCGGCCTCGGAGTCCGACAGCTCGCCGACACCGAGTCCGAACACCGGCATCGTGTGGTCGTCGTTGAGCGTGACGGTCGGAACCGCAGCAGCGTTGCCCGGCGATTCGGTCATTTCACCTACCCCGTGAATTCGAATGTTCGCGGATCGGGGCCCAACCGAGTGCCGTCGCCGAGCGTCGAGACGGACGCCATGTCCTGCTCGCTCAACTCGAAATCGAACACGTCGAAGTTGCTCACGATTCTCTCGGGGGTCACCGACTTCGGGATGACTATATTGCCGAGCTGCATATGCCACCTAATCAACACCTGGGCCGGTGTCTTCCCGTGCGCCTCGGCGACCGAGACCACGGTGTCGTTCGACAGCAGTGAACCCTGGCCGAGCGGACTCCACGCCTCGGTGGCGATGCCCATCTGGGCGTGCATCTCGCGCAGCTCCTCCTGCTGCAGCAGCGGATGCAGTTCGATCTGGTTGACCGCCGGCACGATCCCGGTGGCGTCGACGAGTTCGCGCAGGTGTTCGGGTTCGAAGTTGCTCACCCCGATCGACCGGATGCGCCCCTGCTCACGCAGGTCGGCGAAGGCCTTGAACGTCTCGACGAACGCGCCCTTGGCCGGCATCGGCCAGTGGATGAGGTACAGATCGAGGGAGTCGAGCCCCAGCCGGTCCATGCTCTTGTCGAAGGCGCGCAGCGTGCTGTCGTAGCCCTGGTCGGAGTTCCACAGCTTGGTGGTGATGAACACCTGATCGCGCGGGAGACCCGACTTTTTCAGTGCCTCGCCGACCTCACGTTCGTTCCGGTACGCGGCGGCGGTGTCGATGTGGCGGTAGCCGGCCTCCAGCGCGGTCGCGACCGCGCGTTCGGTGTCCTCGGGCGGGGTCTGCCAAACTCCGAGCCCAACCTGAGGTATCGAATTACCGTCGTTCAACGTGATCGAGGGAGAAGCCATGACCCAAAGTCTGCCAGCCCATGACCAGTGGCGGCCGACCCGCAAGGAGACCCTGGTCAACACCGCAGCGGGCGTTACCCTCCGCGCGTTGCCCCGAATCCCCGAGGGGGTCAAGCGTCTCCTGCTCGGGCGCCGCACGGTCAGCATCGACGGCAACACGCTGGACACGACGCTGCAGTTGATGCTCGCCGGACAGAAACTCACCGGGATCGACGGTTTGGTCAACGCCGACGACGTCGCCGCCGCCCGCGGCCAACTCGAAACGCTGGCCGTGGGTTTCAAACAGAACATCCCGGTCGCGTCGGTGAAAGATCTCTCGATTCCCGGACCCGTCGGGGCGATCCGCGCGCGTCATTACCGGCCCATCGACGATGACGGGGCCCTGCTGGTCTTCTTCCACGGCGGCGGGCAGGTCATCGGCAGCATCGAATCGCACGACGACCTGTGCCGTGAGATCTGCCACCGCGGCCAGATGCACGTGCTGTCCGTCGACTACCGCCTGGCGCCCGAACATCCCGCCCCCGCGGGCACCGACGACGCCTACGCCGCCTTCCGCTGGGCGTGCGAACACGCCACCGAACTGGGTGCCGACCCCGAACGCGTCGCCGTGGGCGGTGACAGCGCGGGCGGCAACCAGGCCACGCTCGTCGCGCACCGCGCCCGCAGCGAGGGACCGCAACCCGCCCTTCAGTTCCTGCTGTATCCGGTCGTCAACTACCGCGACACGACCAGGTCGCAGGTGCTGTTCTCCGAGGGCTACTTCCTCACGCGCGACGACATCGACTGGTTCCGCGACAAATACCTCAGCGGCGGGATCGATGCCGGCGACCCACGGGTGTCACCGCTGCTCGCCGACGACCTGTCGGGCTTGGCGCCGACGCTGATCGTCACCGCCGGTTTCGACCCGCTGCGCGACGAAGGCAGGCAGTACGCCGAGGCCATGCGGGCCGCCGGCGTCCGCGTCGACCACCGGGAGTTCGGATCGCTGATCCACGGCTTCGCGAACTTCTTCCCGTTCGGCGGTGACAGCGCCACCGCGATTGCCGAGGTCATCTCGGCACTGCGCGCGCATCTGGCCCGCGGCTGACGGGGCGGCGGAATCGCGCCGGTACTCTTACCTGCGTGGCCTCGAAACCCAAGAAGACCCCGCGCTACGACCTGAAGGCGGCCGACCGCAAGCGGAACCGGGCTGTGCAGATCGGCCTGACCTCCGTTGTCGTGATCTTCGCGGTCGCGCTGGTGCTCTACATCGTGATGACCAAAGAGGACAAACCCGGTGAGGGCGAGACCAGGGCGGTCCGCGTCGCGTCGAGCAACGTGATCACCCAAGAGGGCACATCCGAGCCCAAAGCGGTGCTGGCGCTCTACGAGGATTTCCTGTGCCCGGCGTGCGGGAACTTCGAGAGGCAGTTCGGCCCGACGATCAACCGGCTGATCGACAGCGGTGCGGTGGCCGTCGACTACAACATGGTGTCCATCCTCGACCGGGCGGGGCAGGGCTACTCGACCCGCGCGGCCAACGCCGGCTACTGCGTCGCCGAAGCGGACACGGAAGCCTTCCGGCGGTTCCACGGCGCGCTCTTCGCGCAACAGCCTCCCGAGGGTGTGGGCCCCTTCCCAGACAACGCCCGGCTGATCGAGGTCGCCCGTCAGGCGGGGGTGACCGGTGAGGTGCCGGCCTGCATCAACGGGGGACGCTTCAACGACATGGTCAAGGGCCTGGCCAAGGCGAGCGGGGTCAACTCGACGCCGACCATCCGGATCAACGGTGAGGACTACTCGCCGTCGACACCCGACGCGCTGATCGCCGAGATCGAGAAGATCGTCGGCGAGGTGCCTGCACTGGACGCCGGCGCGCCGCCGCCCAACCCCGATCCGACCCAGCCGGCGAGGCCGTGACGCTCGCCGCGCCCGGGGCCGTCCAGCCGTCCGAACCCACGGCGCATGAGCCGGCGGGCCCGTCGGTGGGACGTCCGAGCGCGGTGTGGATCCTCATCGCGGGTGTGCTGGGGCTTGCCGCCGCGCTCGCGCTGACGGTCGAGAAGATCGAGCTGCTGATCGATCCGGAGTACGTCCCGTCATGCAGCTTCAATCCGGTGCTGTCCTGCGGCTCGGTGATGATCACGCCGCAGGCGTCCGCGTTCGGATTCCCCAACTCGTTGATCGGCATCATCTCGTTCACGATCGTGGTGGTGACCGGTGTGCTCGCGCTCGCCAAGGTCGAGTTGCCGCGCTGGTATTGGGCCGGACTGGCCGTCGGCACGCTGTTGGGTGCCGCCTTCGTGCACTGGCTCATCTTCCAGAGCCTCTACCGCATCGGCGCGCTGTGCCCGTACTGCATGGTGGTGTGGGCGGTGACGATCCCGCTGTTGGTGGTCGTCGCGGTCATCGCGCTCGCGCCCCAACGCGGAAACACCGTTGCGCGAGTGCTGCACACGTGGCGGTGGTCTTTGGTCACGTTGTGGTTCACCGGCCTGCTCCTGCTGATCCTCGTGCGCTTCTGGAGCTACTGGTCCACGCTGATCTGATCCGCCCGGAGGTTAAAGTACGTGCGTGATCGCCCATGATCTCTAAAGTCCTGGTCGCCAATCGTGGCGAGATCGCGATCCGCGCTTTCCGGGCCGCCTACGAGATGGGGATCGACACCGTCGCGGTCTACCCGTACGAGGACCGCAACAGCGTGCACCGGCTGAAGGCCGACGAGTCCTACCAGATCGGCGAGACCGGCCATCCCGTGCGCGCCTACCTGTCGGTCGAGGAGATCATCCGGGTCGCAAAGCACGCGGGAGCCGACGCGGTCTATCCGGGATACGGCTTCCTGTCGGAGAATCCGGCCTTGGCGGCGGCGTGCGCGCAGGCCGGGATCACGTTCGTCGGGCCGAGCGCTCATGTGCTCGAGCTGACGGGCAACAAGTCGCGGGCGATCGACGCGGCCCGCTCGGCCGGGCTGCCGGTGCTCAACTCGTCGGCACCGTCGGCGTCGGCCGGGGGAAGCGGCGGGTCGCCGACATCGACTCGCTTGCCGACGCGATCGATGCCGCGGCGCGCGAAGCCGAGTCGGCGTTCGGCGACCCGACGCTGTATCTCGAACAGGCCGTGCTCAACCCCCGCCACATCGAGGTGCAGATCCTGGCCGACACCCACGGCAACGTGATGCACCTGTTCGAACGGGACTGCAGCGTGCAGCGCAGGCACCAGAAGGTCATCGAGCTCGCGCCCGCCCCGAACCTCTCAGACGAACTGCGGCAACGGATTTGCCAGGACGCGGTCGCGTTCGCCCGGCAGATCGGCTACACGTTCGCCGGCACCGTGGAATTCCTGCTCGACGAGCGCGGCCATTACGTGTTCATCGAGTGCAATCCGCGCATCCAGGTCGAGCACACGGTCACCGAAGAGATCACCGATGTCGACCTGGTGTCCAGCCAGTTGCGCATCGCCGATGGGGAGACGTTGGAGGGCCTCGGCTTGAGCCAGGAGGCGCTGCCGTCGCCGCGTGGTTTCGCGCTGCAGTGCCGGATCACCACCGAGGACCCCGCCAACGGATTCCGGCCCGACACCGGCCGCATCACCGGATACCGCACCCCCGGCGGCGCGGGCATCCGGTTGGACGGCGGTACCCACCTGGGCGCGGAGATCAGCGCGCATTTCGACTCGATGCTGGTGAAGCTGACGTGTCGCGGACGCGACTTCGGCACCGCGGTGGCGCGGGCGCGCCGCGCGCTGGCCGAGTTCCGCATTCGCGGGGTGTCGACGAACATCCCGTTCCTGCAGGCGGTGGTCAACGATCCGGATTTCCGGGCCGGACGCATCACCACGTCGTTCATCGACGAACGCCCGTATCTGCTGACCGCCAGAACACCCGCCGATCGCGGCACCAAGATCCTCAACTACCTGGCCGACGTGACGGTCAACCAGCCACATGGCCCGCGAACCGCGTCGGTGTACCCGCAGGACAAGCTGCCCGACATCGATCTGGAGGCGCCGCCGCCCGCCGGCAGCAAGCAACTGCTGACCGAACTGGGCCCCGAGGGGTTCGCCCGCTGGCTGCGCGACTCCAAACCGTTGGGCCTCACCGACACGACATTCCGCGATGCCCACCAGTCGCTGCTGGCCACCCGGGTGCGCACCACCGGACTGTCGATGGTGGCGCCCTACGTCGCGCGCATGACCCCGCAGTTGCTCTCTCTCGAATGCTGGGGCGGGGCGACTTACGATGTGGCGCTTCGGTTCTTGAAGGAAGACCCGTGGGAGCGGCTGGCCGTGCTGCGGGAGGCCGTCCCGAACATCTGCCTGCAGATGCTGCTGCGTGGCCGCAACACCGTCGGTTACACCCCGTACCCGGAAACCGTCACCCACGCCTTCGTCGCCGAAGCGACGGCGACGGGCATCGACATCTACCGCATCTTCGACGCGCTCAACAACGTCGAATCCATGCGCCCGGCCATCGACGCGGTCCGCGAAACCGGCACGGCCATCGCCGAAGTCGCGATGAGCTACACCGGGGACCTGTCCGACCCCGGCGAGAACCTCTACACCCTGGACTACTACCTGAAGCTCGCCGAACAGATCGTCGACGCGGGCGCCCACGTGCTGGCGATCAAGGACATGGCCGGGCTGTTGCGCCCGCACGCCGCGCACACGTTGATCAGCGCTCTGCGCAGCCGCTTCGATCTGCCCGTGCATGTGCACACCCACGACACCCCGGGCGGCCAGTTGGCGACGTATCTGGCCGCGTGGCAGGCGGGCGCGAGCGCCGTCGACGGAGCATCCGCACCGCTGGCCGGCACCACCAGCCAGCCCGCGCTGAGTTCGATCGTCGCCGCGACCGCGCACACCGAGTTCGACACCGGGTTGTCGCTGCAAGCGGTGTGCGACCTCGAACCGTATTGGGAGGCGCTGCGAAAGGTGTACGCGCCGTTCGATGTTGTGGCGTCTGGGCCTCCTTCTCCGACGGGGCGGGTGTATCACCACGAGATTCCCGGCGGTCAGCTGTCGAACCTGCGCCAGCAGGCGATCGCGCTCGGGTTCGGCGACCGCTTCGAGGAGATCGAAGCCAACTACGCTGCTGCCGATCGGGTGCTCGGCCGGCTTGTGAAGGTGACCCCGTCGTCGAAGGTGGTGGGCGACCTCGCGCTGGCGTTGCTCGGGGCGGGTATCAGCGCCGATGAATTCGCCTCGGACCCAGCGCGGTTGGACATTCCCGATTCGGTGGTCGGATTCCTGCGCGGCGAACTCGGGGATCCGCCCGGCGGATGGCCCGAACCGCTGCGCACCAAGGCACTGGCCGGTCGTGCGCCGGCCAAGTCGCAGGAGGAACTCAGCGAGGAGGACGAAGCGGTGCTCGCCCAGGCGGGCCCGAAGCGGCAGGCCGCGCTGAACCGGTTGCTGTTTCCCGGTCCCACAAAGGAACTCGAGGCCCACCGCGAGCAGTACGGCGACACGTCGAGCCTGTCGGCGAACCAGTTCTTCTACGGGCTGCGCAGCGACGAGGAGCACCGGGTCCGGCTGGAGCGGGGCGTCGAACTGCTGATCGGGCTCGAGGCGATCTCCGATCCCGACGAGCGCGGCATGCGGACCGTGATGTGCATCCTCAACGGCCAACTGCGGCCGGTACTGGTGCGGGACCGCAACGTCGCCAGCGATATCCCGACCGCGGAGAAGGCCGACAAGTCCAATCCGGACCACATCGCAGCACCCTTCGCCGGTGTGGTCGCCGTCGCCGTCTCCGTCGACGACGAGGTGCAGGCCGGTCAGACGGTCGCCACGATCGAGGCCATGAAGATGGAGGCCGCCATCACCGCACCCAAAGCGGGCAAGGTGAACCGGGTCGCGGTCTCGGAGACGGCGCAGGTCGAAGGCGGCGATCTGCTGGTGGTGGTCAGCTGACCCGCATCATTGCCGGCGCGTTGGGCGGTCGACGAATCACCGTGCCCCAGAGCAGGTCTGGGGGAGGGACCCGTCCCACCACCGACCGGGTGCGAGAAGCGTTGTTCAACGTTCTGGCTGCGCGAATCGACTTCGGGGGGATCGCGGTGCTCGATCTGTACGCCGGCTCGGGCGCGCTCGGCCTCGAGGCGCTCTCGCGTGGTGCGGCCGAAGCGACGTTCGTCGAGTCCGACCGGCGTGCCGCGGGAGTCATCGCCGACAACATCGCGGCGCTCGGTGTCACCGGGGCCAGCGTGCGGCGCGGCGGCGTCACCGAGGTGCTGACCGCGGGCAGCTCGCGACCGGTCGACCTGGTCTTCGCCGATCCGCCGTACGACGTCACCGCCGAGCAGATCGAGTCGGTCCTGATGCTGCTCGCCGAACGGGGTTGGGCCGGAGCGGGAACCGTCGTCGTGGTGGAGCGCGCGGCAAGCGGACCCCCGCTGACGTGGCCGCCGGGCTGGCGGGCATGGCCGCCGCGCGCCTACGGCGACACCCGCCTGGAGCTTGCCGAGGCGCCGGAACGGCCCTGCTAGCGTCATCGCTCATGAGCGGCGCGGTATGCCCCGGATCCTTCGACCCGGTCACCCTCGGGCACGTCGACGTCTTCGAACGCGCGGCCGCGCAGTTCGACGAGGTGATCGTGGCGGTCCTGATCAACCCGAACAAGAAGGGCATGTTCACCCTCGACGAGCGCATCGCGATGATCGAGGAGGCCACCGAGCACCTGCCGAACCTGCGCGTCGAATCGGGTCAGGGCCTGGTGGTCGACTTCGCCCGGCAGCGTGGCGTGACGGCGATCGTCAAGGGACTGCGCTCTGGTACCGACTTCGAATACGAACTGCAGATGGCGCAGATGAACAAGCACATCGCCGGCGTCGACACCTTCTTTGTGGCCGCGACACCGCAGTACTCGTTCGTGTCGTCGTCGTTGGCCAAAGAGGTCGCGTCGATGGGTGGCGATGTCTCCGAACTACTTCCCGCCGCGGTCAACAAGCGTCTGCAGGCCAAGCTCAGCCAGGGTTAATCCGCCCCAGCCGGGGTAGTCAGGTTCAGGCGCACAGCCCATTCGCGCCCACACCACTACCGAGAATGCAGGAGGTTTCTGCCATGGCTGAAACGTTCGTCCAGAACACCGATGACGTCGTGAAGTTTCTGACCGATCAACACAACCTGATCAAGGACCTGTTCGAAGAAGTGCTGAACGCGTCGGAAACCGAAGCGCGTGAGAAGGCGTTCGCCGACCTGCGGCAGCTGCTGGCCGTCCACGAGACCGCCGAGGAGATGGTGGTCCACCCGCGCGCCCGCAAGGAGGTCGCCGACGGCGAGGCGATCGTCGACGCCCGTCTCAAGGAGGAGCACGAGGCCAAGGAGTTCCTCTCGCGGCTGGAGAAGATGGACATCGGGTCCAAGGAGTTCATCGACGAGCTGAAGAAGTTCCGCGAGGACGTGATCGAGCACGCCGAGCTCGAGGAGCGCGAGGAGTTCAGCCACCTGCAGAAGAACCTCGACGGTGACGACCTCAAGCGGATGGCGGGCGCAGTGCAGGCCGCCGAGGCGATCGCGCCGACCCACCCGCACGCCGGCGTCGAGTCGGCCAAGGCCAATTTCGCGCTCGGGCCGTTCGCCTCGATGCTCGACCGGGCTCGTGACCTCATCGGCGCGGCGGTGAAATAGCCGCCCTCATCTGCCGCCGATTTGTACCTGTGTTCGACGAATCGTAGATTTTCTCGCGCACACGTTCAGTTTCGACAAGAAGTCGCCCGCCCCCGGCCGGCCGGACGCCATCGGCGTGACGGCGACCGGGGGCGGGTTTTTCCGCTGAATTCGACCCCTCTGATGCGGGTTGACATAATGCGAGCAGCAATTCAGCCGGGAGTTGCGGCCTGGGGAGTGGAGGGACTCAGCAATCCATGAATTTCCGAGGTCCCGGGCGACACACCGGGCCGGAAGCTGAGTCACAGGGGTAACACCAGGCACACTAGTAACTGTCAACTACGCCTGGAGGGTGTTGCCGTGTACCGAGTTTTTGAGGCGCTCGACGAACTGAGCGCGATTGTGGAAGAAGCCCGCGGCGTGCCGATGACGGCAGGCTGCGTCGTGCCCCGCGGTGATGTCCTCGAGCTGATCGACGACATCAAGGACGCGATTCCCGGTGAGCTCGACGATGCGCAGGACGTCCTCGATGCCCGCGACGGGATGCTGCGCGAGGCCAAGGACCACTCCGACTCGATGGTGTCCACGGCCACCGCCGAGGCGGACTCCGTTCTGAACCACGCCCGCGCGGAGGCGGACCGGCTGCTTGCCGACGCGAAGGCGCAGGCCGATCGCATGGTGGCCGAGGCTCGCCAGCACAGCGAGCGGATGGTCGGCGAGGCCCGCGAGGAGGCCAACCGCGTCGCCGCCACCGCCAAGCGCGAGTACGAGGCCAGCACCGGACGGGCCAAGACCGAAGCCGACCGGCTCATCGAGAGCGGCAACCTCGCCTACGAGAAGGCTGTGCAGGAGGGCATCAAGGAACAGCAGCGCCTGGTGTCGCAGACCGAGATCGTGCAGACCGCGACCGCCGAGGCGACCCGGTTGATCGACTCGGCCCACGCCGAGGCCGATCGACTGCGCGGCGAGTGCGACATCTACGTCGACAGCAAGCTCGCCGAGTTCGAGGACTTCCTCAACGGCACGTTGCGCTCCGTCGGTCGAGGTCGGCACCAACTTCGCACGGCCGCGGGCACGCACGACTACGCGGCCCGCTGAGCGCGGAGGGCCGCCAATAACCCGTCGCCGTAAACTCGATACTTATGGCGACGCATGCCAAAGCGGCGGCGCATCGCGCGTCACAATCGCCGCTCGTGATCAACATTTCCCGGCTCGGTAGGCGGCCCGGGTCGATGATGGCCGTCTCCGAGACGGTGTCCAGCCCGTCACGCATCGGACTGGACCTGATCGGGATCGACCAAGGAGCACCGGTGACCCTCGACCTGCGCGTCGAGTCGGTGTCGGAAGGCGTCCTGGTCTCCGGGACGGTGTCCGCGCCGACGACGGGCGACTGCGCGCGATGCCTGACGCCGGTCACCGGGGACGTCGAGATCCAGCTCACCGAACTGTTCGCCTATCCCGACAGCGCCACCGACGAGACGACCGAAGCCGACGAGGTCGGTCGCGTGGTGGACGACACCGTCGACCTGGAGCAGCCGATCATCGACGCGGTCGGACTGGCGCTGCCGTTCGCGCCGCTGTGCGGTCCGGACTGCGCGGGCCTGTGCCCGGACTGCGGTGTGGCGTTGGCCACCGCCGAACCCGGTCACCACCACGAACAGATCGATCCGCGCTGGGCGAAGCTGGCCGGCATGTTCGACACTGTCGGCGGAGCCGACGATCCCACTGAGGACACGCGTGAGTGACCGCGCTGCGCTGCTGGCGGCGCTGGGTGTCGATCTGCCCGACGAACTGCTCACGATGGCGCTCACCCATCGCAGCTACTCGTACGAGAACGGAGGCCTGCCGACCAACGAGCGGTTGGAGTTCCTCGGGGACGCCGTGCTCGGACTGACCATCACCGAGGAGCTCTACCACCGGCACCCCGACCGCTCCGAGGGCGATCTGGCCAAGCTGCGCGCCAGCATCGTCAACACCCAGGCGCTCGCCGACGTCGGTCGTCAGTTGTCCGACGACGGGCTCGGTGCGCATCTGTTGCTCGGCAAGGGCGAGCTGAACTCGGGAGGCGCGGACAAGGCCAGCATCCTGGCCGACGGCGTCGAATCCCTGCTGGGCGCAATCTATTTGGAGCATGGCAACGCGATCGTCCGCGAGGTGATCCTGCGGCTGTTCGGCAAGCTGCTGGACACCGCGCCCACGCTGGGCGCCGGGCTGGACTGGAAGAGCAGCCTGCAGGAGTTGACCGCCTCGCGCGGCCTTGGCGCGCCCACCTATCTCGTCACCTCGACGGGCCCGGACCACGACAAGGAGTTCACCGCGACCGTCGTGGTGACCGACACCGAATACGGCAGGGGCGTCGGGCGCACCAAGAAGGAGGCCGAACTCAAGGCGGCCGCGGCGGCGTGGAACGCGCTGACCGCCGAGGTAGATGCCTGAGCTTCCCGAGGTCGAAGTCGTCCGCCGCGGATTGGACGCACACGTCGTCGACAAGACCATCACCGCTGTGCGCGTGCATCATCCGCGCGCGGTGCGCCGGCACGAGGCGGGCCCCGCGGATCTGACTGCGCGGCTGCTGGATTCGCGCGTCGTCGGCACCGGGCGACGGGGTAAGTATCTGTGGCTGACGCTGGACGACGGCTCCGCTCTCGTGGTGCACCTCGGCATGAGCGGGCAGATGCTCTTGGGTGAGGTACCCAACGCGAACCATCTGCGCATCGCCGCCCTGCTGGACGACGGGACCGCGCTGAGCTTCGTCGACCAGCGCACGTTCGGCGGATGGATGCTCACCGATATGGTCACCGTCGACGGGACCGAGGTTCCGGTTCCCGTCGCGCACCTCGCGCGTGACCCACTCGATCCGCAGTTCAACCGCGATGGCGTCGTGAAGGTGTTGCGCGCCAAGCACTCCGAGGTCAAGCGTCAACTGCTCGACCAGACTGTGGTGTCGGGAATCGGCAACATCTATGCCGACGAGGCGCTGTGGCGCGCCAAGGTCAACGGCGCCCGGCTGGCGTCGTCTCTGAGCCGGCCGAAGCTGGCCGAACTGCTCGACGCGGCCGCCGAGGTGATGCGCGAGGCGCTCGATCAGGGTGGGACGTCGTTCGACTCGCTGTATGTCAACGTCAACGGCGAGTCCGGCTACTTCGACCGGTCGCTCGATGCCTATGGGCGCGAAGGCGAACCGTGTCGACGCTGCGGGGCGATCATGCGGCGCGAGAAGTTCATGAACCGCTCGTCGTTCTACTGCCCGCGCTGCCAGCCGCGGCCGCGAGTTCGACGGGAATAAGCTGCGCGAGGGACCGTGTTTGCACGCGACACGCCGCAGAAATTTGGCATTTTGCGGTCGCTCGCGGAGAAGAGGAGTCATGACCGAACTGTGGGTTGAGCGAACGGGGGCGCGGCGCTACACCGGCCGCAGCTCGCGCGGCGCGGAGGTGCTCGTCGGCGGCGAGGACGTCGATGGCGTCTTCACGCCGGGCGAACTGCTGAAGATCGCGCTCGCGGCCTGCAGCGGGATGGCCAGCGACGTGCCCTTGCAGCGGCGCCTTGGCGAGCAGTACCGCACCACGATCCGCGTCTCCGGGGACGCCGACCGCGAGCAGGAGCGCTACCCGCTGCTCGAAGAGCGGATGCAACTCGACCTGTCCGGGCTGTCCGAGCAGGAGCGGGCGCGGGTGCTGACCGTGGTCGAGCGCGCCATCGACCAAGTCTGCACCGTCGGCCGCACCCTCAAGTCTGGGACGGAAGTGACATTTGAGGTAGATGATGCAGGAGTTAGCTGAGGTACGCCTGACAGCATGGGTGCACGGGCATGTGCAAGGTGTCGGGTTCCGGTGGTGGACGCGCGCCCGTGCACTGGAACTGGGGCTGACCGGCTTCGCGGCGAACAAGCCCGACGGCCGCGTTCAGGTGGTCGCGCAGGGCCCACGCGAATCCTGCCAGAAGCTGCTTGACCTGCTGCAAAGGGGAGAAACGCCGGGTCGGGTCGACAACGTCGTCGCCGACTTCACAGAACCTCGCGACTCGCTACAAGGGTTCACCGAGCGATAGCCGCCGCGGCGGTAGTGTGGCACGTCGTGCACCTCAAGAGTCTGACCCTGAAGGGCTTCAAGTCGTTTGCTTCGCCGACGACTCTGCGCTTCGAGCCAGGCATCACGTGCGTGGTGGGGCCCAACGGGTCGGGCAAGTCCAATGTCGTCGACGCGCTCACCTGGGTGATGGGGGAGCAGGGCGCCAAGACGTTGCGCGGCGGCAAGATGGAAGACGTCATCTTCGCGGGCACGTCCTCGCGTCCGCCGCTGGGCCGCGCCGAGGTGACGGTGACGATCGACAACTCCGACAACTCGCTGCCGATCGAATACTCCGAGGTCTCGATCACCCGGCGGATGTTCCGCGACGGCGGCAGCGAGTACGAGATCAACGGCAGCAGTTGCCGACTGATGGATGTCCAGGAACTGCTGTCCGACTCCGGTATCGGCCGCGAGATGCACGTCATCGTCGGACAGGGGAAGCTCTCCGAGATCCTCGAGTCGCGACCCGAAGACCGGCGCGCGTTCATCGAGGAGGCCGCCGGCGTCCTCAAACACCGCAAGCGCAAGGAAAAGGCGCTCCGCAAGCTCGACGCGATGTCGGCCAACCTCAACCGGTTGACCGATCTGACCACCGAACTGCGTCGTCAGCTCAAACCCCTCGGGCGGCAGGCCGAGATGGCCCGGCGCGCACAGACCATCCAGGCCGATCTGCGCGACGCACGGCTGCGGCTGGCCGCCGACGACCTGGTCACCCGCCGCGCCGAGTTCGACAACACCAACCAGGCCGAGACGACGCTGCGGCGCGAACACGATGAGATCGCCACGCGGCTGGAGGCCAAGACCGCGGAACTGGCCGCACACGAGGCGGCGGTGGGCAGCCTCAGCGAACGCGCGGACGCGGCCCAGCAGACGTGGTTCGCGCTGTCCGCCCTCGCCGAACGCGTCGGCGCGACCGTGCGCATCGCCAGCGAGCGCGCACAGCATCTCGACACCGAACCCGAGGCGTCGACGGGCCCGGATCCCGACGCCCTGGACGCCCAGGCCGACGAGGTCGCCGAACAGGAGCGTCGGCTGCTCGGCGAGTTGACCGAGTCGCGCGGCAAGCTCGAGGCGGCCCGCGCCGAACTCGCCGAACGCGAGCGCGTCGCGGCCGAGGCCGAACGTGCGCACCTGGCCGCGGCTCGGGCCGAAGCCGATCGCCGCGAGGGTCTGGCGCGGCTGGCCGGCCAGGTCGACACGATGCGCACCCGCGTGGAGTCGATCGACGAGACCGTCGCCCGTCTCACCGGCAGCATCGACGACGCCGCCAGCCGCGCGCAGCAGACTCAGGCCGAGTTCGAAACCGTGCAGAGCCGCGTCGGTGAACTCGACGCCGGTGAGGTCGGTCTGGACGAACACCATGACCGGACCGTCGCCGCGCTGCGGCTCGCCGACGAACGGGTCGCCGAACTGCAAGCCGCCGAACGGGGCGCCGAACGTCAGGTGGCCTCGCTGCGCGCGCGTATCGAAGCCCTCTCCGTCGGCCTCGACCGCAAGGACGGCGCGGCCTGGCTGCAGAAGAACCGCGGCGGCGCAGGGCTTCTCGGCTCGATCGCCAACCTGCTGAAGGTGCGTAACGGATACGAGGTGGCCGTCGCGACGGTGCTCGGTGCCGCGGCCGACGCGGTGGCCGCCGAGAGTCCGGGGGCCGCCCGCGCAGCGGTCGCGGCGCTCAAGGAATCCGACGGCGGACGGGCCGCGATCGTTCTGAGCGACTGGCCGAACCGCGAAGTGCCACAGGCACAATCAGTGCCCGACAACGCGGTGCGCGCGGTGGACGTGGTCGAGGCGCCACCGCGGCTGCAGGGTGCGGTCCGGGCCATGCTCTCCGACGTCGTGGTGGTCTCGGACCTGGCCGCTGCGCTGGACGCGGTCGCAGGCCATCCGACGCTGCGGGCGGTCACCACCGACGGTGATCTCGTGGGTCCGGGCTGGGTCAGCGGCGGGTCCGACCGCAAACCCAGCACGCTCGAGATCGCATCGGAGGTCGAAAAGGCCCGCGCCGAGCTCGCCGAGGCCGAGAAGCAGGTCAGCGAGCTGTCGGCGGCGCTGTCGGGTGCGTTGGCCGAACAGGCCAGCCGTCAGGATGCCGCGGAGCAGGCGCTCGCTGCGCTCAACGAATCCGACGCGGCGATCTCGGCGATCTACGAGCAGCTGGGTCGACTCGGTCAGGACGCCCGTTCGGCCGACGACGAATGGCAGCGGCTGATCCACCAGCGAAATGAGCTGGAAGCCAATCGTTCCCGCACCGTCGATGAACTCACCGAACTCGAGCAGAGGCTGCACAACGCACAGCAGGAGCCGACGTTCGAAGCCGAGCCCGTCAACCGGCAGGAGACGACGGCAGCGGCAGAGGCGGCCCGCGGTGCTGAGGTGGAGGCCCGGCTGGCGGTGCGCACCGCCGAAGAGCGCGCGAATGCCGTTCGAGGGAAGGCGGATTCGCTGCGCCGAGCCGCTGCCGCCGAACGTGAGGCCAGACTGCGCGCCATGCGTGCCCGCGAGGCTCGTCGGCATGCAGCGGCCGTGGCCGCCGCGGTGGCCGAATCGGGTCGCGTTGTGGCGCAACGGCTGAGCGCCGTTGTGGCGGTGGCCTCGCGCGCCCGCGACGAGGTGGCCGCCGAACGGCAGCACCGGGCCGCCGCGCTGGCCAAGACACGTGACGAGGTCAACGAGCTCGCGGCCAAGGTCAACGGCCTCACCGAGGCGCTGCACAAGGATGAGGTCGCCAAGGCGCAGGCCGCTCTGCGGATCGAGCAGCTCGAGGAGCAGATTCTCGAGCAGTTCGGCATGGCGACCGCCGACCTCATTGCCGAGTACGGACCTGACGTGCCGCTTCCGCCAACGGAATTGGAGATGGCCGAGTACGAGCAGGCGCGCGAGCGCGGCGAACAGGTCACCGCGCCCGCCCCGATGCCGTTCGACCGGGCGACGCAGGAACGGCGCGCCAAGAAGGCCGAGCGAGAGCTCAACGAGCTGGGCCGGGTCAATCCGCTGGCGCTCGAGGAGTTCGCCGCGCTCGAGGAGCGCTACAACTTCCTGTCCACCCAGCTCGAGGACGTCAAGGGGGCGCGCAAGGACCTCCTCGACGTGATCGAGGACGTGGACGCCCGCATCCTGCAGGTGTTCACCGAGGCCTACGCCGACGTGGAACGTGAGTTCACCCAGGTGTTTTCGACGCTGTTCCCCGGCGGAGAAGGCCGGCTGCTGCTCACCGACCCCAACGACATGCTGACCACCGGCATCGAGGTCGAGGCGCGTCCGCCGGGCAAGAAGATCAAGCGGTTGTCGCTGCTGTCCGGCGGTGAGAAGTCGTTGACGGCCGTGGCCATGCTCGTCGCGATCTTCCGCGCGAGGCCGTCGCCGTTCTATGTGATGGACGAGGTCGAGGCGGCGCTCGACGATGTGAACCTGCGCCGGCTGATCAGTTTGTTCGAGCAGCTGCGTGAGCGTTCCCAGCTGATCGTGATCACCCACCAGAAGCCGACGATGGAGGTCGCCGACGCGCTGTACGGGGTCACCATGCGCGACGACGGCATCACCGCGGTCATCAGCCAGCGCATGCGCGGGCAGGAACTGGTCGGCGCCGCCAACTGATCGGCGAGTTGTGCACACTTCGGAGCGCTGAGCGCAACACGCGGTGCACAAATCCTCGGTGAGGGGGCGCGGGGGCGCTGGCGCGGACTCACCTTGAGACAATGGCGCCGTGACTGATGTGGGCTCGATGGGTTTGTGGATCGCGATCGCGGTCATCGCCGTTTTATTGGTCGTCGCGCTCGTCGTCGGGCTGGTGCGGTATCGACGCCGGCGCATCCGGCTGTCGAAGACCGAGACGGCGACGCAGATCGACCGTTCGGGTGGCTACACCGCCTCATCAGGGATCACGTTCTCGCAATCTGCGCCGACCGCGCCTGCCGAGCGGATCGACACCACCGGCCTGCCCGCCGTCGGCGACGACGCCACGATTCCGCGCGATGCACCGAAGCGCCCGATCGCCGACGTGCAACTACCCGAGCCGCCGGTCGAGGAGCGCCCCGCTCCCGCGCCTCCCGAACCGGCGCCCGCGCCTCCCGAACCGGCGCCCGTCGTCGAGGAGCCTGCCCCCGTCGTGGAGGAGTCGGCGCCCGTCGTCGATGAATCGGCGCCCGTCGTCGATGAACCCGCGCCCGTCCTCGACGAGATCGCACCGACCGAAGGACGGCTCGAGCGGCTGCGCGGCAGGCTCGCCAAGTCGCAGAACACACTCGGGCGCAGCATGTTGGGGCTGCTCGGCGGCGGCGACCTGGACGACGAGTCGTGGGAGGAAGTCGAAGACACGCTGCTGATCGCCGACCTGGGGCCCGTGGTGACGGAGTCGGTGGTCGCCGCGCTGCGCTCCCGGATGGCCAGCAGCCGGGTGCGGGACGAGGCCGACGCCCGCGAGGTACTGCGCGAGGTCCTCATCGAGGCACTGCAGCCCGACCTCGACCGCTCGATCAGGGCTCTGCCGCACGCGGACAAACCCTCGGTGCTACTGGTCGTCGGGGTGAACGGAACCGGTAAGACGACCACGGTCGGCAAGCTGGCCCGCGTCCTGGTCGCCGACGGCCGCCGCGTCGTCCTGGGGGCGGCCGACACTTTCCGCGCCGCCGCGGCCGACCAGTTGCAGTCGTGGGCGTCGCGGGTGGGCGCGCACGTGGTGCGCGGCGCCGAGGGCGCCGACCCCGCCTCGGTGGCCTTCGACGCCGTCGACGAGGGCATCAAGGACGGCGCCGACGTCATCGTCATCGACACCGCCGGACGCCTGCACACCAAGACCGGGCTGATGGACGAGCTCGGCAAGGTCAAGCGCGTCGTCAGCCGCCGTGCCGAAGTCGACGAGGTGCTGCTGGTGCTCGACGCCACGATCGGCCAGAACGGCCTGCCACAGGCCAGGGTGTTCGCCGAGGTCGTCGACATCACCGGCGTGGTGCTGACGAAGCTCGACGGTACGGCCAAGGGCGGAATCGTTTTCCGCGTGCAGCAGGAACTGGGCGTTCCGGTCAAACTCGTCGGACTCGGCGAAGGCGCAGACGATCTCGCTCCGTTCGAGCCCGCGGCGTTCGTCGACGCGCTGCTCGGCTGATCCGACGCGTCGGCACAGGCTGTGCGCGGCGGCTGGATCCGCGTGGAAACACGAGCGTAACGCTTCGGGCGTGTCCGTTCACTTAGTGGAAACGGAACAGAATCACCGGTGAAACGCGAGCCGAAGAGTCTCTTCGGGAGGCCGATCCGATCGGCGCACTTCCCAAGGAGGTTCACACAAAGTGGTTTCAGCCTTACCCCTTGCCCTACCCGATGATGCGTTCGCGCCGTTCGGCCCCGACGGGTTGAGTTCCGGCGACACCGCATGGGTGCTCACCGCCGCGGCGCTGGTTCTGTTCATGACGCCCGGTCTCGCGTTCTTCTACGGTGGGTTGTCGCGCCAGAAGTCGGTTCTGAACATGATGATGATGTCGTTCGGAACCCTCGGCGTCGTCAGCGTCGTCTACGTGCTGTGGGGCTACTCGATGTCGTTCGCGTCGGCGCACACCGGCAACAGCGACATCGCGGGCATCTTCGACAATCCATTCGCGTTGTTCGGGCTGAGCCCACTTCTGGAGACCCTGGAGGTGGACGGCACCACCCTCTACGTCCTGGGCGGATTCGGCTCCGTGCCCGCAATCGTCTGGGCGGGCTTCCAGTTGACCTTCGCGGTCATCACCGTCGCGCTGATCAGCGGCGCGGTGGCCGAGCGGATGAAGTTCGGCACCTGGCTGGTGTTCGGCGCGATCTGGGTGACGGTGGTGTATTTCCCACTCGCTCACATGGTTTGGGGCGGCGGCCTGCTGTCCGGTGCTGAGAACGGCATCGCGGCCAAGATGTTCGGCGTCGACGAAGAAGGCACCGCGAACGTCTCGCCGATCGACTTCGCCGGTGGCACCGTCGTTCACATCAACGCCGGCATGGCCGCACTGGTGCTCGCGATTCTGCTGGGTAAGCGGACCGGCTTCGGCAAGGTCGCCTACCGTCCGCACAACATTCCGTTCGTGATGCTGGGCGCGGCCATCCTGTGGTTCGGCTGGTTCGGCTTCAACGTCGGATCCGAGGGCGCGGCCGACATGCTCGCCGGCCAGGTCTGGGTCAACACCACCGCCGCCACCGCCGCCGCGATGCTGGGCTGGTTGCTGGTGGAGCGCATCCGGGACGGGCATGCGACCAGCGTCGGCGCCGCGTCGGGCGTCGTGGCCGGCCTCGTCGCGATCACACCGGCCTGCGGTTCGCTCTCGCCGATCGGGTCGTTGATCCTGGGTGTCATCGCCGGCGCGCTGTCCGCGCTCGCGGTCGGGTTGAAGTACAAGTTCGGCTACGACGATTCGCTCGACGTCGTCGGTGTTCACCTGGTAGCGGGCTTGTGGGGCACCGTGGGCATCGGCTTGCTGGCGATGGAGACCGGGCTGTTCTACGGCGGTGGCTTCCAGCAGTTGGTCGTTCAGGTGGTGATCGCCTTGGTCGCGGTTATCTTCACTGGCATCATGACGGCGATCATTGCCTTTATCGTCAAGCCATTGGGTTGGCGCGTCACCCCGGAGGATGAAGACACCGGCATCGATGAAACCGAACATGCCGAAACTGCTTACGAGCTCGTCTGATCGGCAACAATTTCCTCGGAAGGGATCGACTACATGAAGCTGATTACTGCGATTGTCAAGCCGTTCACGCTCGAAGACGTCAAAACCGGGCTCGAGCAGACGGGTATCCTCGGGATGACCGTCAGCGAGGTTCAGGGCTACGGCCGCCAGAAGGGACACACCGAGGTCTACCGGGGTGCTGAGTACTCCGTGGATTTCGTGCCGAAGGTGCGTGTCGAGGTCGTGGTCGAGGACTCCGCCGTCGACAAGGTCGTCGATGTCATCGTCCAGGCCGCACGAACCGGGAAGATCGGTGACGGCAAGGTGTGGGTGAGCCCCGTTGACACCGTGGTCCGGGTACGCACCGGAGAGCGTGGAGCCGACGCCCTTTGAGCCTCTTGCAGAGCTGAGAGTTCGTCTCCGTCCGATCGCACACCGTGAGCAGTTTTACAGGGGGAGAGGACGAGATGAGTGAGCCCAGACCCCAGGCCGCCGCCGGCGCCCCTCAATGGGTGGCGCCGGCGGCGGGTTCGTCTCGTCCGGCGACGGACCTCTGCGCCGCGATCAAGCAACTGTTGACAGGCGGTGCCCGCCAACTGGATTCGGCCGCCCTGCGCCACGCACTGCAAGATCTGCACGAATTCTGGCTGACCACCAAGGCCACCGAGATCGGCATCACGCCGACCAGCGGCTTCGCCATCGTCGCGACCGGCGGCCTCGGCCGGGGCGAGTTCGTGCCGCATTCCGATCTTGACCTGATGCTGTTGCACGACAACATGCCGCACGACGTGGTCGGTCAGGTGGCAGAGCTGTTGTGGTATCCGTTGTGGGACGCCAACATTCGCATCGACCACAGTGTGCGGACGGTACCCGAGGCGTTGAAGGTGGCCGGTGAGGACATCTCGGCGGGGTTGGCGATGCTGGAAGCGCGTCACATCGCCGGTGACGCGGACCTGTCCACGCTGCTGATCGGG
Source organism: Mycolicibacterium novocastrense (assembly GCF_001499835.1). Lineage (NCBI taxonomy): Bacteria > Bacillati > Actinomycetota > Actinomycetes > Mycobacteriales > Mycobacteriaceae > Mycobacterium > Mycolicibacterium novocastrense. The sequence continues at coordinate 91,568 of NZ_LQIH01000023.1, forward strand.
GGAGCCCGTCGGCAGTGGCGCACCGGAATCGCCTCGCGCTTCGATGAACTCGTCGATCACACCCGGGCGCGATGGCAGCGCAGCGGGGAGATCGCGCACCGGGCCGAACCCGACCTCAAGTGTGGTCGCGGCGGTCTGCGTGACGTGCAACTGCTCAACGCACTGGCGATCGCGCAACTGGCCGACGTGTATCCCAACCACACGTTGGCGTCCCCGCTCGGGTCGCTGGGGCAGGCCCACCTGGCGTTGCTCAACGTACGCACCGAACTGCACAGGGTGGCCGGCCGCGGGCGCGACCTGCTGCTCGCCCAACACGCCGACGAGATCGGTGCGGCTCTGCACATCGGCGACCGCTTCGATCTGGCCCGGATGCTGTCCGACGCCGCGCGCACCATCAGCTTCTACGTCGACGCGGGGATCCGCACGGCAGCCAACGCGCTTCCCCGTCGTGGTTTTGCGGCATTGCGCCGTCCGCCTCGCCGCCCCCTCGACGAGGGGGTCATCGAGTTCGCCGGCGAGGTCATCCTCGCGCGCGACGCCCGTCCCGAACGCGATCCCGGCCTGATCCTGCGGGTGGCCGCCGCGTCGGCGACCACCGGGTTGCCCATGGCGGCCTCGACACTGTCGCGGCTCGCCGAGGCCGCCCCCGAACTCCGCACGCCCTGGCCGCGCCAGGCGCTCAAGGATCTGCTGGTGATGCTGGCCGCCGGACCGTCGGCGGTCGCCACGATCGAGGCGCTGGACCGCACCGGTCTGTGGGGGCGTCTGTTCCCCGAATGGGGTGCGGTTCGCGACCTCCCTCCGCGCGATGTGGTGCACATCTGGACCGTCGACCGGCACCTCGTCGAAACGGTCTCGCGGGCAAGCGCTTTCACCACACGGGTGGCTCGCCCGGACCTTCTGATGCTGGGCGCGCTGTGCCACGACATCGGCAAGGGACGCGGTGGCGATCACAGCGTCATCGGTGCGGAGCTGGCCACTCAGATCGGGACCCGGCTGGGGATGTGGCCGTCGGATGTCGAGATTCTGTCGAAGATCGTCCGCCACCACCTGCTGCTGCCGCACACCGCGACCCGCCGCGACCTTCAGGACCCCAACACGATCTCGGCGGTGGTCGAGACCCTCGACGGTGACCTCGTCCTGCTGGAGTTGCTTCACGTGCTGGCCGAAGCGGACTCGTTGGCGACCGGACCCGGCGTCTGGGGGGACTGGAAGGCCTCGCTCATCGGCGATCTCGCGCACCGCTGCCGGATGGTGATGGCGGGGGAGCCCCTACCGCAACCGGATCCTATTGAGCCGCGGTATCTTTCGCTCGCCAAGCAGGTGGGTGTTCATCTCGAGCTGTCGCCGGGGGACAGCCCGCAGATCTACAACGTGACGGTCATCGCCCCCGACCGCCGGGGCCTGCTGTCCAAGGCGGCGGGCGTGCTCGCGCTGAACTCGTTGCGTGTCCACTCCGCCTCGGTGAACGGTCACGAGGGCTCGGCGATCAACACATTCGTCGTCTCTCCGCATTTCGGGTCCCCACCCGCGCCTGAGGTCCTGCGCCAGCAGTTCATCCTCGCGCTCGAGGGTGAACTCGACGTTCAGGAGGCGCTGGATCGCCGTGAACGCGAGGCAGCGCAACACGGCACGTCGCGCGCCGGCGAGGTACCTGCCGCAGTCCCCATCAACCACGTGACCGCGCCACCACGTGTCCTGTGGTCACAGGGTGCCCGATCAGGGGAACTGGTCGTGCAGATCCGCAGCACCGACCGCGCGGGCCTGCTGGCCAGGTTGACCGCCGTGTTCGAGCGCGACGGCATCGACATCGCGTGGGCGAAGGTCACCACCATGGGCTCCTCGGTGGTCGACCTGTTCGGCATCACCGCCGATGAGGGCGTGCGCGACGAGATCGAACGCGACCTGTATGCGGTGCTGCCCGCGCCGCCGCCCCCGAAACCGGTGTCCGAGGCGAGCTGATCACGCCCGTTTCCGCGGCGCACGCCCTGCTCGGGCGCCCCGCTGCCGGCTCCCATTAGGCTGGACGTCGTGTTTGAATCCCTGTCCGACCGGTTGACCGGGGCCCTGCAGGGCCTGCGCGGCAAAGGGCGGCTGACCGACGCCGATATCGACGCGACCACCCGCGAGATCCGGTTGGCGCTGTTGGAAGCCGACGTGTCGCTGCCCGTCGTACGCGCCTTCGTCAACCGGATCAAGGAGCGTGCCCGCGGCGCCGAGGTGTCCGGTGCGCTCAACCCGGCCCAGCAGGTCGTCAAGATCGTCAACGAGGAACTGATCGGCATCCTCGGCGGTGAGACCCGCCCGCTGGCCTTCGCGAAGACACCGCCGACGGTGATCATGCTGGCCGGTCTTCAGGGTTCGGGTAAGACCACCCTGGCCGGCAAGCTCGCGAGATGGCTTCGTGTACAAGGGCATACGCCGCTGTTGGTGGCCTGCGACCTGCAGCGGCCCGGTGCGGTGAATCAGCTGCAGATCGTCGGCCAGCCCGCCGACGTCGCGGTGTTCGCGCCCCACCCCGGGGTGTCGGCCGACGGCGCACCGGACGCGGCTCCCGGTGATCCGGTCGCGGTCGCGGCCGCCGGCCTGGCCGAGGCCAAGGCCAAGCACTTCGACGTGGTCATCGTCGACACCGCGGGCCGCCTCGGCATCGACGACGAGCTGATGAGCCAGGCCGCCGCCATCAGGCAGGCCGTCGATCCGGACGAAGTGATCTTCGTCCTGGACGCGATGATCGGCCAGGACGCCGTGACCACCGCCGAGGCGTTCCGCGAGGGCGTCGGGTTCACCGGGGTGGTGTTGACCAAGCTCGACGGCGACGCCCGCGGCGGTGCAGCGCTCTCGGTCCGCGAGATCACCGGCGTGCCGATCCTGTTCGCCTCCAGCGGTGAGAAGCTCGAGGACTTCGACGTCTTCCACCCCGACCGGATGGCCAGCCGCATCCTCGGCATGGGCGATGTGCTGTCGTTGATCGAGCAGGCCGAGCAGGTCTTCGACGCCCAGAAAGCCGAAGAGGCCGCAGCCAAGATCGGCAGTGGCGAACTGACGCTGGAGGACTTCCTCGAGCAGATGCTGGCGATCCGCAAGATGGGCCCGATCGGCAACCTGCTGGGCATGCTGCCCGGCGCGGGCCAGATGAAGGATGCGCTGGCCGCCGTCGACGACAAACAGCTCGACCGGCTGCAAGCGATCATCCGCGGTATGACGCCCGAGGAGCGCGCCGACCCCAAGATCATCAACGGGTCGCGCCGGCTGCGCATCGCCAACGGGTCGGGGGTGACCGTCGGCGAGGTCAACCAGCTCGTCGAGCGGTTCTTCGAGGCCCGCAAGATGATGTCGCAGATGGCCGGCCAGATGGGAATGCCATTCGGCCGCAAGAACTCTCGCAAGACCAGCAAGAACAAGAAGAAGAGCGGAAAGAACAAGAAGTCGGGCCGGGGCCCGACTCCGCCGAAGGTGCGGAATCCCCTCGGCGCCGCAATGCCGGGTATGCCCGCGGGTTTCCCCGACCTGTCCGATATGCCCAAGGGTCTCGACGAGCTCCCGCCCGGGCTCGCCGACATCGATCTGTCCAAGCTGAAGTTCCCGGGCCAGAAGTAGCGTGACGCTGCCCGTTCTTCATGTCCGCGGCATCGGACTGCCCGACGAGCAACCGGTGGAGTGGTGGATCGACGGTGGCGTGCTCAGCGCCGAACCGGTCAGCGGCGCAGAGACGGTCTTCGGTGCTGATGGGTATGGCGGCTGGATCCTGCCGGGGCTCGTCGACGCGCACTGCCACGTGGGTCTCGGCGATCACGGCCCGCTCGACAACCTCGACGACTGCATCGAGCAGGCCGCGATCGAACGCGATGTCGGTGCGCTGCTGCTGCGTGATGCCGGTTCCCCGATCGACACCCGCAGTCTCGCCGACCACGACGATCTTCCGGAGATCATCCGCGCGGGCCGCCACCTCGCCAGACCCAAGCGCTATCAGCGCGGGTTCGCGATCGAATTGGACGACGAATCCGCGCTACCCGAGGCGGTGGCCGAGCAGGCGCGGTTCGGCGACGGGTGGGTCAAGCTCGTCGGCGACTGGATCGACCGCGAGGTCGGCGACCTGGCGCCGTTGTGGTCCGACGACGTGCTCAAGGCGGCGATCGACGCCGCGCACGACAACGGCGCCCGCGTGACCGCGCACGTGTTCAGCGAGGACGCGCTGCCGGGGCTGATCAAGGCGGGGATCGACTGCATCGAGCACGGAACCGGCCTGACCGACGACACCATCGACCTGATGGTCGAGTACGGCACCGCGCTGGTGCCGACGCTGATCAACATCGCCAACTTTCCGGGCATCGCCGACGGCGCCGCGAAGTACCCGAAATACGCCAAGCACATGCGGGACCTGCACGAGAAGTGCTATCCGCGCATCGCCGCGGCCAGGGAGGCCGGGGTGCCGATCTATGCGGGCACCGACGCGGGCAGCATGGTCGCGCACGGCCGCATCGCCGACGAGATCGAGGCGCTCACCGGTATCGGGATGACGCCGACGCAAGCCCTGGGCGCGGCGTGCTGGAGCGCCCGCGAGTGGCTCGGCCGGCCGGGCATGGAACACGGCGCACCCGCCGACCTGGTGTGTTACGCCGAGGATCCGCGCAACGGCGCCGCCGTCCTCACCCGCCCGGATCTGGTCATCCTGCGCGGCCGCATCTTTTCCTGAGCTCGCGAGCGACCGCAAAATGCCGTGAACCGGCGGCGTGTCGTGCGCAAACGCGGTCGCTCGCGGAATTTAAGGCTGAGCGAAGCCCCAGTCGAACAGTTTGATCGCCTGACCGTAAAGGTCTCCGTTGCCGTACAGCTGCGCGACCACCAATCGGCGGTTGCCGCGCTGGGCGGCGGCGGCGAACGTGTCGCGAGCCAGGTTGGTGTAGCCGGTCTTGCCGACGAGCGTGCCCGGATACCGCTCGAGCAACTGGTTCTGGTTGGTGATCGTCTTCGGCCCGTTGTCGGTCGGGATCAACGACGACGGCTGGCGCACGATCGCGGCGAACGCGGGATACCGCAGCGCATGGCGATAGATCTGCGCGAGGTCGCTGGCGGTGGTGAACGACTCCATGCCGGGGCCGTCGAGCCCCGACGGCGATGAGGCACGTGTGCTGCGTGCGCCCAGGGACTGCGCCTTGGCGTTCATCTTCGCCACCGCGACGCGGTAACCACCGAGACCGTCGGCCAGAACGTTGGCGGCATCGTTACCCGAGACCAACATCAGCCCGTCGAGCAGTTGGCGCACGGTGTAGGCGCGCCCGGCTTTCACTCCGGCACAAGAGCATTCGACGTCAGCGGCCGCCGGCCTTGCTGCGATCACCGCGTTCAGCGGCAGGTGGTCCAGTACCACCATCGCGAGTAGCGCCTTGATGGTGCTCGCGGGTGCATGGGGCTCATAGGGATTGCGCGAAGCCAGGATTCGACCCGAATCGACGTCAGCGAGCACCCAGGCTTGAGCAGGCCCGTCGGGCAGCGCGACAGCGCCCGACGGTTCGCCTCGCGGCTGGGCCGGGGCGGGTGCGGCTAGGCCGATGGCCAGGGTCGTTGCGCAAGTCAGCGCGATGGCCAACGCAGCCGACATGCTTCGCATGACCGCCGAGCGTATCGGCGGGGTTCGGTGTTCCGGTCTCGGATGCGTTGCGATCGAGCAACTTAACCGGTGATCACAGCGCGCCGATGCTGGCGCCGGGACTCAGCGCGAAACCCCAGTCGAACAAGCTGGACGCCTGATCCCAGTAGGTCGGCTGACCGGGCTTATCCATGCCGTACATCAGCGCGACGACCAACCGGCGCCCGTCGCGCTGGGCGGCGCCGACGAACGTCTTCTGGGCGCGGTCGGTGAACCCGGTCTTCCCGCCGAGCATGCCCGGGTAGCGCTTGAGCAGCTCGTCCTGGTTGACCAGGACTTTGTCGCCGCTCTTGGTGGGGAAGACGGCCGTCGGCGCAGCGGTGATCGAGGCGAACACCGGGTTCGCCATCGCGGCGCGGAAGATGACCGCCAGGTCATGCGGGGACGACCACATATCGATGCCGGGGCCGTCGAGGCCCGACGGTGACGCCGCGTTGGTGCCGTGGGCGCCGAGCAGGGCGGCCTTGGCGTTCATCTTCGTCACGGCGACGTCGTAACCACCGAGCATGGTGGCCAACGTGTTGGCGGCGTCGTTGCCCGACACCAGAAGAATCGCCTCGAGCAGTTGCCGCGTCGTGTAGACCATGCCGGGTGTGACGCCCGCACAGTTGCACTCCACCCGGGTGTCGGCCTCGTTGGCGACCACGGTGGCGTCGAGCGGCAGTTCGTCGAGCACCGTCAGCGCCAGCAGCACCTTGATCGTGCTGGCCGGCGCGTACTGGCCGTACTCGTCGCGCGCGGCCAGCACCGCACCGGTGTCCATGTCGGCGAGCACCCATGCCCGGGCCGGGCCCTCGGGGATCGGTACCGAACCCGACGGTTGGCTGACGCCGACCGGCGCGGCGGTGGCGACGGATGTACCGAAGGCCACCAGGCACAACACAGTGGTCAAGCAGATCAAGAGCTTCCGCATGGGCAGGCAGCCTAGTCGTGTTCAATCGACGCATGTTGAGCCTCGAGGAGATTTCCGACCGCTTCGAAATACAGCAGCTGTTGATCGACTACTCGAGCGCCATCGACCAGAAGCGATTCGACGACCTCGACCGGGTTTTCACGCCGGACGCCTACATCGACTACCGCGTGACCGGCGGCATCGACGGCCGCTTCCCGGAGGTCAAGGCGTGGCTCAAGGACGTGCTGCCCAACTTCCCGGCCTACTACCACATGCTGGGCAACGTCGACATCAGCATCACCGGCGACACCGGCTCGTCCCGCGCGATCTGCTTCAACCCGATGGTGATGGGCGGTGAGGGCCAGATCTACTTCGTCGGGATCTGGTACGTCGACGAATTCGTACGCACCGCCGAGGGCTGGCGCATGAGCAAGCGGGTCGAGGAGAAGTGCTTCGACAAACTCATCTGAGCATGCCCCCGCCGAACCCGATGTCGGCGACGACCGCGTCCGAAGATCCCTCGGTTACATCGACGACGGCCGCGATCAACCCATCAAGCCCGCCTGGAGGGGTGCCCGCAGCGGATTTCTCCCGGTCGGGGCTGTTCTGGCACAATAGGCGGCTGTCTACCGCAGGACCCGTTCTGAGCGATCTTTCGCCGGGCGCTTCTGCGGCGGTCACACGCGCAGGGCAAAACCGGGCCGAGGCAACCCGCTTCGATCGCTGAATTGCCAGCGTGGCAATCACAGGAGAAGACGTAGCACATGGCTGTAAAGATCAAGCTCGCGCGGCTTGGCAAGATCCGCAATCCCCAGTACCGCATCGCCGTCGCCGACGCGCGCACCCGCCGTCAGGGCCGCGCCATCGAGGTGATCGGCCGCTACCACCCGAAGGAAGACCCCAGCCTCATCGAGATCGACTCGGAGCGGGCCCAGTACTGGCTCAGCGTCGGCGCCCAGCCGACCGAACCGGTTCTCGCACTGCTGAAGATCACCGGTGACTGGCAGAAGTTCAAGGGTCTGCCCGGTGCGGAAGGCACGCTGAAGGTCAAGGAGCCCAAGCCCAGCAAGCTGGACCTGTTCAACGCGGCGCTCGCGGAGGCCGAGGGCGGTCCGAGCACCGAGGCGACCCAGCCCAAGAAGAAGAAGGCACCCGCAGCCAAGAAGGCCGCGCAAGCCTCCGATAAGGACTCCGGCAAGGCGTCTGACGAGTCGGATCAGAAGGCCGTCGAGGCCGAGGCCCAGGCCGATCCGGCGCCCGCCAAGGACCAGTCCGAGCCCCCGGCTGAGGGCGAGGACGCCACCGTCGCCGGCGCCACTGAAAGCTGAGTTGGGTCGTGAGTTCTGTCGTCGTCGACGCGGTCGAACACCTGGTGCGCGGAATCGTCGACAACCCGGACGACGTCCGCGTCGACATGGTGACCAGCCGGCGCGGACGCACCGTCGAGGTTCACGTGCACCCGGATGACCTGGGCAAGGTGATCGGACGCGGTGGGCGCACCGCGACCGCGCTGCGCACGCTGGTCGCCGGAATCGGCGGTCGCGGTATCCGCGTCGACGTGGTGGACACCGACCAGTAGCCGGTCAGCATGGACCTCGTGGTCGGGCGCGTCGTCAAAGCGCACGGCATCACCGGTGAAGTGGTGGTGGACGTCCGCACCGACGATCCCGACGCGCGGTTCGCCGCAGGGACGTCGCTGCGCGGGCGCCCCGCCAAGGGCGGCACGGAGCGCCGGTACACGATCGAGTCGGTCCGTCAACACGGTGGCCGTCTGCTGGTCCGGTTCGACGGCGTGGACGACCGCAACGCCGCCGACGCGCTGCGGGGCATCGTGTTCCTCGTCGATTCGCGGGAACTGCCGCCGATCGACGACCCCGACGAGTACTACGACCACCAGCTCGAGGGCCTGCGGGTGCGGACGACGGGCGGCGTCGACGTGGGCACCGTCACCGAGGTGTTGCATACGGCCGCCGGTGAGCTGCTCGCGGTCCACGGTGACGAACGCGAAGTTCTGGTGCCGTTCGTCAGCGCGATCGTGACGTCGGTGTCGTTGGCCGATGAGCTCATCGAAATCGATCCGCCGGAAGGCCTGCTGGAGATCTGACATGCGAATAGACGTCGTCACGATCTTTCCCGCCTACCTCGAACCACTGCGACAGTCGTTGCCCGGCAAGGCCATCGAGTCCGGCCTCGTACAGCTCGAGGTGCACGACCTGCGGCGCTGGACGCACGATGTGCACCGGTCGGTCGACGACGCACCCTACGGCGGGGGACCGGGCATGTTGATGAAGGCGCCGGTGTGGGGTGAGGCGCTCGACGAGATCTGTTCGACCGAAACGCTTCTGGTGGTGCCGACGCCCGCGGGAAGGCTGTTCCGACAGGCCGATGCGGAGCGCTGGGCGGCCGAGCAGCACCTGGTGTTCGCGTGTGGACGCTACGAGGGAATCGATCAGCGCGTCGTTGAGGACGCGGCCCGCCGCATGCGCGTCGAGGAGGTGTCGATCGGTGACTACGTGCTGCCCGGCGGCGAGTCGGCGGCACTGGTGATGATCGAGGCCCTTGTGCGGTTGCTGCCCGATGTTCTCGGCAATCCAGCGTCCCATCAACAGGATTCGCATTCCGAAGGGCTTCTCGAGGGGCCAAGCTACACGCGGCCACCCAGCTGGCGAGGTCTCGACGTGCCCGAGATCCTGCTCTCCGGTGATCATGCCAAGGTCGCCGCCTGGCGTCGCGAGCAAGCTTTGAAGCGCACCCGCGAGCGTCGACCCGACCTGCTCGACTGAGCGCGTCAGGTGACGACTTCGACGACTCCGTTCAGATCCATGATGCCGAGTTCGACGACGAGCGCGGGTTGACGCCGGCCGGCTTCGTCGCGGAATGCCCGCAACGCTCCCGACAGCATCTCGGTCTCGTACGCCTTGTCGGTCAGCACCCGGTCGCCGTAGGCCGCCGCGGCCGCGCCGCAGTCGCGGTGCGCCATACCGATCAACCGCGTCAGCCAGTGCAGGTCCACCGAAATAGCGAGGTTGTCCCAGAATGTCTCGTGCCAGCCGGCGAACGCGGGGGCGACCGCGCCGACGGGTCCGCCGGCGAAGGCGAACTGGCTGTAGTTGTTCTGCCAGCCGCGGCCGGACATGTACTTCCACGTGTTGGTGGTGAACCGGGGGTCGATGCATTTCATCAACATCGCCTCATAGCCCTGGTCGAGCTGAGCCGCGGCATGCGGAGCGGTGGCGACGGCCGCGGCACCGAGGCCGAGCGCACCGAGTGCGGCCCGGCGCGAGATGTGCGGCAGGTGTTCGGCTGGAGTCATCAACGCAGCGTGCCGGATTCTCGCGGCGCGAGGTGCTTTTTCGCGGTTCTCCGCCGACTTTCGAGGACGTGCTACGCCGAAGCTAGATGCGGCCCCCGGGGAACATCGTCTTGACCGCCTGCGTGATCGTGTTGCGTGCGGTGACGTCGTCCGCGGCCTGCATCGATGCGATCGCCATGACGAATCGACGGTCCGCGCCGATCGCTCCGGTGGACCAGTGCACCCAGTTGCCGCCGTTCCAGCAGCAGAACCAGCCCTGCTTGACCGCCACCCGCTCCTCGTAGAGCCCGTCGGGGATGCCGAACCGCTGGGGATACACACCGCCGGGCACCGTGCCGTCGGGCGCCGTCGGAGTCGACCTCGCCAGGTTCGACACGATGACGTCGGCCTTGTCGGGGGGTAGGCCGCCGCCGCCCGACAGCAGCTCTGAGTAGTACCGCACCAGGTCTGCCGTGGTGCTCAAGGTGTTGAACCAGCGGCCGTTGTACGGCGTGCTGGTCGCGCCCAGGCCGTATCGCGCGGTGACCCGCGAAACGATCTCGCTGCCGCCGCCGCGATTCCAGAAGATCTCGGCCGCGCTGTCATCGGATGACCGCAGCATCGCCTCCAACGCCTTGCGGTCCTGCGGCGTGAGCTTGGTCCGTCCCTGCGATTCCTGCAGCAGCAGGTCGTCGGCGATGAACAGCTTGACCACCGAGGCGATCGGCATCGCCTCGTTGTTGCCGTTGGACACGAAAGTCCCGGTATTGCGGTCGAGCACGGCGATCGCGAGGTCGGCGCCGGCCTCGGCGGCCTGCTCGGTGGCCTGGCGTGTGCGAGCGTCGATGCCGCCGAAGGAGGCGGCGGGTTCGTCGGGCGCGGTTTCGGGCAGCGGCGCCAAGCCGCCCTGGGGCGCGATGACGGTCAGATGCGGGCCGGCCGGATGCGGTGGCGTGCCGTGGACCTTCGCCTCGCAGCCAGCAGCGACCACGATCGCAGCGGCGACGAATGCGATCGTCTTGAGAAGCGGAGACGGCCGCCGTTGCATGACCCTCCTCGATTGGCCCAGATAGAGTTTTCCGGGCCCCGCCGCGTTGCTTCGGCCCTGGTGTCAAGCCTAATCACTGGCTACCCCGGGCGCCTGCTTAGGTAACCTCGGCAAGCGCGGACCAGATGACTCGGTGCGATTTCGTGAGAGCAGGTCTCATCTGGCACAATTGAGCAGTTGTCTGTGCAGGACCCGGGAACGGCCAGTTCCGCCCGCTGCGAGATACACCCCGATTCGCCCGATCAGATCGGCTCGGCAGGCCATGTCACGGCATCCTCGTGACAGCAGCGCCCGCAGCCGCCAACCGCAAGGAAGTGTCACCGATGAACACGCTGGACTTCGTCGATCAGACATCACTGCGCGACGACATCCCGGACTTCGGTCCCGGCGACACCGTCAACGTGCACGTCAAGGTCATCGAGGGCTCCAAGGAGCGCATCCAGGTCTTCAAGGGTGTGGTCTTGCGGCGCCAGGGCGGCGGCGTCCGCGAGACATTCACTGTGCGCAAGGAGAGCTACGGCGTCGGCGTCGAACGAACCTTCCCGGTGCACTCGCCCAACATCGACCACATCGACGTCGTGACCCGCGGTGACGTACGTCGTGCCAAGCTGTACTACCTGCGCGAGCTGCGCGGCAAGAAAGCCAAGATCAAGGAAAAGCGCTGACCTCCGGGTCGGCCGCCGGCGCCGGAGCCTGATCCTTGGAGCGCGAGCAGCGCGGGGCTGAGCACGGCGCTGGCTACCCTGATGCGGTGACCGGTTCCCCAGAGCCCGACGAATCATCAGCCGAGCACCAACCCGAGACCGCCGCGCCGGACGGCGAGACGGAAAAGCCCAAGAAAAAGGGCGGCGCACTCCGGGAATTCGCGATCCTCATCTCGATCGCGCTCGTCATCTACTACGTCATGCTGACGTTCGTCGCCCGGCCGTATCTGATTCCGTCGGAGTCGATGGAACCGACCCTGCACGGCTGCCCGGGCTGCACCGGCGACCGGATCATGGTCGACAAGCTGACCTACCGTTTCTCCTCCCCTGAGCCCGGCGACGTCGTCGTGTTCAAGGGCCCGCCGAACTGGAACATCAACTACCGGTCGATTCGCTCGGACAACACCGCGATCCGATGGGTGCAGAACGCGCTGTCGGTCGTCGGATTCGTTCCGCCCGACGAAAACGACCTCGTCAAGCGAATAATCGCGGTGGGCGGCCAGACCGTGGAATGTCGAGCTTCGACCGGATTGACCGTCGACGGTAAGCGGCTCGACGAGCCGTACCTGGACCCCGACACCATGCGGGCCGACCCCGCCATCTACCCGTGCCTGGGTAATGAGTTCGGACCCGTCGAGGTGCCCGAAGGCCGGTTGTGGGTGATGGGGGACAACCGCACCCACTCGGCTGATTCGCGCGCGCACTGCACCAACACCCCGGCCGACGCCCAGAAGGGTCTGCTGTGCACGGGCGATCCGATGGCGGGCACCGTCCCGGTGGACAATGTGATCGGAAAGGCGCGGTTCATCGCGTGGCCCCCTTCCCGCTGGGGTGGCGTGGGCAGCGTGAACCCGCAGACGTAACGCCAGACGCAACTAGGAGAGCTGTTCTTGCCGGCGACATGGCCTCCGCGCACTGTGATCCGGAAGTCCTCGGGGCTGCGCACATTGGAATCTGCGCTCTATCGCAGTGGTCTCGGACCCGTGGCCGGCGTCGATGAGGTCGGCCGCGGTGCGTGTGCGGGTCCCCTTGTCGTCGCCGCCTGCGTCCTGGGTCCCAATCGGTTGGAGAGCCTCTCGGCCCTCGACGATTCAAAGAAGCTGAATGAAAAGGAGCGCGAGCGCCTTTTCCCTTTGATTCGGCGCTACGCCCTTGCCTACCACGTGGTGTTCATCCCGTCGCATGAGGTCGATCGCCGTGGCGTGCACGTGGCCAACATCGAGGGTATGCGCCGTGCGGTCGCGGGCCTGTCCGTGCGACCCGGCTACGTGCTGTCCGACGGATTCCGCGTGCCTGGGTTGCCGGCGCCCTCACTTCCGGTGGTCGGCGGTGATGCGGCCGCGGCGTGTATTGCGGCGGCCAGCGTGCTGGCCAAGGTCAGTCGTGACCGCTTGATGGTGAAGATGGAGGCCGAACACCCGGGCTACGGTTTTGCCGTCCACAAGGGCTACAGCACACCCGCGCACAGCGCTGCGCTGGCCGAGCTGGGGCCCTGTAGTCAACACCGGCACTCGTTCATCAACGTCCGTCGGGTGGCCACCGCCGGAGGGATCAGGGTGGTGACCGAACTGGTTGACTCCTGCCAAGTGGGTCCACCGGATCAATGCGACGAAGCAGGGTAGGGGACAATGGGAGCCAACAAGGGGGCAGCGACCAAGATGAAGGACAGCTGAGCCGATGAGTGCCGAAGATCTCGAGAAATATGAAACCGAGATGGAACTCTCGCTCTACCGCGAGTACAAGGACATCGTCGGCCAGTTCAGTTACGTGGTGGAAACCGAGCGGAGGTTCTACCTCGCCAACAGCGTCGAACTGGTACCGCGCAACTCCGACGGAGAGGTCTACTTCGAGCTTCGGCTGTCCGACGCCTGGGTGTGGGACATGTACCGGCCCGCCCGCTTCGTCAAGCAGGTGCGGGTGATCACTTTCAAAGACGTCAATATCGAAGAGGTCGAGAAGCCCGAGTTGCGGCTGCCGGAGTAGTCGAGAGTTTCCGACCGTGCAACGCGCGTAGAGCCACGAACGTTTGCACCAGTAGTTAGTCATCCGAAATGCCAACACCATTGGCCTTGTCGGTGTGCCTACGACCTTTCCAAGACCGACCGTCTCTATTCTCACAAAAATTGCCAATTGGCTTCGCCGGCGACCTTCGCACGGCACGATTGGGTGGCACCGACGGCGATGCCGTTGCATCCGCCGACTCACGGGTGCGCTGAACAATGCCTGTGTTGGGCCTAATCCTTGTTCCGTAAATCCTCGTCGTCGACGTAGATGACAAGACGGTCGTATACGTCGCGGCCGCGAGACAGATAACACCTAAGTGTCCCATTTCTACCGGTTGAACTGGGCCGAACTGTGTGACATTCTTGTGCAGCAAACAAACATCATCTTTCTGGCCGGCTGAAAGAGGATCCGCGACCAAGAATTTCCGTACAACAACGGGAGCGATTGACCCAAAGATATGTTCCGGCGTAAAGTCCTGCACCGTCCTGAATCGCACAGCGGGGGGAACGCGGGCTTGTCATACCGACCGACGGGGTGCGGTGCGGGACACCTCGGGTATGAGCGCGGGAGCGATCGGTGATGCGCTATCTGCTGCGCCCACTCGTCGGATTGGCCTCGATCGTTGGGGTCGTGGCGGTTTTCGCGTTGGCGGCGAGCCTGTTTCGGGGTGACTTCGCCGATACCGTTCCGGTGACCGTGATTTCGCAGCGAGCCGGGCTGGTGATGAATCCGGATGCCAAGGTCCAAGTCCGCGGCGTCCAGGTGGGCCGCGTCGCATCGATCGAATCACTTCCCAGCGGTGAGGCGGCGCTGCATCTGGCGATGGATCCCTCACGCCTCGACGCCGTTCCGGCCAACGCACTGGTCGACATCGCGTCACCGACGGTCTTCGGCGCCAAGCAAGTGCAATTCGTCTTCCCCGACGATCCGTCACCGCAATCGCTGCGCGCGGGTCAGGTGATCGAAGCTCAGCATGTGATGGTCGAGGTGAACACCGTGTTCGAGCAGCTGACCTCGGTGCTGTCCACGATCGAGCCGGCGAAGCTGAATGCCACCCTCGGTGCGATCGCGCAGGCCGTTTCCGGCCGGGGGCAGAAGTTCGGCCAGATGCTCTCGGACCTCGATTCGTACCTCGCGACGCTGGAACCCAGCCTGCCCGCGCTGAACCGCGACCTGGAACTGGCTCCGGGCGTGCTGCGCGCATATGTCGACGCGACAGGGGATTTCGTGTCGATCGCCGACAACGCGGCAAGCATCAGCGAATCCATCGTCGACAAACAGGACGACCTCGACGCGGCGCTCGTCAGCGTGATCGGGCTGGCCGACGTCGGCAACGAGGTGATCGGTCACAACCGTCAATCGCTGACGGACGTCGCGCGGCTATTGGTCCCGACCACGGCGTTGACCAACGAGTACAACCAGGCGTTGTGGTGCGCGCTGGCCGGAATGGTCGAGGCGTCGCACCGGCCACCGCTGAAGGCGCCGGGAGTCGAGGTGTTGGCCGGCTTCCTGTGGGCCCAGGAGCGGTACCGCTATCCCTTGGATCTCCCCAAGGCCGGCGCCGAGGGCGGCCCGCAGTGCACCGGGCTGCCGAAGCTGCCATTCGAGGCGGTTGCGCCGTATGTGGTCGCCGATACCGGAACCAATCCGTGGCGACGCACCTACCCGGGCATCATCCTCAACGCCGACATCATCAAGCAGATCATGTTTCCCGACACCGAAACCGCTGGGCCGCCCCGCAATACAGCACAGATCGGGATGCCCGGATGAGGCGTTCGCTGCGGCCGACCCTGATCAAGTTCGGGCTCTTCGCGCTCGTGATGACGTTGCTGACCGCATCGCTGTTCTTCATCTTCGGCCAGTACCAGACCGGCAGCACCAAGGATTACACGGCCGTGTTCGCCGACGCCTCCCGGCTGAAGACCGGACAGTCCGTGCGGGTCGCCGGGATGCGGGTCGGAACGGTCAACGGCGTCAAACTCCGTCCGGACAAGACGGTGCTGGTCAGCTTCGACGCCGACCCGAATGTGCGCATGACCACCGGTACACGGGCGGCGGTCCGGTACCTGAACCTGGTCGGCGACCGATACCTGGAACTGATCGAGGGACCGGACGGAACGCCGCTTGCGCCCGGTTCTGAGATCCCCTCGGAGCGGACGCAGGGCGCACTGGACCTCGACCTCCTGCTCGGCGGGCTCAAACCCGTTATCCGAGGGCTGAATCCAGAAGATGTGAACGCGCTGTCGGCGTCCCTCATCCAGATCTTCCAGGGGCAGGGCGGCACCTTGCAGTCCCTGCTGAACAACACCTCCGGTTTCACCACGGCGCTTGCCGAGCACAACCAGACGATTCAGGCGCTGATCGACAATCTCCGCACGCTCCTTGTCACCCTGAATCGGGAGGGCGACAAGTTTTCGGGCACGATCGACCGCCTGGAGAAGCTCGTCACGGAGCTGGCAGCGGAACGTGACCCGATCGGCACCGCGATCGAGTCGCTGAACAATGGATCGGCGTCGGTGGCCGATCTCCTCAGCGATGCGCGCGCACCGCTGGCGGGCACCGTCGACGAACTCGCCCGGCTGGCCACCAATCTCGACTTCCAGAAGGACCGGCTCGACACGAGCCTGCAGAAGGCGCCGGAGAACTATCGCAAACTGATCCGGACCGGGTCGTACGGCAGCTTCTTCAATTACTACATCTGCGAGCTGAAGTGGCGGGTGACCGACCTGCAGGGCCGCACCGCCGTCTTCCCATGGATCAAGCAGGAAAACGGGAGGTGCACCGAACCCTGATGCTGAAATACCGTGGCAGGCAACTCATCCGCGCCGGAATCCTCGGCGTGGTGCTGATCGTCCTCGTCATCGCCGTCGGGCTCGCTCCGGAACGACTGGTGTCATGGGCGACCGCGGTGCGGTATCAGGCGCAGTTCACCGACGCCGGGGGGCTGGCAGCGGGCAACGACGTGACGATCTCGGGCATCAAGGTGGGTACCGTCTCCAGCGTTGCGCTCCAAGGACGCAACGCATTGGTGACGATGGTGGTCGACGGCTCGGTAGCGCTGGGATCGGACACCACCGCACACATCCGGACCGGAACCCTGCTCGGTGAGCGGGTCGTCACCCTGGAATCCAAAGGCGGGGGGTCGCTGCACCCGATGGATGTGATCCCCGTGTCGCGCACCGCATCCCCATATTCGTTGACCGAGGCGGTCAGCGAGCTGACGAGCAATACCGCGGGCACCGACACCGCGTCGTTGAACCAGTCGTTGGACACCTTGGCGGCGACCCTGGACCAGGTTGCACCGCAGCTGGGCCCGGCATTCGACGGGTTGACCCGGGTGTCCAAGGCGATCAACGACCGTGATGAAACGCTGGGGGACCTGCTCGAGAACGGCGCCGACGTCACCGAGATCCTGTCGGAGCGCAGCCAGCAGGTGAACACGCTGATCCTCAACGCCAACGACCTGGTGTCGGTGCTGTCGGCGCGGCGCTACGCCATCGTCGAACTGCTCGCGCACACCTCGGCGCTGTCCCAGCAGCTGTCCGGCCTCATCGCCGACAACGAGAAGGAGCTCGCCCCCACGTTGGAGAAGCTCAACGGCGTCACCGAGATCCTGGAGCGCAACCGCGACAACATCGCCAAGGCGCTTCCCGGGCTGGCGAAGTTCCAGATCACGTTGGGCGAGACGATCGGTAACGGCCCGTACTACCAGGCCTACATCCCCAACATCTTCTTCGCCGAGATCTTCCAGCCGTTCTTCGATTACGCGTTCGGGTTCCGGCGCGGGGTCAACGCCGGCCAACCGCCCGACAACGCCGGACCGCGCGCCGAGCTTCCGTTCCCGTACAACGGAATTCCGATGCCCCACGAGCAGTGGGGGCCGGGCCGATGAACAACGCCTGGGTGAAGCGTGCACTCGCGGTCGCACTGGCGGTGGTGCTCGTCGGCGGGGTCGTGATCCTGGTCCGGCAGACCGTGTTCCGGCCCACGACCATCACCGCCCAGTTCACCACGGCCACCGCCATCTACCCCGGTGACGAGGTGAGAATCGCCGGGGTCAAGGTGGGCTCGATCGAGTCGATCAAACCGCTCGGCACCCAGGCGGAGATGAGGCTGGCCCTCGACCACGGCATCAAGGTGCCCGCTGACGCGAAGGCGGTGATCGTCGCCCAGAACCTGGTCTCGGCGCGATACGTTCAGCTGACGCCTGCCTACGAATCCGGACCCGCGATGGCCGACGGCGCCGTGATCCCGTTGGACCGCACGGCGGTTCCGGTCGAATGGAACGAGGTCAAAGAGCAGCTGATGCGCCTGGCGACGGACCTCGGCCCCGCCGAGGGCATGTCGACCGGTTCAGTCGGCAGGTTCATCGACAGCGCGGCCAACGCGCTCGACGGCAACGGCGACAAACTGCGTCAAACGCTTGCGCAGCTCTCCGGAGTCGGTCGCATACTCGCCGACGGAAGCGGCAACATCGTCGACACCATCAACCACCTGCAGGCGTTCGTCTCCGCGTTGCGCGACAGTAACGAGCAGATCGTGCAGTTCCAGGACAGGTTCGCGACGTTGACAAGCGTGGTCGACGACAGCCGATCCGATCTGGACGCCGCATTGAGGAATCTGTCCGACGTCGTCGGCGAGACGACCAGGTTCATCCGGGGCACGCGCGACCAGACCGCCGAACAGATCCAGCGACTGGCAAACGTCACGCAGAACCTCGTCGACAACCGCATGGCGCTGGAAAATGTCCTGCACATCGCACCGCACTCGATTGCCAACGCGGTCAACATGTTCGACCCGCGCACCGGGGCCGCCAGCGGCGTGTTCGTGCTCAACAACCTGTCGAATCCGGTGTGGGCGTTCTGCGGCATGATCGGAGCGCTGCAGAACGTCACCTCGCCGACCACCGGCAAGCTGTGCTCGCAGTACCTCGGGCCCGGCCTGCGCACAGCGAGCATCAACAATGTGCCGTTCCCGTTCAGCCTGTTCCTGACGTCGAACCCGCCGCCGTACATGCTGCGGTATTCGGAACCGGAGTTGATGCCCGGTGCGGGTGGGCCCCCCGACGATCAGCCTGAGCCCCCACCCGCGGTGTCGGCCTACACGGGAATCGGCGACATACCGCCGCCTCCGGGTTGGGGAGCGCCACCGCCACCGCCGGGTATCCCGCCCGCACCACTCGCTGCACCCGCACCACCCGGTCCGCCGACCCTGCAGAACATGCTGCTGCCCGCCGAGCGGCGGGATTCGCCGGTACCTCCGGCATTACCGAATTCGCCGGCACCGCCGGCACTTCCGAATTCGCCGGCGCCGCCGGCGGGGGCGCCCCCGGCTCCGCACGTCGGAGAACCGTCATGATCGGCCGTCGTACCGTGGCCACAGGGCTGACGCTGCTGCTGACGCTCACCGGGTGCTCGTTCCAGGGGGTGAATTCGTTGCCGCTCCCGGGGGCGGTGGGCCGGGGGCCGGACGCCAGCGTCTACCACGTCGAACTCGCCAACGTCGGGACGCTGGAATCGAATTCGCCGGTGATGATCGACGACGTGGTGGTCGGCAGCGTGGGCAGGATGACGTTGCACGGCTGGCACATCGACCTCGAGATCTCCGTCAAGCCCGACGTCGTGGTGCCTGCCAACGCCGTCGCCACGGTCGGTCAGACCAGCCTCCTGGGCTCCATGCACGTGGCGCTGGACCCGCCGCCGGGTGAGGAGCCGAGCGGCAGGCTCAGTCCGGGCGCCACCATCGGTCTCGACAAGACGTCGACCTACCCGTCGACCGAACGGACGCTGTCGTCACTGGCTGCGGTGGTCAACGGCGGGGGACTCGGCCAGATCGGTGACATCATCGCCAATTTCAACACCGCGCTGTCCGGACGCCAGGCAACGGTGCGCGACCTGATCGCCCGTCTGGACACCTTCGTCGGGACCCTGTACCGGCAGCGCGACAACATCATCGCCACCATCGAGGAGCTGAACAGGTTCTCGCAACGGCTGGGTGATGAACAGCGGGTACTCACCCGCGCGCTCGACAAGATCCCGCCCGCGCTCGACGTGCTGATCCGCGAACGGCCCAACTTCACCACCGCACTGAACCGGTTGGGGCAGTTCAGCGATACGGTTTCCGGCCTGATCAACGACACGCAGGCCGATCTCGTGACGAATCTGAAGAACCTGGAGCCGACGCTGCGCGCGCTTGCCGACGTGGGCCCCGAGATCGACACGACCCTGGCTTGGCTGCCGACGTTCCCGTTGAGCCAGAACTTGATCGACCGCGGGGTGCGCGGTGATTACGTGAATCTGTTCGTCACGGTGGACTGGACGAACGCGCGGCTCAAGCGTGGATTGCTGCTCGGTACCGCGCTCGGGCAGAACCGCGCGTCGTTGATTCCCGCGCCGGGTGATCCCGGGTACGACTCGTACTACACCAAATTCCCTATGGGCGTCGGCACCTCGCCGCCCTTCGGCCCGATCCCGAATACTGCCCCCGCCCCATGGGAGCCGGGGGGTGGTGGCTGATGTTGCCGCGGATGGTGCGCATCCAGCTCGTGATCTTCTCGATCGCGTCGATCATCGGTGTGGTCGCGATGGTGTTCGGCTACATGCAGGTGCCCACCCTGCTGGGCATCGGGAAGATCACCGTCACACTGGAGTTGCCCTCGTCCGGCGGGCTCTACCGGTTCGCCAACGTCACCTATCGCGGCGTGCAGGTCGGCAAGGTGACCGAGATGGACGTGTCGCGCACGCGGGCCATCGCGACGCTTCGCCTCGACACGGCACCGAAGATTCCGGCCGATCTGCAGGCCGAAGTGCGCAGCGTCTCCGCCGTGGGCGAACAGTACGTCGAACTACTCCCGCGCACCGACTCCGCACCGTACCTGGAAGACGGATCGGTGATCCCGATGGCCGACACCACGATCCCGCAACCGGTGAGCCCGATGCTGGAGCAGGTGAACACCCTGATCGCGAGCATCCCCATAGGCCGGCTGACCGAGTTGATCGACGAATCGTACAAGGCGTTCAGTGGGGCCGGCTTCGACATGGGTTCGCTGGTGGATTCATCAGCCACGCTCTCGGAAGCCCTGAACGAGGACGCGTCCCGCTCCGCGAGGTTGGCCGAAGATTCGGTGCCGCTTCTGGATTCGCAGGCCCGCTCGACCGACGCGCTGCGCGTGTGGGCACGAAGCCTCGCCGGTATCACCGGACAGGTCGTCGCCGACGACCCGCAGATCCGCACACTGTTGGAGGAGGCCCCCGCAGCGGCGAACGAGGTCTCCGGGCTGCTCGAGCAGATCAAGCCGACCCTGCCGGTGCTGTTGGCCAACATGACCACCATCGGTCAGGTGGCAGTGACCTATCGGCCGTCGTTGGAACAGGTGCTGGTGCTGTTGCCGCCGTTCGTGGCCAACGTGCAATCGTCGGCTCCCCAGAACAATCCGACCGGTATCGCCCTGGGTGACTTCCGTATTCAGATGGCGGACCCCAACCCGTGCACCGTTGGCTTCCTGCCGCCCTCGCAATGGCGGAGCCCGGACGATCAGACCACGATCGACACGCCGGACGGCATCTATTGCAAGCTGCCGCAGGACTCGCCGATCGTCGTGCGGGGCGCACGCAACGCGCCGTGCATGGGGGTACCCGGCAAGCGGGCGCCCACCGTCGAGCAGTGCTACAGCGACAAACCCTACGAACCGCTGGCGATGCGTCAG
Organism: Mycolicibacterium novocastrense; assembly: GCF_001499835.1. NCBI lineage: Bacteria > Bacillati > Actinomycetota > Actinomycetes > Mycobacteriales > Mycobacteriaceae > Mycobacterium > Mycolicibacterium novocastrense. The sequence goes on from NZ_LQIH01000023.1 coordinate 112,863, forward strand.
CACTCAGTGGGGGCGTATCCGATCGACCCGAACCTCATCGCACAGGGTGTGCCGCCCGACGACCGAGTCACGGCTGACGAGAACCTTTTCGCTCCGCTCGAAGGCACGCCACTTCCGCCCGGCGCGGTACCGCGGGGTCCGCTCCCGCCGATCCCGCCTCCGCCGCCGGCGCCAGGCGCACAGATGCCGTCGTTGCCGCCGAACGCGATACCGCCCCTGGTGTCGCATCAGGTGGATCAGCAGGGTGCCGCCGCGCCTGCCCCCCAGGCGGCGACCCCACACGGGTCACCGCCGCAGGGCCCGCCGCCGCAAGGACCGCCGCCGTCGGGGGCGGTGCCCGCGACGCCGAGTTCAGTTACCACCGCTCCTATGGAGGGACCATCCGTCGCCATCGCGCACTACGACCCCCAGACGGGTCAGTATGCGACGCCGGACGGAAACGTCGGCCACCAAACCGATCTCGTGCAGACCCCGAAGTCCTGGCAGGAGCTGATCTACGAAGGAGGGGCGCGGTGATACGGGCGTTGACGATCGTGGCGAGCATCATCGCGGCGGTTCAGTTTGCGCCTCCGGCGCAGGCGCAGAACGAGGTCGCGATCAACGGCGTCTTCACCGCGTTCTCCGACGGCCGATGGGCGACGACCAACGACTCGCGGCACGACGAGGCAAGCGTCACACAGACCTGGACCATCACCTCGACGTGTACGACGTATCAGGACTGCACCGGGCGGGTAGACAGCGACCAGGGCTGGAGTGCGGAGGCGGTGTACATGAGCGGCCGGTGGAAGGTCACCAGGACGGTCCCGGACTGGGAGCCCTGCATCGACGGTACGGCCTACCCGGGTAAGCAGGCGTGGGTGTTCTGGCTAGGTTATCCGCCGGACCCCAACAAGTACGTCGGGTGGGACAAGACCGAGGGGCCCAGCGGCGCCTGCGGATTCAACAAGGTGCTCGACATCGAGATGCCGTTCACGCTGACCCGCGTGGGTTGAATGCGTGCCGAGGGATCGTCAGCGGCAGGTCGATCGAGCTGAGCAGACCCGGTTGTGCCGCAACGACGTACGGGATCGCGTTGATGACACGCATCGCCGTCGCGACCATCGCTCCGGCGCCCGAGGTCATGCTCTCGATGGCCGCATCCTTGCGGTCGCGGACGGTCGCCGCCATCGTGCATTCGATGTCGGGCTGGCCGGTGATGACAATGCGGTAGCCGAGCGCGTCCGGCATCGTCGGCCACTCGGGGGCCACGTCGGGCGCCAAGCGGGTGACGTGTTCGATCACGATCGCTTCTCGGCCGTCGACGATGCCGATGGCCTGCATGCGCAGGGCGCCGCACGTGCCCGCCTCGACGGTGCCCATCGCCACCTCGATTGTCCGCTCGGTCACCGCGCGGTCGAACGTCTCGCGGACCTCTTGCACCTCGACGCCGAGAGCCTCGGCGACCATGCGGATCTGCCCCTGCCATTCGCCGGAGATGGCACCGGGAAACGAAATCCACGGCTGGTAGTCGAGCGGCCGCCCGAATCCCAAAGCGTCGCTCATGATGTCGGGAACACCGTAGTCGTCGTAGAGACCGATCTCGTAGGCGTGGATCTTCTCGATCTGCGAGGACTGCGTGCTCAACACCAGCGGTAGGTAGTCGGCGACGAATCCCGGTTCGATACCCGAGGCGTACAAGGAGACCTGGCCCTCCTTGGCCGCCGCGGCCAGTTGGTCGCGCCACTCGGCCGGTTCGTAGGCGTGCGGGTTGACCAGGTGGGTGGTGCTGGTGGTCACCACGTTGATGCCGGAGCTGAGCAGCTTCACGTAGTCCGGGATGGCGAGCGCATCGCGTTCGGGCCCGCTGGCGGCGTAGACGACGCAGTCCGGTTCGAGCGCGATCAGCGCGTCGGCATCGGTGGTGGTGGTCAACCCGATCGGTTGTCCGTTGGCGAGTTCACCGGCGTCCTTGCCGTCCTTGTCGGGGGAGTGCACCCACACCCCGACGAGATCCAGGTCGGGCCGCTGGGAGATCGCGCGGATCGCGATGGACCCGATTCCGCCGGTCGACCAGACCACGACGCGGTGCTTGTCTCCGGACATCGATCCTCCTCGGAGAGCGCGAGATGGCGACAGAGCCAGCGCTGAGAATAGCATCCACTATTAATGGAAACCAGAACAAAAATTAGGTTAGAGTCGGTCGTCGTGAATGCCTCGGGCTTGTTGCGGCGCTGATGTTCACGCTGCGTTTCGACATGCGCGCGCCCGCCTTCGGAGCGCCGGCGACCGAGCTCTACGCGGCCGCTATGCAGATGTGCGGGTGGGCCGAGACGCGCGGGGCGGTGATCGCCGTGCTGTCCGAACATCACGGCACCGAGGACGGCCACCTGCCCGCGCCGCACCTGCTGGCGTCGGCGATCGCCGCGCGAACCACCCGCCTGGCCATCTTGTTGGCCGCCGTGCCCATCACCTTCTGGGACCCCGTGCGCCTGGCCGAGAACATCGCGGTGCTCGACATCGTCAGTCGCGGCCGCGTCTCCTATGCGTTCGGGATCGGCCACCGTGCCGAGGAGTACGAGCATTTCGGCGTGGACATGCGCCGGCGAGGTGCGCTGGCCGATGAATCGTTGGCGCTGCTGCGGCGGTTGTTGACCGGAGAGACGGTCGAGGTCGACGGGCGCCGCGTTGTGGTGACACCACCGCCGGTATCCCCTGGCGGGCCGTACATGCTGATCGCCGGGGGTAGCAAGGCCGCGGCCCGGCGCGCCGCCCGGCACGGGCTGGGCTTCATCTCCCAGATCGCCTCGGACGACTTGAAACAGTTCTACGAAACCGAGTGTCGCAACAACGGATTCGAACCCGGCCTCATGCAGTTTCCCATCGCGGGTGCCCCGACGACCGTCTTCGTCGCCGACGATGTGGATGCGGCGTGGCGGGAGCTGGGACCGCATCTGCTGCACGACGCGGTGATGGCCGCCTCCTACCGGCACGGTGACGATGCGGTGGCGAGTATCTCGACGGCGCAGACCGTGTCCGAGCTGCGGGAGGCCGGTGGGCCCTACCGCATCTTCACATCCGAGGAGGCCGCCGAGTACGTCCAGGGCGGCAGACCGCTACCGCTGCTTCCCCTGTGCGGCGGCCTACCGCCAGATCTGGCTTGGCCCTACCTCGAGCGCGCCGCACGGGTGAGCGCGTCAACCTGAGACAGGAGGATTCGTGACAACACCGCTGAGGACCGTGGTCTGGGCGACGGGCGGCGTCGGGTCGATCGCCATCGACGCGATCGGCAGCCGACCGGACCTCGAGCTGGTGGGGGTGTGGGTGCACTCCGAGGACAAGATCGGCAAGGACGCCGGGGAGCTGGCCGGTGGTGAGCCGATCGGGGTGACGGCGACCAATGACGCCGACGCGTTGGTCGCGCTCCAGCCAGACTGCGTCGTGTACGCCGCGAGCGGCCCCGAACGCGATGCGGGTGCGGTGCCCGACTACCTGAAACTCCTGGAAGCCGGGATCAACGTGGTGTCGACATCGTCGACGACGCTGATCTATCCGCCCGCCTACTACTCACCGGAGTGGCGCGACCAGATGGAACAGGCGGCGAAGAAGGGCGGCGCATCGTTCTACGCCTCGGGGATCTTTCCGGGCTTCGGTTCTGATCAACTCGCGCTGGTCCTTGCCACGCAGTCGAAGCGGATTCGGTGCCTGACCGTCACCGAGGTCGCGCTCAACGACCACTACCCGGTGGCTGACGTGATGATGAACGGCATGGGCTTCGGCCATCCGCTCGATTTCGAACCCCTTCTGAAGACTCCGGGGTTCATCGAAATGGCCTGGCGGGCACCGATTCACCTGATCGCGGCGGGGCTCGGCGTGGAGGTCGAGGAAGTCCGCGGGACCCTCGACCGTCGCGTGACGGAACGCGACATCGAGGTGGCGTTCGGCACGATCAAGGCCGGGACGTGTGGTGCGGTGAGCACTCGTGCCGCGGGCGTGGTCAACGGCAGGGAAGCCATCGTCGTCCAGCACATCATCCGGATGGCGCGTGATGTGGCGCCGGACTGGCTGTCCTCGGAGTTCGACGCCACCTACCGCGTCGACATCGACGGTGATCCCGACATTCACTGCGCGATGAACGTCGGCGCCGCCGAGGGCCACGGCGCGGGGCACGCCGCGATGGCCGCCACGGCGATGCGTGTGGTCAACGCGATTCCCTATGTCGTGGCGGCACCCGCCGGTCTGTTGAGCTCGCTTGACCTGCCGAACACGTTGCCCCGGCATGCTTTCGGGTGATCGGAAGTGTTCACCATCCGCTTCGACATGCGCGCCCCGAGCTTCGGCGCGGCTACGACGGACCTGTACGCGGCGGCGATCGACATGTCGGCGTGGGCCGAGCGACACGGTTGTGTGGCGGCGATCCTGTGCGAGCACCACGGCTCCGAGGACGGGTATCTGCCCGCACCGCTGATGTTGGCATCGGCGATCGCGGCCCGCACCGAGCGGTTGCTGCTGAATGTGGTGGTCATCGTGCCGTTCTACGATCCTGTCCGGTTGGCCGAAGACATTGCGGTGCTCGACATTCTGTGCAACGGCCGGGCGTCGTATGTGTTCGGGCTGGGTTATCGGCCCGAGGAGTTCGATCACTTCGGACTCGAGCGGTCGCGCCGGGGTGCGTTGGCTGACGAGAACCTCGCGCTGCTGAGGTCGCTGCTGAGCGGCCGACCCGCCGTCCACGCCGGCCGTCGTATCACGGTGTCACCACCGCCGTGCACCGACGGCGGGCCGATGCTGATGTGGGGCGGTGCGAGCCTTGCGGCGGCGCGCCGGGCCGGCCGATATGGTCTCGGACTTCTCGCCAACGGCAGCGTGTCCGGCATGCGGGAGGCGTACGAAGCAGCGTCGCGGGAGCACGGGCACGAGCCCGGCGCGATGCTGTTGCCGCCACCCGACACGCCCACGGTCACCTTCCTCGCCGACGATGTCGACGCCGCGTGGGAGGAGCTCGGGACATACTTGCTGCACGACGCCCGGATGTATGCGCAGTGGAACCCCGGCAACAGCGCGTCCGCCGGGATTTCGGCGGCGCGCGATGTGGAAGAGCTGCGTAACGCCTACACCTCACACCGGATCATCGACACCACCGAGGCGATTGAAATCGTGTCGGGCGGTGGGTTTCTGAACCTTTCACCGCTGTGCGGCGGTATTCCACCCGAGATCGCTTGGCCGTACCTGAGGCGAGTCGGCGATGTGCTCGCGAACCTGACCACGACGAGAGGGAGCAACCCATGACCGACACGAACACCGTCGACCTGTATTACGACCCGTTCGATTTCGACATCGACGACGATCCGTACCCGATCTGGAAGCGGATGCGCGACGAGGCGCCGCTGTATTACAACGAGAAGTACAACTTCTTCGCGCTGAGCCGCTACGACGACGTCGCCAAGGGCCTACACGACTGGGAAACCTACCGGTCGGGCAAGGGCACCACGATGGACGTCATCATGAGCGGTGTCGATGTGCCACCCGGGGTGATTCTGTTCGAGGATCCGCCGCTTCACGACATTCACCGACGGGTGCTGTCGAAGGTCTTCACGCCGCGCCGGATGGAGGCCATCGAAGACCTGGTACGCCAGTTCTGCGTGCGCGCGCTCGACTCTTTGGCCGGCGCCTCCCGCTTCGACGTGATCGGCGATTTCGGGGCGCTGATCCCGATGCGGACGATCGGTTACCTGCTGGGCATCCCCGAGCAGGGCCAGCAGCAGATCCGCGACAACACCGACGCCTCGATCGGGCTGAAAGAGGGTAGTTTTCAGGCGGTTTCGGCTGCGACGTTCGAGAACGCCTATCAGCTGTTCGCCGACTACATCGAATGGCGGGCCGAGCATCCGTCGGACGATCTGATGACGCAGTTGCTCAACGCCGAGGTCGAAGACGATGGCCGGCTGCGGCCGTTGTCGCGCATCGAGGTGCTGACCTACACATCCATGATCGCCGGCGCCGGTAACGAGACGACGACCAGGCTGATCGGTTTCATCGCCCAGATGCTCGCCGAGCACCCCGATCAGCGACGCGAACTCGTCGAAGATTTCTCGTTGATCCCGAAGGCGATCGAGGAGGTGTTGCGCTATCAGGCGCCGTCGCCGGTACAGGCCCGATACGTCGCTCGGGAAACCGAGGCTTACGGGCAGACGATTGCCGAGGGTTCGGTGATGTTGTTGCTCAACGGTTCTGCCAACCGTGACGAGCGGCGTTACCCAGACGGGGAGAGTTTCGACATCCATCGCGGCGGATCACACCTGTCGTTCGGGCAGGGGCTGCACTTCTGCCTCGGCTCATCGCTGGCCAGGATGCAGGCCAGGGTCGCACTCGAGGAGATGCTGCGCCGGTGGCCCGAGTGGGAGGTCGACTACGCCGACGCCGCCATGGCTCACACCTCGAGCGTGCGAGGGTGGGGCAAGCTGCCGATCACCGTCGGCTGACGCGGTCACTGGGTTCGCGAGCGCGCATCGTTGTACGGTTGGGACCCCTTGTTTCAAGGGGTGGGCGCTCGCGCAGAGTTTGGCGCCCTCAAGCCGAGCGCGTGGTGACTCCGCGCAGCAGGGTGTCGCGCACATGGATTTGCGACGCCCGGGGGCCCAGATCGTGGAGGAGGTTCTCCGGGATCCACGACACCCCGATGACGACGCGTGCCAGCGTCTCGTTCGACGGCGCGTCGACCGCGATCTCACCCGACCGAATCCCGGCGGTGAGTAGGGATCTCATCTGGCGGACGCGTTTGGTGAACAGCCATGCGATGTTCGGAGTGTCCGGAGGGGACTGCCGCATCCATGCCAGCTGGATCCGGAACTCGTCGCCGAAGTGGGCGAGGGCATTGGTGTGGATCCAGCTCAGCGCATCGAGCTTCTCGACGGCCGACGAGTCGGACCGCAGCACGCTGGTCCACCCCACCTCGGCGACCTTCTCGCCGAACGACTGCATGATCGAGGCCAGTAGTTCCTCTTTCGACCCGATCAGGCGGTACACCGTTCCGGTGCCGAGGCCCGCAGCCGATGCGATGTCGCGGATCGTGGTGACCTCGTACCCTTTTCGCCCGAACTCGGCACGGGCCACCGCACGTACATGCGCGGCCTTGTCGTCACGGGCGTTCTGCTCATCCTCGATCCACGATTTGACCGCGTCGTCGGCGGCGATGAATGCGGCGGATCGATCGAGTTCGGCGTCGGTCGGCGGGACGGTGGCCAGGCCTTCGAGCAGGATCCGGCACAACGTGGCCGCGACCTTGTCGGCGCCCGCACTGTGCCGAATGACATCGAGTCCGACCTGGCGCATCGACTGGACGACCCGGTCGGCCAGGACGGGCAGGTCGACATCGGGCCGCAGATAACCACTCCACCGCGCGGCACGCAGCGTCTGCACCATCGCCTCGAGAATCTTCGCCGGGCGCTGTTGGGCCAGTGCGGCCAGTTCGGGGTTCGAGGTCGGTGTTTCGTAGAACGTCATCTGTAGCGCGGCGCTGTGGGTGACCGCGCACTGGGCGATCGCGGCGCCCAGCTCCACGATCCGATCGAACGCCGACAGCGGGGCGGGGTCGTCGAGCCGATCGAGGGCGTGATCGGCGATGCGATCGAGATCGTCGTGGTAGCGCCGAAGCAACTCGACGAGGATCGCTTCCTTGGACTCGAAATGGTGATACAGGCTGCCCGGCAGGATCCCTGCGGCGTCGGCGATCTCCTGGAGTGAGGTTCGCAGCCCGGACGTGGCGATCAACGACGCCGCTGTCTGCAAGATCTCGGTCCGCCGGGTGCCGTCGTCGTAGGAATTGCCTGCATGCTTCGCGAGGTCGGCCTTCGGCGTCACACGACGCCCCACAGCACCTCCAACACCAGGCTCCCGTCCACCTGTTTGGTCGAACCGACCCAAAGTTTGGTTAACGCTACCAGAGCCGAGCCGGTGCACAGTGTCGCTCGAGGTGAAAGCGGGGATTGCGGCACCGCTTGGTCACGAGCTGGCCGGGGAGCGAACGGGGTGCAGCGGGCGCTCGTAGGAGATGTCGGTGCGGTCGTGTGCGACGGTGAGGATATCGGCGAGAAATCCCATGGTCTCGTCGGTGATCAGCGTCGTCCCCTCGGTGTGCCATTCCACGACGCACACCCGCGCGGCGATGGCCCACCGGCCGTCGCGGCGCTCGAGCCGGTCGATATAGCGGCCTCCGTTGACGGTCAAGTGGTTCGCCGGGGCGCGGTCGGTGCCGACGAACAGATAGTAGGTTTCGGCGTGGGCCTGATCGCCGGCGATGTCCGCGGTGTGGTTCACCAGGTAGTGCTGGTAGCGGGTCTGCGTCTCGTGGTACGCGAATGCCCAGTCGATGAATTGGTCGACGGGGCCGACGAACCCGATGTGCTCGTCGACGGCGCCGTCGTGGTAGGCCGAACGCACCAATTCGCGGTCGCGTCGGTCCATCCCGCGCGCGTACCGCTGCATACAGTCGAAGATGTCCGCGCGGTCGCACAGCTCCTGCAGTCTCTCGTTCACAGCGCTGTCCCCTCCCAGGTGTCCACGGCGACCACCTCGGAGATCGGTCGTCGTTGCGCCGGGCGGAACCGGACACCGGGTCGAAGCCGGGCGACCGGCAGCAGGCAGCCTTGTACGTAACTTTCCGGGATGTCGAGCAGATCGCGCACCGCTGCCTCGTGAGTCAGGTGCAGCGTCGTCACGCACGTTCCGTAGCCGCGCATGTGAAGCGCGAGCGCGAAGTTCCATACTGCTGGGAAGATCGAACCGTACAGCGTCGCCTGGTAGAAGGACTCGTCGCCGTCGACGCGCGGCAGATACGGTTCGTAGCAGGGGATTACGAGAAGCGGGACCTTCGCCATGTTCTCGACCAGCCACTCGGTCGAGGACATGATCTTCTTGCCGGGTGTATCCGGTGGCAGCAGGTCGGCGATCAACTGGCCGCCGACTTTCTGCAGATAGGCATCCCGATAGAGTTCGGCCAGCCGCGCCCGGAGCCTTTCGTCGAGTACGGCCACCCATCGCCAACTCTGTTGATTCGAGCCATTCGGGGCGTGCATCGCGATCCGAAGACACTCTGCGACCACGTCGCGATCCACCGGGGCGTCGAGGTCGAGCGACTTTCGAGCCGACCTGGTCGTCGTGAGGAGCTGATCGGTATCGATTGGGGGGCTCCTTGTGGTGGGGCTTCGTGCCGAAGATAATGCGGAACAGATCTTTGGTCAATGCTGCCGTGGCCCGTTCGGGCAGCGACGTCAGCCGGTGACGCCGAGGCGCCGGGTCACCGCGAACACCTCGTCGTAGATCGATCCCGGAATGGTGAACGGCTCCGTCGCTGCTACGTCCGTGAGATGCTCGGCGATGTCCTCGGCCGTCGGATCACCGTCCCGTGGTGCCAGCCAGCCCTCGCTCAGCCCGATGAACACCCTGGCGAACCGGCCCGCACAGGCGGAGAAGTTCTGATGGCTGACATCGCAGGCCCGGCTGGCCAGGTACACCACGAGCGGAGCGACGAGCTCGGGACGGATAGCGGCGAAGAAGCCGTTGTCCTCGAGGGCTTTCGGGTCACCCAACGTTTCGGTGACCATGCGGGAGATCCCGAAGGGCAGGACGGTGTTGGCGCGGATTCCGTGCGGCTCACCTTCGAGCGCGATGACATTGGTCAGGCCGACGATGCCGGCCTTGGCCGCGGCGTAATGTGCCTCCAGATGCTGGCCGAACATGCCCGCGGACGACGCGACGAACACGAGCCGTCCGTAACCCTGCGCCTTCATTGCTCGATAGGCGGGCTGTGACAGGTAGAACGCGCCGTCGAGATGGACGGACAGCATGCGTCGCCAGTCGTCGGGTGTCAGTTCGTCGAATGCGATGGAGTTGAAGATGCCCGCATTGCTGATCACCGCGTCGAGCCGGCCGAACGCGTCGACGGCGGTCCGTACGATCGCCGCACCGCCCGCCGGGCTGTCCACCGAGTCATAGGACGCGATGGCCGTCCCGCCGGACGCGGTGATCTCGTCGACCACCTGATCGGCGACCGCCGTGTCCTTCCCGGCACCGTGCATGGTTCCGCCGAGATCGTTGACGACGACCGACGCACCGCGCCTTGCCAACTCGAGCGCATAGACACGGCCGAGCCCGCGACCCGCGCCTGTGACCACGGCGACCTGGTCGGTGAAATCGATCATCGTCCCTCCGGCGATTGACGGCGGTCCGGCCGGACTCTACGTTGGAACAGATATTTGGTCAACGAGAAAGGGCGCGCTCGATGCCGAGCGAGGACGCCGATGATCCCAAGCGCTTGGCGCTGCTGGCCTCGGCGCTGGCCGGCCGCACGGTAGCGGTTGCCCCGGCCGCTGCTGGTGAACCGGCGTGGACCGACGGCGTCACGGTGTTCGTCGACGCATCAGCCGGCGCGCACCGCCAACTCGAGTCGGTCACGGTGCAGGCGTCGCTTCTGGCCAGTGGCGGGTTGGACCCGGACGTGGTGCGAAAACTCGTTCGGCGTCCAGCGCTGGCGCGGCGGTATCTCGCGGTCGAGGGCCAGCGGGCGCTGTCGGTGAACGACGACCTGCTGCCGTCGCGCGTCCGTTCGCTCCTGGACTGCGAACTGGCGGCGCGCGCGGATTCGGCGGTCGGCTCGCTGAAGCTGGCGGGGGAGCACCGTGACATCGCCGATCCGCCCGCGGGCTTCGGCGTGATCAAAGCGCAGAAGCTGTTGGCGGCGCGCGCCGTCGCCGCGCAGGTGGAACCGGCCGGCGGGCATGCGCCGCGCCGCGAATCGAACAGAGAGTTGGCCGAGCTCGGCGACGATGACGAAGTCGCCGATGGTGAGGACGTGATCGACCCCTTCTCGAGCCCAGTCGGCGGAGGCGGCGCGCTCGGCAAGCTCCTGAAACGTATGACCAAGAGCGTGCGGAAACTCGCCGGTGGCGGCACACCTGGCGCTGACACGCCAACCCATAGGTCCCGCAAGGGACTTCGCGGTGCGGGCGCAGTGACGTCGGGTGCGGCCGGGGCGGTGGACGCCGACGGCTGGGATGCTTCCGACACCGAGGGGCGCACATACCCCGAGTGGGACTTCCAACGGCGCCGCTACCGAGCGGACTGGTGCACGGTGCTCGAAATCGAGGCTCCCATCGAGGAGGGACAAACGCTGGCACGTCCGGATGTTCACGCGTTGCGGCGGCCGCTGACCCGTCTGGGTATCGGGCTGGACCGATGCCACCGGCAGACCCAGGGTGACGACATCGATGTCGATGCCGCGGTCGAGGCGCGCGTGGAAACCCTGGCGGGTTCGACGCCGGACGAGGCCGTCTACCTCGACAACCTGCGTAGACGACGCGACCTGGCGGTGCTCATCCTGCTCGACATCTCTGGATCGGCCGGGGAGGCGGGCACTTTCGGGCAGACCGTGCACGAACAGCAGCGGGCGGCCGCGGCGGCGCTGACGATCGCGCTGCACGAACTCGGAGACCGTGTGGCGCTGTACGCATTTCAGTCGCAAGGCCGCTCATCGGTCAATCTGATGCCGGTCAAGCGCTTCGACGATCACCTCGATGCCATGGTCATGCGGCGCCTGGGCAGCCTCACCGCCGGCGCCTACTCACGGTTGGGGGCGGCGATCCGCCACGGTAGCGCGGTGATGAGGGAGAAGGCCGGCACGTCGCGTCGACTGCTCGTCGTGCTGTCCGACGGTTTGGCCTACGACCACGGCTACGAACGGCTGTACGGTGCGGCCGACGTCCGAAAGGCACTGGGTGAGACTCGCCGCGAGGGTATCGGCTGCTTGTGCCTGTCCATTGGGGCGGCCACCGACTCAGGTGAGCTGGGCAGGGTGTTCGGCAGTGCCGCGCATGCGTCGATTCCCAAGCCCGCGCAGTTGGCCGGCGTGATCGGTCCGTTGTTCCGCTCGGCGCTGCGCACCGCCGACCTGCGTCGGCGCGTATCGACTGCGACTACACCTTGAACCAAACATCTGTTCCGCGCTAGGGTCCTAAGCGAGCCCGAATCGAAGGGAAGCCATGCAGGTGAAGCCCCCGCGGCCCTACTACGTGCCCGTCGCGAACGAGGAGCAGGTCTTCAAGGCCGCATACCAGCAGGGGCTCTCGATCGCGCTCAAAGGTCCCACGGGCTGCGGCAAGACGCGGTTCGTCGAGGCGATGGCATACGACCTGGATCGTCCGCTGATCACCGTCGCCTGCCACGACGACCTGACCACTGCCGATCTCGTCGGCCGGTTCCTCCTGCGCGGCGGTGAGACCGAGTGGGTCGACGGGCCCCTGACGCGTGCGGTCCGCGACGGCGCCATCTGCTATCTCGACGAGGTCGTGGAAGCCCGCCAGGACACCACCGTCGTGCTGCATCCGCTGGCCGACCACCGTAGACAACTGCCGATCGAACGGCTGGGGATAACGCTGGACGCGGCACCGGGGTTCTGCCTGGTGGTCTCCTACAACCCGGGCTACCAGAGCGTGCTGAAAGACCTCAAGGACTCCACCAGGCAGCGGATGGTGGCGATCGAATTCGGTTTTCCGACAGCCGACGTCGAGGAGAAGATCGTCGCCAGCGAAGCGGGTATCGCCCACGACCGTGCCGCAGAACTGGTCCGGCTGGGCCATGCGATCCGGAGGTTGGAGACGGGGGGCCTCCGCGAAGTCGCTTCGACGCGGGTCCTGATCGCCGCGGGCCGGCTGATCGCCGAAGGCCTGACCCCACGGGATGCGGCGCGCGCCGCGATCGCCGGTCCGCTCACCGATGACGCCACCGTGACCCGCGGTTTGGTCGAGATGATCGACGCGTACCTGGTCGACCAGGCTCCGGACCATTGACCGCGATCATGACCCTCGCTACTGTCTGAACAAATATTAGGTTTCATCAACGGAGGTGGCATGTCCTACGAGAGCACCGCGGAACCAATCAAGTTCGGGTACCTCATGGACTTCAAGCTGCCCGACCTCTACCCACAGGAGATGAAGGAAGATCTGTCCAATCCCTTCGAGCTGATCTTCGCCGAGGCCGTTGAGAACGGAGTGATCGATCGGCCCATCGAGATCATCTACAAAGAGGTCGAGGGGCTGCCGAAAGGTTCGGTCAAAGCGGTGATCGACGCCTACGGCGAACTCGTCGACGAGGGGTGCCTCGCGGTGTTCGGTCCGCACATCACCGATAACTGCGTACCGACCCGCGAGGCCATCGAGGAGAGGTTCCGGGTGCCCGCGCTCAGCGTCACCGGCAGCGACGCCTGGCTGGGGGAGTGGACGTTCGCGTTTCCGCAGGGGTCTTTGACCGACGAGCCGATCTTCTGGGCAGATCTTCTGGCCAAGGGCGGGCACCACGAGGTCGGTGTCCTCATGGAGCAGTCACTGGTCGGCGAGACGTACGTGAAGAACTTCCGGACGGCGTGCCGGCGCAAGGGGATCCGGATCGTCGCCGAAGCCGCGATCGCGCAGACGGCCCAGGATGTCTCGGAAGCGGTGCGCACACTGTATGAGGCCAAGGCACAGGCCGTGGTACACGCCGGTTTCGGGTTCGGCATCGTGTTCGTCAACCCGGCCCTGGAAGAACTCGGTTGGGATCCACCGCGGTTCACCAGTACGGCGTTCCAGAACGCGTGGATCAACCCCATCATGTGGAACGCGTTCATGGGGTGGACGGGCGTCGACCAGTACGACGAGGGCAACCCCGTCGGTCAGCGGTTCCTCGACAAGTACCAGGAGAAGTTCGGTCGCCGACCGGAATACTGTGTGCCCGTTGTGAATTGCGATGTCGCCTCGGCCCTGCTACGTGCGTGCGCCGATGCTCATCCGCTGAGCCCGCGGGGGGTCAAGGAGGCGCTGGAACGCGTCAAGATGATGCCCGCCGCCGCGGGCGCGCCGGGTACCCGCGTGTCGTTCGGCAACTGGACGCGGCGAGCCTGGATGGGCGCCGGATACCTCGTGGCCCGGAGGCTCGATGCCGACGGCGTCAACTCGCATCTCGTCGACCGCTTTGGTGAGGAGTAGCCCCGTGACCACCGAAACACCGAAGGCCGACCCCACGCCTGCGCCCGCTGAAGCACCGAAGCGCAATTGGCTCGGGCCGACGATCTCGGTGGCCGCGCTCCTCGCCATCGCGGTGTTCTTCGCCGTCAACACCCGCAAGGGGCCGGGCTCACCGCGGATCGCCAATCCCGATGTCGAGGGGACACCGCGGCCCGTGGAGGTGCTGTTCGGGTGGAGCACCTCCACCTGGGTGGTGATCCTGGAGACCTTCACCGTGATCACGATGGCCGTCATCGTCACGCTGTGGGTGGTGCACTGGCGGCGCAACCCACACAACCCGACGCTGCTGATGGCGTTGGTCACCTCGTTGATCGTGTGGCAAGACCCGATCATGAACTGGTCGCCGTTTGCGGTCTACAACCCGGAACTGGCGCACCTGCCCGAGGACTGGCCGCTGGTGTCACTGTCACCGACTGTCGAACCGTTCGTGGTTCTCGGCTACGTGATGTTCTACCTCGGGCCGTACTTTCCGGCCATCTGGATCCTGCGCAAACTGCAGGCCCGCAGGCCCGTTGACTCGTTCGTCTGGCGTCACCCGCTGATCAGCCTGGCGGCCATCATCTTCCCGATCGGCGTGGTCGTGGACGCGGCGCTGGAGATCACCCTGGTGCGCACCGGCATGTACATCTATTCGCAGGTGCCGCCGTGGGCATCGGTGTTCACCGGAGATACCTATCAGTTCCCGTTGATCTGGGAAGTGGTGGCGGTGACGTTCGTGATGATTCCCGCAGGTGTGCTGCTCTACCGCGACGACACCGGTAAGTCCGTTGCCGAGAAGCTCGCTCAGCGGGCCCGCATCTTCGCCTCGAGGCCCAGGCTGGGCACGTTCATCGTGATGTTCGTGATCATCAACATCGCCTATTTCTGCTATGGCGGGCTGTTCGCGATCGTGAAGGCGACCAAGATCTCCACCTCGGTGGCCTGCCCGTGGCCGTATCCGGAAGTGAAGGTCTATGACCCGCAGGGCTTTTACGAAGCGAACGGCCAACCCGGCCCGTACTCGGTCGGGATCATGTCCACCTGGATGAGTGGACAGCCCGACGGGCGTCCGCAGGTGGAACTGGGTGAGAAGAGCGACCGGTGCGCGCCGGAAAACGCCAATGGGTGATGGGCGCTTGCGCGCAGAGCAGACGATGAGGAACGAGAGCAGCGTCGTCATCACCGGCGCCTCCCGGGGGCTGGGGCTGGCCTCGGCGTCTCACCTGTACCGGCAGGGCTGGCGCGTCATTGCGGCGATGCGGTCCGTCGACGCCGGCCTACAACGCCTGCGTGAGACGACCGGCGCCGCGCCGGAGGACCCGAACCTGATCGGCGTTCCGCTCGACCTGACCGACACCGCGTCGATCGAGGCGGCCGCGAAGTCCATCGAGGAGGCCGTCGGTGCGCCTTACGCCGTGGTGCACAACGCGGGGATCTCTGCGGCCGGCATGGTCGAGGAGACTCCGGTGAGCCTGTGGGAGCAGATGTTCGCAACCAACATCTTCGGCCCCGTCGCGTTGACCAAGGCGCTGCTGCCGTCCATGCGTGAGGCGGGGCGCGGCCGCATCGTGCTGGTGTCGAGTCAGGGCGGTGTACGCGGAATGCCCGCCACTGCACCGTATTCGGCTGTCAAGGGGGCGTTGGAGCGCTGGGGCGAGTCGATGGCCGCAGAGGTCGCGCCGTTCGGCATCGGTGTCACGATCCTGGTCACCGGCACTTACGACACCGAGATCATCACCGATGCGGGGACCACCGACTGCCGCGATCTGGACGGTCCCTACGCGCCGCATCACAGCACGATGGACAAGCGTGGCCGGGCCGCCATGCGGATGGCGGCGCGATCGCCCGAGAAGTTCGCGGCCGGGCTGGCCAAGGCGTTGGACAGCTCCAAGCCGTTCGTCAAGCGGTCGGTAGGGCCCGACGCTCGAATGTTGTTGATCGCCAACCGGGTGTTCCCCTCTGCCGGACTGCATCAGATGATCCGGCTGATGATGGGCATCCCGCGATTCGGCGCGCTACGAGGAAGCAGAGACCATGGCTGACGTTCGCTTCGAATCGAAGATGATGATCGACGGCAAGCTCGTCGACGGTGAGGCCGGCGCCTTCACCAACATCAACCCCGCGACCGAGGAGGTGCTCGGCGAGGTCGCCGATGCCTCGAAGGCCGATATGCACCGCGCGATCGACGCGGCACGGCGGGCCTTCGACGAGACGGACTGGTCGACGAATCACGCGTTCCGCCAGAAGTGTCTGCTGCAGTTGCAGGAGGCGATCGAGTCCGAGCAGGAAGAGCTGCGTGAGGAACTCATCCTCGAGGTGGGCTGTCCGCGCGCGATCACGCACGGCCCGCAGCTGGATGCGCCGCTGTCCGACGCCCTGAGATTTCCGGCGCGGCTGATCGACGAATATCCCTGGGAGACGTCGCTGGGCGACGCGCTCGTGTCGGTCACCGGGGTCAACACCACCCGCAAGGTCTGGCGCGAACCCGTCGGCGTGGTCGGGGCGATCGTGCCGTGGAATTTCCCGTTCGAGGTCACCATCCAGAAGCTCGGCCAGGCCCTGGGCACCGGTAACACCGTCGTGCTCAAACCGGCGCCCAACACCCCCTACAACGCCACCCGGCTGGGCCGGCTGATCGCCGAGAACACCGACATCCCACCGGGTGTTGTGAACGTCGTCACCGCATCGGATCACTTCGTCGGCGAGGAACTCACCCTGTCGCCGAAGGTGGACCTGATCTCGTTCACCGGGTCCACCGTCGTGGGCCGCCGCATCATGGAGAAGGGCGCCGCGACGATGAAGCGGCTGTTCCTGGAACTGGGCGGCAAGTCGGCGACCATCGTGCTGGAGGACGCGGACTTCGCGGTGGGATGCATGATGGGCATCGCGCCTTGCATGCACGCGGGTCAGGGGTGCGCCAACCCCACCCGGCTGCTGCTGCCGCGGTCCCGTTACGACGAAGGCGTCGAGATCCTCAAAGGAATCTACGAGGGTGTCGCACCGGGCGATCCGCAGGATCCCGGCACCCTGTGCGGCCCGGTCATCTCCGACAAACAGCGCAGCCGGATCCGCGGATACATCGACAAGGGTGTCGAGGAGGGGGCGACCCTGCTCGTCGGCGGAGCCGAGGCACCCGACGGCATGGACAAGGGGTTCTTCGTCAAGCCCACGCTTTTCGTCAACGTCGACAACTCGATGACCATCGCCCAGGAGGAGATCTTCGGCCCGGTGCTCTCGGTGATCCCGTTCGACGACGAGGACGACGCGGTGCGCATCGCCAACGACAGCCCGTACGGACTGGCGGGCAACGTGATGGCCGGAACGCTGGAGCGCGCCCTCTCGGTGGCCAGGCGACTGCGCGCCGGATTCATCGGGTTGAACGGCACCGCCGGGTACGGCGCCGACACGCCGTTCGGCGGATACAAGGCCAGCGGCATCGGGCGCCAGAACGGTGTCGCGGGATTCGACCAGTACACCGAGATCAAGTCCGTCGCCTATCCGGCCGGTTCCTAGGAAGAAGACATGCAACTGTTGTTTGACGACCTCGAGGACTTCGGCGAATTCGACGACTTCGTGTCGGGCGATGTGCGTGACCCCCACACCGAACTGGCGAGGCTGCGTCGCGAGGAGCCGGTCCAGAAGATCGAGATCCCCGGCATTCCAGGGCAAGAGGGCAAGCCGATCGTCATGGTCTACCGCTATGACGAAGCGCAGCAGATGCTGCGGGACAACGAGACGTTCTCCTCGTCGATCATCATCCAGGCGTTCGGCGATGTGTTCGGCAAGCATGTGATGCTGGGCATGGACGAACCCGAACACGGCAGGCACCGGAGCCTGGTGGCCAAGGCGTTCTCGCAAAAAGCCTTGGCCCGTTGGGAAGACACGCTGGTCACCCCTATCGGCAACGCGCTGATCGACCGCTTCGCCGACCGGGGTAGCGCCGACCTGGTCAAGGAATTCAACTTCCCGTACCCCACGCTGATCATCGCCGGGCTGTTGGGCCTGCCGCAGGACGATTACGCGCAGTTTCAGAAGTGGTCCATCTCGCTGCTGTCGTTCACCGTCAACCCCGAACGTGGGCGGGAAGCGTCACTGGCGCTGGCGGACTACTTCAGGCCGATCCTGGCCGCCCGCCGAGAGGAGCCCCGCGACGATCTGATCAGCCGGCTGGCGGCGGCCGAGATCGATGGCGAGAAGCTCTCGGATGAGGAGATCTTCTCCTTCCTGCGCTTGCTGTTGCCCGCCGGGGTGGAGACCACCTACAGGTCGCTGGGCAACCTGATGTTCGGGCTGTTGTCCAATCCCGAACAGCTGGAGGCACTTCGGGCTGACCGGTCGCTGATACCGCAGGCGATCGAGGAAGCGGTGCGCTGGGAGCCGCCGCTGAGCATGATCACCCGGGTGGCCACCTGCGACACCGAACTCGGCGGGGTCCACATTCCCGAGGGTTCCTCGGTGATGCCGGTGTTGGGCGCGGCCAACCGGCAGGACGAACGGTTCCCCGATCCCGATCAGTTCGACATCTTCCGCGAATCCAAGGCCAACATCGGGTGGGGCCACGGTGTGCACGTCTGCCTGGGCATGCACCTGGCGCGGCTGGAGATGCGGGTGGCGCTCAACCTCCTGCTGGACCGCCTGCCCAGTTTGCGGCTCGATCCGGGCGCCGAGGAGGCCTACATCCGCGGGCAGGTATTCCGGTCTCCGACCGCGCTGCCCATCGTCTTCGACACACCAGCGAGCCCATGACCGATCTTCGCTTCGACGGGCAGGTGGTGGTCATCACCGGCGGTGGGCGGGGAATTGGCCGCGGCCATGCGACGCTGCTTGCCGCGAAGGGTGCACGAGTCGTCGTCGCCGACAACGGAGCCGATATCGACGGCCGCGCATGCGCATCGCGACCGGCGGACGCAGTCGTCGAGGAAATCGTGCAAGCCGGTGGCCGGGCGGTGGCGTGCAGCGCCTCGGTTGCCGACGAGGCGGGGGCACAGTCGATCATCGACGCCGCGGTTGATGCGTTCGGACACATCGACGCGGTGATCAACAATGCCGGAGTGCACGACCCGGGTCTCTTCGAGGAACTGTCGACGGACCGGAACCGGCGAATGCTCGACGTGCACTATTTCGGAACGCTTTTCGTCTCGCGGGCTGCGTGGCCACATCTGATCCGCGCCGGAGGCGGCCGCATCGTCAACACCGTGTCCGAGGCCATGCTCGGCGGCATCCCGGAACTCACCAGCTACGGAGCCGCCAAGGGGGCGGTCTGGGGGCTGACTCGAAACCTCGCCACCGAAGGTGCGCCCCACGGCATCGCAGTCAATGCGATCGCGCCGCGCGCCTACACACGCATGTCCGCATCGCAGGGACCGCAACTCGCGCAGCTGTACGGCATGTCAGAGGAGACGATGGACGAGATCAACGCCAGCATGCCTCCCGAACTATGCGCTCCCGCAGCGGCTTTCCTTGCGCACCGATCGTGCCCGCTCAACGGTGAGGTCCTGCTGACCGGGATGGGTGGTGTCTCCCGCCTCGCTGTGGTTCGCAGCCAAGGCGTCTGGAAGCAGCCCCTGACCGTCGAAGACATCGCGGAGACCCTCGACCAGATCATGAACGTCGACGATGCCTATGTGACCGAAGCAACCAGGAGTGTTCTGTGACCGATTTCGAGACCGTCGACTTCTTCACCGACGAAAAGCTCGTGCCCGATCCGTACCCGTATTTCGACTTCCTTCGGTCCAAATGTCCGGTGGTGCAGGCGACCCCGTTCAACGTGCTCGCAGTCACCGGCTACGACGAGGCGCTCGCCGTCTACAAGGACCCCGCGTTCTCGTCCTGCGTATCGGTGGCCGGTCCGTTCTCCGGTATGCCCTTCGGTCCCGGTGAATCCGATGACGTCAGCGAGCTGATCGAACAGCACCGCGCCGCTGTCCCGATGGCCGAACACATCACATCGCAGGACCCGCCGCTGCACACCCGCACACGGGGGCTGCTGAATAAACTGATCACACCCAAGCGCCTCAAGGAGAACGAGGACTTCATGTGGCGGTTGGCCGATCGGCAACTCGACACCTTCCTCGACAAGGGCAGCTGCGAGTTCTTGTCTGCCTACGCCAAACCGTTCTCACTGCTGGTCATCGCCGACCTGCTCGGTGTGCCCGCCGAAGACCACGAGGAGTTCAAGGAGGTCTTCGCGCTCGAAACCGTCGGCGAGCTCGGCAAGGAGGCGCCGACCTCACACAACCCGCTGGAGTGGCTCAACGAGAAGTTCTACTCCTACATCGAGGACCGCCGACGCGCCCCGCGCCAGGATGTGCTGACCGAGCTGGCGCAGGCCAAACACGAGGACGGGTCAACTCCCGACATCGAAGACGTGATGAACCTGTCGACGTTCCTGTTCGCCGCCGGCACCGAGACGACCACCAAACTTGTCAGCTCGGCGGTCCGATTCATCGCCGACAGCGCGGATTACGAGAAGGAACTCCGCCACGACCGCAGCAAGATTCCCGCGTTCCTCGAAGAAACCCTGCGGATGGAGAGCCCCGTCAAATCCCACTTCCGGATGGCGCGAACCACAACGAAGATCGGTGAAGTCGAGGTACCGGCGGGCACGACCGTCATGCTGCTCCCCGGAGCCTGCAACCGCGACGATCGTAAGTTCACCGACCCCAACACCTTCCGCGCGGACCGGCCGAATGTGCGCGAACAGATCGCGTTCATCCGCGGGGTCCATTCTTGCCCGGGTGCGCCGCTGGCCCGTGCAGAAGGACGAATTTCGCTGAACCGCATCCTGGACCGGATGGCCGACATCACGATCTCCACCGAACATCACGGCCCGCCCGAGGAGCGACGTTTCACCTACGAGCCGACATTCATCATGCGCGGGCTGTCCGAACTGCACATCACCTTCAATCCGATCACCTAGCCCTGCGAGCAGAGGAGTAATGACATGACCGGAAAGCTCGACGGCAAGGTCGCTTTCATCACGGGGGCCGCCCGAGGTCAGGGCCGCGCGCATGCCATCGCGATGGCCAGGGAGGGTGCCGACATCATCGCTGTCGACATCTGCCGCGACATCCCGTCCAACCCCTATCCGCTCGCCACACCCGAAGACCTCGCCGAAACCGAGCGCGCGGTCAAGGAGATCGGGCGGCGCGTCGTTGCCCGGGTCGCCGACGTCCGCGAGCGCCACGAACTGCGGGAGGCGGTGGAGGCCGGTGTCGCCGACCTCGGCAAGATCGACATCGTGGTCGCCAACGCCGGCATTCTGCCGATGGCGATGGGAAACCCCGATCCGATGGGCTTCGTGGACGCGTCGGACGTCGACCTGGTCGGGGTGATGAACACCGTCGCGGTGGCGCTTCCGCATCTGCCCGACGGTGCGTCGGTCATCGTGACCGGCTCGACCGCCGGCATGATCCGCGGCACCACGACGAGCCCGGACATGGGGCCGGGCGGTGCCGGATACGGCTGGAGCAAACGCGTCGTGATCGAGTACGTCGACGAGATGTGTCTTCACCTGGCACCGAGGATGATTCGCATCAACGCCATCCATCCGACGAACTGCAACACCCACCTGTTGCAGAACGAGGGGATGTACGGCGTGTTCCGGCCCGACCTGAAAGCCGAAGGTAAGACGCCGACCCGCGAAGACGCCGAACCGCTGTTCTCACTCTTTCAGGCCATGCCGATCCCGTACATCGAGCCGGAGGACATGGCCAACCTCGGCGTATTTCTGGCCAGCGACGACAGCCGCTACATCACCGGCCAGCACATCCGCGTCGACGCCGGTTCACTGCTCAAATGGCCCAACGGGCCCGGGGGTTAAGGCCGGTGCAGAAATCCGTGCAGGATCGCCTGCACGAGTTCGTCGACGATCGCCTCACGCGACGGCGGTCTGTTGCCGAAGAAGGTGGACCGCAGCGCCACCATCCCGACGATCATGGCGACCGTCGAGTGCGCGGGAAGATCGGGCTGATCTGAACGCAGCCCGCGCAATCGGATACCTTCGGCGCTGATCTGACCCAGCAACGTGAGCGCGCGCCGGATGTCGGCGATGCCCGCGCCGTCGATCTCCTCGTCGGTGAGTCCGTCCGAGGCCACGAGGGTGAGCAGCAGGCCTCGATGCTCGATGAGAACGTCGTAGAGACGCCCCACGAACTGCCGAGTCAGTTCCTCCTCGGTGACTTTGTCGGGTATGACGGCCTGCCAAGTCTGACCGAAGTCGTCGACGAAATCGGTGAACGGCAGGACGAGGGCCTCCCGGAACAGGCCGGCCTTCGAGCCGAAGTGACGAAACAGCAGGTACTCGGACACGCCGGCCGCCTCGGCGATCTCCCGCGTCGTGGTGCTGCGGTAGTCGCGGCGCGCGAACAGGTCGCGGGCGGCGTCGAGCAGGAGCCGCCGGGCCTCGCCGGGGGCCCTGCGTGAGGCCTGCGTCACGCCGGCCGATCCCTTCTTCGCCGAACGTCGCTGGGGCACGGCAAATGACGATAGTCGGCCCTTGACCCCGACGCGTGTAATAGTGTGCACTATTACAGCTGACGTGGGTGCGGAAGGAACGTGGTCGTGGGCCAACTCATCATGCTCGGAACGCTGTTCGGGCTGCTCGTCTTGATCGTCGGCCTGGTGCTGTACTTCGATCCCGAAGCGCGCGGTGAGAGACCGGTTGCGGAGGACGAGCGATGAGCACCGAGCTGACGCCGGCGTTGATCGTCGGCTTGTCTTTCGCCTACGTCGGCGGAGTGCTGTTTTTGGCCTACGGTGTGTATCTGAGCATCCGGCGCGGCCGCCTTCATCCGCTGCTGCTGGTCTCGATTTCGGCGATCTCCTTCTCGTGGATCGAGGCACCTTACGACTGGGCGGTGTACGCCCAGTTCCCTCCCGCACTTCCGCGCATGCCGTCGTGGTGGCCGATGAACATGACGTGGGGCGGCGGACTTCCGTCATCGGTGCCGATCGGATACATCCCCTACTTCGTGCTGCCCGCAGTGATCGGCGCCGCGCTCGGGCGGAGGCTGATTCGGCGATTCGGTTGGCGCAGACCACAAACCCTGCTGATCGTGGGTCTGCTCGTCGGGTTCTGCTGGGCACTGCTGTTCAACGGATTCTTCGGCCCCCGCCTCGGGGTCTTCTACTACGGCTACGTGATTCCGGGACTGGCGATCTTCGAGGGGAGCAAGTTCCAGTATCCGATCTACGATGCGATCGCGATGGGCTTGCAGATGATGGTCTTCACCTATCTCCTCGGGCGTGTTGACGCCAAGGGGCGCAACGTGATCGAGGTGTGGGCAGACAAACGATCGTCGAGCCGTGTCGGTTCCTCACTGCTGTCGATCGCCGCCGCCGTCGTGGTGGGCCACCTCATGTACGGCGCGGTCTTCGCGCCGCACCTGGTGACGAAGCTCAGCGGCTACGTGACTTCCGGTCCCACCGAGCAGCTGTTCCCCGGGGTGCCGAACCAGCCCCGCTGAACCCTTCGCCCGGTCCTGCCGTCACCGCATGGTCGCCACGTTGTGCCACAGGTTGCGCAGGCTGTCGGTTCCTCCGAACAGCGTCGTGAAGTGTGTGGAGTCGATCAGCACGATGTCGCCGGCGCGTTGACCCGCCGGCGGCATCCAGATCAGCGCGTTGAACTCGCTGGTGCCGTCGGCGGTGAACGGGTGCGGTCGGTCGGGGTCCACACGCTGACGGCCGAGTACCCGAACGCCGTCGCTCTCGGGCGCGGTCAATTCGTAGTGGGGCAGGTGCGGGTGGAAGTTGAATGTCGTGACGTTGGCGAGTAGGTCAACCGAATCGAGATCGTGATTCCCGGTCAGGGGCGCGATTTCGCGTGTGCCCGGCACGACCGCGGGTCGCAGACCCCACTTGTTGAGGACGGGGACATCGAGCGCCGCCATCAGCGACCGGGTGTACTGCCCGAACCGCTGCTGGCGCGGGACCAACGGATCGCCGTGGTGTTCGAATTCCATCTGCCGCTGCGCGAAGTCGTCGCTGAAACCGACATCGTGATGCGGGGCGAGCAGCAGGCATGTGCCCTCTCGCTGCAGCCACCGCTCGATAGCGGCAATCTCTTCGGGAGCGGCCTCCTGTTCGGACAGGATGTGGTCGAGCCCGAAGACCATCAGGGTGTCGGTGTCTTCGAGGATCCGCTCGTCGATCGGCAGTTGATACCCGGCCTGGTCGGTGCGCTGAAAGACCGCCACCGGATGTCCGGTCGCCTCCCCGGCCAGCGCTTGGAAGGCCAGCGTCGACCGATGGAAGAGTTCCAGCGTTCCCGCGATGCCCTGCAGGAAGTGAGCGGCGTCGTACTCGGTCGTCTCGTAACTGGGCCACAGTGCGTTTCGCACTTCTGTCATCGTCGAGAACCGGTTGTACATCTCTCCTGTGTTGCGCTGTGCCTCCCAGGGATAGCTCCACGTCCAGTAGATGCTGATGCGTCTGCGCCCATCGTGCGAACGCGGGATGTGGTCCTGGTTGTAGGTGCGCGCCGAAGTACCGTTCATCGTGTCGGTCCCCCCAATTGAGCGAGGTAACGGAGGCCACCCAGACCGGGCAGGAAGAAGTACGCGCCACCTTTGAGCGTGGTGAACGCTGGAATACCCTTGTGCACCTTGCGAATGGGCCGCTTGGGCACCGTGAAGTCCAGAGTGCCGTCCTGTGTGCCGCAGATCGGGTCGTGCTCGTTGTCGAGCTCGTGGAACGTCTTGTCATTGATCCAGACGTTCTGCGCGAATTCGAATTGGCGTACGAGATCGGCACAGATGATGAAGGCGGCGATGCCGCGATCAACACCGTCCTCAGGTGCGTCGACGGGCAGCGCGGGGCCGTAGGTTGCGCCGCGCCGAATCATCCGGCGTCGATTCATGTAGTGCGCGGTGTCACGAGGGTTGAGCCGCCTGGCGTGCGAGCCGAGTGGACACGCGTAACCGAAAGGGTCCATCTCCTTGTAATTGAAGTCGTTGTTGCGCATGGGATCAGCGCCCAACCCCGGGTCGTCCTTGTCGGGTGTGAGTACGAGTGGGGCGCCGCTCCGCCAGCGGCCCATGAACTTCGCGGCCAGCAGTTCTTCGTCCTCCGACGTTTGGGAATTCGTCTTCAGATAGTCGCGAAACAGCCCTACGTGTTCCTGAAGCCGGCGATAGGCCATATAACTACCGTTGCGCGACAGGGCCTCTGGCTCGGGTAGATCCAGCACGGGCCCGTTCTCGTCGGGATAACCGAGGATGAATTCGCCCGCCTCCAGGGGGTCTCCCGAACCCGGTGTCGGATCTTCGCCGGAGCCCTTCATCACCGGCTGCGACAGGCGATCGCGGAAGCCGAAATGGTCGTGGGCGTAGTTGAACGGGGGGGTCGCGTTGAGGTCGAGGTGGGAGAGGCTACGAACCCCCTCCGTGCGCGCCAGTAGTTCGTCGTGTTCGTCGATGGATCTGCGGCATTGTTCATCGGTCCGGGAGAACAAGATCGCGATCGCGTGCAGATCGTCACCGGCGAGTCGGCCGAGCCAGTGGTCGGGTGCGGCCGCTCCGGTGTCGCCGAGGATGCTGGCGCGCGCGGCCATTCCCTCGCGAAACGCGTCGGGGAAGGTCGCCAGCGACTCCTCGCCGACTCCGAGCGCGCGGAGGCCATACCACGTGAAGGCCAGGGTGACCCAGCGATCCGAAGTGTCCATCGTGGCGCGGACATCAGCCGCCGACTGGACCTTGTCGAGCAGTGCGCTGAGCCACGCGCGGCCCCCTTCCGGGGAGTCGAAGGTCAGGAACTCGTACCGTCCCGTGATCGCGGGCGTGCGGGTCAGCAGGATGTGTTGTATGTCGTCGAGCTCGAGCTCGTCTGTGGTGGACATCATTGCCGCTGAGTCCCTTTCGTCCACGCCCAGGCAGTGATTCGCCAGCCCTGCGATGCTCGGCGAAGGGCCACCGTGAAGAATGCGCCGTCCTGCCTCACCGGCGCGCCCCGCAGGCTGAACGTCATCGTCGCGGGCAGGACGAGGTAGGCGCGGTCATCGCTGACGCTGTTGTGCAAGGGCACCCCGACGCCGACGACATAGTCTGAGGCGCCGAGGTGAGCTGACTCGGCAATCACATCGCGGTACCAATCCTGCGCCGCGGATGCGCCCTGCCAGACGTGGGGTGCCATTCCGTCGAGGATCGTTGCCGCGGAATCGAACGCGGACGCCATCTCCGCCACGTCGCCGTTGTTGAAGGCTGCGATGTACCGGTGCACCGCGGCCAGTGGATCCGCCGCGCTCATGACCGTCACTGCATCTGGTCGAGCATCGTGGAGAACGCGGCTTTCAGGCGCAGTGCCTTCTTTATCTCATCGGCCGTCACGTACGGATACTCGCCGTATTCGAGAAAGCTCGGGACATGGTGGTCGCGAACGAATTTGACGAATGCTTCAGGGTTCTCGCGCCAGTCCTCGGGGAAGCCTTCGAGGTTGGTGAACACCGTCGTGATGCCGGTCTGACTGAACAGTTGCACCGCGTCCTCGGTGTACTTGTCGAAGTCGGTGTCGAAGATGCCTTGATATTGGAAGTGCAGGCCCGAGCCGACGTCGAACAGCACCCATCGCAGATAGTGCAACCTCAAGGGGGCGAGGACATCGGGGCTGGCCGCGATTGCTTCCTCGATCTGCTTGCCGTAGGCGCGGACGGCGGCCTCGCGGCCTTCTTTGACCTTCGCAATTATGGAAAAGCCGTAACAGGCCGGTGTCCGGGGAAACACCGGTCCGTACCGCCCGCGTTCGAGTTCGAAATATCCGGCCTCGGGAATCGCCATTGCCGCGG
Organism: Mycolicibacterium novocastrense; assembly: GCF_001499835.1. Classification (NCBI taxonomy): domain Bacteria; kingdom Bacillati; phylum Actinomycetota; class Actinomycetes; order Mycobacteriales; family Mycobacteriaceae; genus Mycobacterium; species Mycolicibacterium novocastrense. The sequence continues at coordinate 139,653 of NZ_LQIH01000023.1, forward strand.
GTGTCGTCCAGTCCTGGTGATCGGCGGCCATGGCGTCCCCCTACCGTTGCTACGTGAGCGGACACTAGCACCGCTGAACGGGTGCGACACATGTTTCGGCAGCGCAGAAACGCTCCGTAATAGTCGTTTTTCCGTGAGGAATTTGATGCCTGACTAACTAGATCAACTATCCGTAGAGCGAAAGTGATCGGGTAAGTTATCGCAGATTTCAGGGACGAGCGGCGCGCACCGATTTAGGCTGCGCATGGTGTTGCAGAAGCGGCCGCGTCGAACGGTGGCACGCCACTGGGGGTCACGAGAAGGGAGGCGGCCATGCGATCTGGCCATCGCTGCCTACTGGTTGCGTTGTCGATCTCGGTGGTGCCGGTCGGTGTCGCCGTCGCTCCCGTCGTGGCGGCGGACTGCACGAATGCCGGCGCCGCCACAGTGTGCGCCCAGGGCACCGTCCGCGGAGGTGGGCCCGACGCTCCGCAGGCAGGGCCCGTATATCCCGGCTACTGCGCTGACCCCTGGTATTGCAATGACGATTGGGGACTCGACATCGTCGTCGATCCCGATCCTCCGAGGCCGCCGAGGCCGCCCATAATCGATCGCCCGGGACGGCCGGGTGTCGGACCGCGCTGATTCTTGTGCAGACGTCCTCCGTTGATTCGAGCAAGGAGCTTGGAATGTTCTCACGCAACGCTTTTGGTGCCGGGCTGATCTCCGTTGGGCTGCTGCTCGGTGCCGCACCCGCCGCCGCCGATCCGCCCAACTGCACCGCCGCCGATCTGGCCGGCGTCATGGCCGGGGTCTCGGCGGGTACGTCGTCCTATCTGTTCACGCATCCGGATGTGAACGCCTTCTTCACGGGACTCAAAGGCAAGCCCAGGGACCAGATGACCGACGAGATCAAGGCATATCTGGACGCCAATCCGCGGGTCCGCGACGAGCTGCGGGCGGTCCGGCAGCCTGCGGCCGACTTCCGTGCACGCTGCGATGTCGCGATGCCAGACTTGCCGATGGGCTAACGGTCGCGTGCGGAACTGACACACTGGGGGTGTGCGCGACACACCGAAGTGCTGGCTCACCGACATGGACGGTGTGCTCGTCCGCGAGGAACACGCGCTGCCCGGTGCCGCCGAGTTTCTGCAGCGGCTCGTTGACCTGCAGCGGCCCTTCCTGGTCCTGACCAACAATTCGATCTTCACACCCCGCGATCTGTCCGCCCGGCTCAAGCGGTCCGGTCTCGTCGTACCCGAGGAGTCCATCTGGACCTCCGCGCTGGCGACCGCATCGTTTCTTACTGACCAGCTGCCGGGCGGATCGGCCTACGTCATCGGCGAGGCAGGGCTGACCACCGCACTGCACGAGGCGGGCTACACGCTCACCGACATCGAACCGGATTTCGTGGTCCTCGGCGAGACCCGGACCTACTCGTTCGAAGCCATCACCAAGGCCATTCGGTTGATCCTCGGCGGGGCTCGGTTCATCGCCACCAACCCCGACGTGACCGGGCCGTCCGCGGAAGGGCCGCTACCGGCCACCGGGTCCGTCGCCGCGATGATCACCAAGGCCACCGGCCGCGAACCGTACTTCGTCGGCAAGCCCAACCCGATGATGTTCCGCAGCGCGCTGAACCGCATCGAGGCGCATTCGGAGAGCACGGTCATGGTGGGGGACCGGATGGACACCGACGTCGTCGCGGGCATCGAAGCGGGCCTGGAGACCATCCTGGTGCTGACCGGGTCGACGACGGTCGACGAGGTCGAGCGGTACCCGTTCCGGCCCAGCCGCGTGTTGCCGTCCATCGCCGAGGCCATCGAACTGGTGTGAGCCGCGGCGCGACCGCTGCCTACACTGACCCCGATGACCAGCACATCGGAGGCGACGCGGCCACTGGCCGGCGTGCGCATTGTCGAGATCTCCAGCTTCGTCGCCGTCCCGCTCGCCGGAATGACGCTGTCCCAACTCGGGGCGGAGGTGACGCGGGTCGATCCGATCGGCGGCGCCGCCGACTACCGCCGATGGCCCGTCACCGACGACGGTGAGAGCATCTACTGGGCCGGCCTGAACAAGGGCAAGCGATCGGTCGCCGCCGACGTGCGCTCCGACGAGGGCCAGAACGTGATCCAACGGCTCATCGCCAGCAGCGGGATTCTGATCACCAATGTGGCTGGGCGCCAATGGCATTCATACGAGACGCTCAAAGCGCTCCGCCCCGACCTGATCCACGTCGAGGTGTCCGGACGCGCAGACGGGGGCACCGGTGTCGACTACACGGTCAACGCGGGTATCGGTTTCCCCTTGGTCACCGGTCCATCGGAACTCGCCACCCCGGTGAACCACGTACTGCCGGCGTGGGATGTCGCGTGCGGCCTCTACACCGTGCTGGCCGTCGTGACCGCGCTGCGGCACCGTGACGCGACCGGAGAAGGCCAGCGAATCGGCATCCCGCTGGAGAACGTCGCGCTGGCGACGGCGGGCAACCTCGGCTTCCTCACCGAGGTCATGGTCAACGGCACCGCACGCGAACGCATCGGCAACTCGGTGTATGGCCAGTACGGCCAGGACTTCGTCAGCAGCGACGGTGTGTCGTTCATGGTCGTGGCGTTGACCGGTCGGCATTTCCGCGACCTCACCGAGCTCACCGGCACGACGAAAGCGGTTGCCGCGCTGGCGGACACGCTCGGTGCCGACTTCTCCGACGAGGGCCAGCGGTTCGTGCACCGCGACGCGTTGAGCGGATTGTTCGCCGAATGGTTCACCGCGCACACCGCCGATGAGATCAGCACAGCGCTGTCGGGCACCTCGGTGCTGTGGGAGCGCTACCGCACCTTCGCCGAAGCGGTCACCGAAAACAAAGTCACTGACAACCCGTTGTTCACCTCGCTCGAGCAACCGCGGATCGGCACCTATCTGGCGCCGGGACTTCCGATTTCGATCGGTGGGCAGTACCCGCCCGCGGTCACGTCGCCGGCGCTGGGGGACGACACCGTCGCCGTGTTGGGCGAGTGGCTGGGGTTGACCGCCGAGCAGGTCGACGGCCTGGTCGCCTCGGGCGCTGTGGCGACAGGACGCGCTGAATGAGCAGACTGCTCGACCTGCTCGAGTTGCGCTCCGGAACCGAAACGGACAGCTGGATCGGACCGGCGAGCGGCCCGGCGGGCAAGCGGGCCTACGGCGGACAGTTGGTCGCGCAGAGCCTGGCTGCTGCCTGCCGCACCGTCGAGGGGGACCGGCTGCCGACGAACCTGCACCTGCAGTTCCTGCGCGGCGGAGAGGCGGGCGACGACGTCGGCTACACCGTCGCGCGCGTCTTCGACGGCCGAACGTCTTCGGCGCGGCGCGTCGAATCCCGGCAAGGCGAACGGCTTTTGACGACGGCGACGGTGTCGTTCGCGGTGCCGATGCGTGGTCCCGAGCACGGGCACCGGCTGCCCGCGCTCTACGATCCGGAGTCGTTGCCCCGCACCGGTCCTGCCGGGCCCGCGCCGTCGATGCCGCTCGAGGAACTCGATATCAGGATCCTCGACGACCGCTCGTCAGGCGAGTTCGTCCGCCGTCTCTGGTGGCGCGCGACGGTGCCCGTCCCGGACGATCCGATCCTGCACACCCTGATCGCGGTGTATGTGTGCGACGTGTACATGATCGATCCCGCGCTACAGGTGCACGGCCACTCGATGCGGGCACGGACACACCGCAGCGGCACCACGGATTCATCGATCTGGTTTCACCAACCGGTGTTCGCCGACCAGTGGAACCTGCTGGAGTCGACGTCACCGGCCGCCGCACGGGGCAGGGGCGTCGTCACCGCCAACCTGATCCGCGCCGACGGCGCCGTGCTCGCCACGCTCGCGCAGGAAGGCCTTATCGCCGAGCGGGACTGAGCGTTGCCGAGACGCTGCGCCCGCGGCGTGCCCGCAGCCGCCGGCGCGCCATGGTCACCAAATAGGTGAGCAGGATGCCGACGGCGAGCGAGGCGATCACGCCGAGGGCGGGGTGGCCGGGGAACATCGCATACACCTGGTAGTGGACGAGGTAGGTGTACAGCGACGCCTCGGCCAGCACGCCTGCCGCCACGGTCAGCGCCGCCGGACAGCGGATGGTCGGCAGCCAGATCACCAGCGCGAGTCCGCCGAACACGAGAAGCTCTCGCAGGGTGTTCTCGAAGTAGCCGTACAACGCCACCGCCAGAACCAGAGTCAGCAGCGCACGCTGCAGGGTCGTGCCGGCCTTGGAAGCCGCCCAGCCGATCGCGAAGAACCAGAACGCGAGCATCGTGAACCAGGCATCCCGGCCCAGGTCCCACCCGAACACGTCGTAGCGCAACGCCAACCCGGCGACCAGGAACGCCACGGCGACCGCGAACGGACGCCGACGCTCGGCCCGGTCCATCGCCGGTATGCACAACAGCAGCGCCAGGGCGACGAGCGTCCACACCAGAATCTCGACGAACCACAGGCGGCCCGCGGTCATGCTGTCGTGCGGACCGAGAATCTTGTTGGCCAGCAACAGGTTCGTCCACGTGTAATCCGAAGTCCACGGCATTACGAGGGCCACCCACAGCACCGACGGCACGGCGATCCAGCCGATGGTGTTTCGCAGGTGGCGCACCCGCTTGACGCGCGACACCGGTGTCAGACAGAACCGGCCGAAGTTGTATCCGGCGATGCCGAGCAGCAGATGGGCGCCACCCCACAACTCGAACAACTCGGCATGCGAACCGACGATCACGATGATCGCGACGGCCCGCATCGCCACGCTGGTCTCCAGCGTGGCGTCCCACAGCCGCCGGCGGGTCCGCGGCCGCTTCACCAGCCTCTCGAGCTCTCGAAGTGGCAGCTGTTGCCATCCGGCGGGCAACTGCCCGAGCGCTCGTTCCAGCCGCACCGACATCGCCACGTAGGAAAGCGAGTTCCCGCCGAGGTCGACGAAGCTCGCGTTCGGGTCGATGGTCGCCGGGTCCAGCTGCAGCACGTCGGCGAACACTTCGCGCAGGTCGGTGGTCGGCGCCGCGTCGCGGCCCCGTGCGAGGTCGCGGACGGTTCGGTAGTCGGGTTTCCCGGACTCCAGCAGCGGCAGTTCGTCCACAACGACCGCGCGCACCGCCGACGACGGAACACCGGCGGTCTCGGCCGCTATGCGCTGCACATCGCGTTCGCTGTGCGCGCCGGCCGCCGCCACGACGAGGCGATCGTCGTCGTTGGTGCAGAAGGCGGTGATCCCGCCGGCGCTCAAGGCGGACTCGATGCGTTGCAGATCGATGCGCAAACCGTACATTTTGACGAATCGGCTGGTACGACCGACGATTTCGTAAAGTCCGTCGGGAGTGCGGCGGGCCAGGTCGCCGGTGTGCAGCGATTCGACGGTCTTGTCGAGGGCGAGGTCGTCGGGGCCGTGGGCGTAGCCCATCATCACGTTGGGGCCGCGGTAGACGAGTTCGCCGACCGCTTCGTCCGGCCATTCGTCGGTCGATTCGATGGTGAACGAACCGCCGGGAATCGGCCGGCCGATGCTCTCGGGCCGTGAGAGCGCCAATTCCGGTGGCAGATAGGCCATTCGGGCGGTCGCCTCGGTCGCCCCGTACATGACGAACAGTTGCCAGCCCTCGTTTCGGGCCTGTTCTGCGAACCGTCGGACGCGCTCGGCAGGCATGCGCCCGCCCGCCTGCGTCACGTACCGCAGGTCCGGCAGGTCCGTCGCGTCGAACCTCATCTGCTCGAGCAGTTCGAACGTGTACGGAACACCGGCGAACGAGGTGCCGCGGTGGCGACGGAACAGGTCCCAGAACCGCTCATCGGTCACCGAGAGATCCGTGAGGATGAGGCCGGCGCCGCGGAGCAGGTGACTGTTGACGACCGAGAGCCCATAGCAGTACGACATCGGCAGTGTGGTGGCCGCGCGGTCGGTTTCACGGATGTCGAGGTAGCCGGAGATCGCGCAGGCATTGGACAGCAGGTTGTCGCGGGAGAGCCGGACCAGCTTCGGTGACCCGGTGGTACCGGAGGTGGACATCAGCATCGCCAGGTCCTCGTGCAGGCGGCGCGCGCCGGCGCTGCGGCGATGGCGAATCACACCGTCGCCGACCACCGTGTCGGGTTCGTAGGTGCGCAGGATCGTCGAGTGTTCCCGTCCGGCTGGAACGGGGAGCACCACATGATCCGCCGCGAGCGCGGCGAGATAGTGCACGAGCGTGTCGATGTCGTTGCGTGTTTCGAGCAGCACGAGCCGTCTGCTCCCGCCGAGGTCGGGCATGACGCCCGCGACCCGGTCGGCCAGCGCGGCATAGGTCACGTGCTGCGTATCGGTGTGCACCGCGACGTTGTCCCCGTAGCCGCGCAGGTGCTCGATCAAGGGGTTCGTCACAGCGCGACTCCGCTGCCCAGCACCTGGATGTGCACCTTCGCGTTGACCTGCGGCGGATCGAGGCTGTGCTGGCGGACGATGACCGGGTCCGCGTCGCCGGCGGGGTCGACCGTCAACAGCACGTCGTGGCCGAGGAATTCGACGGCCAGCACGGTGCCGACACCTTCGAGCCGCTCGGTATCAGACACCACGGTCGCGACGAGCTGTTCGGGTCGCAGTAGCAGCGTCGCAGGCCCGGCCGCCCGGGATTCCGTGCTGTGCAGGGGGATTCGTCCGAACGCGCACTCGGCGACACCGTCGGTGACCGTGCAGGGAAGTGATACGCAATCACCGAGGAATGCGGCGGTGAAATGGTCGGCCGGATGCCGGTACACCTGCTGCGGTGGTCCCACCTGAGTGAACCGGCCGGCACGCATGACCGCGATCTGGTCGGCGACCGACAGCGCCTCCTCCTGGTCGTGAGTGACCAGCAGCGTGGTGACACCGGCGTCGACCAGCAGGCGCGCGACGGCTTTTCGTGTTGACGCGCGTAGGCCGGTGTCGAGGGCGCTGAACGGCTCGTCGAGCAGCATCACGACCGGTTTGCGGGCGAGCGCTCGCGCTAGGGCCACCCGCTGCTGCTGGCCGCCCGACAGTTCGTGTGGGCGCCGTGATGCGAAAGCGGGATCCAGCGAGACCGTCTCGAGCAGTTCGTCGACCCGGGCCCGGATTTCGGCGCGGCGGAGGGATCCGTTCAGGCCGTACGCGATGTTCTGGCCCACGCTCAGATGTGGGAACAGTGCGCCGTCCTGGGCGACGTAACCGACCGCGCGCCGGTGCGGTGCGACGGCACTGTCCGGGCCGGCGACCTGGCGACCGCCGATGACGATGGTCCCGTCGTCGGGTGTCTCGAACCCGGCGATCAGTCGGAGCAGCGTGGTCTTGCCGCAGCCCGACGCCCCGACGACAGCGGTGATGGTGCCCGCCTGCATTTCCAAATCGATGTGATCCAGCACCATGTGACCGTTGAAAGCCTTGGCCAGGCCGTGTGTTTCGACAACGTTCACAGTGCCGCCGCCTTCGTCGACTGCCGATACAGCAGCAATGTCACCGGTATGGCGAGGACCACGAGCACCAATGCGTAGGGCGCCGCCGCCGCGTAGTCGAGCTCGCTGGAGAACGACCAGAACATCATCGCCAGCGTCCGGGTCCCGGTGGGCGCGAGCAGCAGCGTCGCGGTCAGCTCGGTTGCCACCGCCACGAACACCAGCGAGGCCCCTGCTGCGGCGGCGGGAGCGGTCAGCCGCAGCGTCACCCGCAAGAACGTCGCCGTCGGCGAACTGCCCAGCGACCGGGCCGCCTCCTCCAGGCTCGGCGGAACCTGAGCCAGGCCGGCCCGGACGTTGACCAACGCGCGGGGCATGAACAGCAGGACGTAGGCGAACACGATCAATGTCAGGCTCTGGTAGAGGGGGCGCACGAACTGAATCGTGAAGGTCACCAGCGCCAGTGCCGTGACGATGCCGGGCAGTGAACTGGTCACGTAATTCGCACCTTCGACGACGCGAGCCAGTACGCCGGTCGAGCGCACGGCCACCCAGGCGACGGGGAATGCGAGTACGGTCGTCGCAATCGCTGCGGCCGAGGCCAATCCGATGGTCTGGCCCAGCGCCGAAAGGATGTCGTCGACGACCCAGACGTCGGCGCCCCCCAGCCACAGCCACCGCACGATCGTGCCGACCGGCACTCCGATGGCCAGCACCGCCAATGCGGTCAGCCCGAGCGTCGCCGGAATCACGCTGTGGCGCAGATGGATCGGTGCGCTCGCACGTGGCGCGCCCGAGCCGATCCTGGCGAACCGGGCGTTGCCCCGCGCGGCGGCCTCGCCGACCAGCAGCGCCAGGCACAGCAGCACGAGCACACCGGCCAGCATGCTGCCTGCCGCTCCGTCGAAGGTCGCCTGGAACTGCTGGAAGATCGCGACGGTGAAGGTGTCGAACCGCAACATCGCGAACGCACCGAACTCCGCGAGAAGATGCAATGCGACCAACAGCGAACCCCCCAGAATGGCAAGTCGCAGCTGGGGAAGCGTGACGCGCAGAAACACCCCCGCCGAGCCGGATCCCAGTGCCCGGGCCGATTCCTCGACGGCGGGATCGAGCCGTCGCAGCGTCGCGGCGACCGGCAGGTACATGAACGGGAAGTAGGACAGGCTGGTGACCAGCACACCCGCCGGCAGGCCGTGCAGCGACGGGATCACCCCGACCCAGGCGTAGCTGTTGACGAACGCCGGAACCGCCAGCGGCGCAACGAAAAGCGGCCGCCAGAGCGTCCGGCCGGGAAGGTCGGTCCGCTCCACCAGCCATGCCGCGCCGACACCGATCACCACGCACAGCGGAACCGTGATGAGTACCAGGGCGACGGTGTTGACGAGCAGTTCACCGACGCGTGGGCGCACCACGAGTTCATAGGCCCGCGTCCACCCCACCGAGACCGTCGCCCACGCCACATATCCCAGCGGAATGCAGGTGGCCGCCACGAGGATCGCGACCGTGATCGAGACCAGCGGGCCGGGCCGGGACGCCCTGTCCGCCCGCGACACCGGTGCCGCGGGCGGGGGAACGGGGGGAGCGGCGGCGACCACCTACAGCAAGCCGGCTTTCGTCATCAGATCGGTGACCTTCTGCGCGTCGAGGTTCGACGGGTCGACGTTGGGCGCCTGCAGAGTGTCCAGCGGGGGCAGGGCGGGATTCGCGGGCACGCCACTGGCGACCGGGTATTCGAACGACGTGCCCTTCTCGAGCACCTCCTGACCGGCCTTGCCGGTGATGAACCGGACGAACTGCTGGGCCTGGTCCATCCGGTCGGTCGAGGCGAGTACCCCACCGCCGGAGAGGCTGACGAAGGCGCCGGGATCCTCGTTCTTGAAGTAGTGCAGCGCGGTATTGCCGCTCATCTCTTTGGTTTTCGCCTGATCGCGGAACCAGTAGTAGTGGTAGATCACTCCGCCGTCGACTTCACCGGCGTTGACGGCCTTGAGGGTGGCGATGTTGTCGCTGTAGAGCTTGGCGTTGGCTTTCATGGCCGCCAGCCACTGTGCGGTCGCGGGCTCACCCTTCAGTTCGAGCAGTGCCGAGACGATCGCCTGGAAGTCGGCCTTGGTCGGCGGCGCTCCCCAGCGGCCCTTCCATTCCGGCTGCTGCAGGTCGAGCAGTGACTTCGGCAACTGGTCGGGCTGCAGCCTCGAGGTGTTGTAGACGAACACTGTGCTGCGCGCGGCCACCCCGGTCCAGTTGCCGGTCGGCGGACGGTACTGCGGCGGCACCTGATCGAGGGTCTCGGGCGCGAGTTCGGCGAACAGGCCGGCGCGCTCGACCGCGGCCATCGCCGGTGAGTTCTCCGTCAGGAAGACATCGGCCGGCGATGCTTTCCCTTCGGCCACGAGCTGGTTGCCGAGTTCGGTGTCACCGCCTTGACGGTAGGTCACCTTGATCCCGGTTTCCTCGGTGAAGGCGTCGATCCATTCCTTGGTCAGCGACTCGTGCTGGGCGTTGTAGATCAGCAATTCGTCGCTCTCGCCGGAATCCGAGCAGGCGGTGACACCGGCTGCCAGGGCGAGGGTTGACAGGACGGCGGCGATCCGCCTCCACCGTGATCGCATACAGGGGATCCTTTCGCGGTACGTGCAGGTCAGGACGCAATCTTTAGCTGAGGTTTACCTAACGAACATACCCTGTCGGTGTCCGGCTCGGCGGGTGCTGCACGTTCGGGCTTTGGTGGCACCTGACCGGAGGGATTTGGGGGGCTGGCCTCTCACCTCCTTTTCGGTACAGCGGTACCGCGTTGCCGCACGCGGGGTACGTTTGCCTCGATCGGGGTGCCGGCCCCGCGTACCGACACCGAGGACGGACGAATGAACAGAGCCAAGCGTTCGGGACTGGTTTGCGGAGCGGCGCTGGTGGCGACCGGCGTCTTGGGCGCCGTCCCGGTGGCGAGTGCCGCGCCGTGCACGGCCAGCGGGTTGGCGACGACGGCGAGCGGCGTGCTCAGCCAGGCGGGCGGCTACCTGGAGTCGCACCCCGGTGCCAACGAGGTGCTGACGGCCGCGGCGACGCAGCCGCCGGACGCTGCCCGTGCCAACGTGCGGGCGTACTTCACCGCGCATCCCAACGAATACCTCGACCTGCGGGGGATCGCGGCACCGCTGACCGATATGCGCGCGCAGTGCGGTATTGCCGTCAGCCCCGGACAGCTGGCGACGCTGTTCGAGGCGATGGGCGAATAGTCACATCCGCCCGGAGCGGGCGCGAACGAAGTTGTAGACGCCGAACGCGGCGATGCCGAGGGCGGCGAGGATGAGAAGGAATTTCCCGAACGGCGCCTGCCCGAGCGTCTTGACGGCCGCGTCGAGTCCGCTCGCCTTGGCGGGGTCGGCCTGCAGCGTGGCCACCATGACCAGCACACCCGCGCCGCCGAGGACCAGTCCTTTGGCGGTGTAGCCCGCGATGCCCACGGCGGTGACGCCGTTGCCGCCGGACGCGCGCAGGTCTTTGAAGAACTTCTTCGTCACGCCCTTGTACACGTGGTAGCCGCCGACGACGAGCAGGCCCAGCCCGACCGCGATCAACACAGCCTTGCCCCAACCGGATTGCATCATCTGCGCGGACAGGCCGGCGTTCTGTTGAGAGCTCTGCTGTCCGCTGCCCATGGCGAAGCGGGCCGCCGAGAACGCGATCGCGAAGTTGACGGCGGCCAGGCCGAGCGATTTCGCGCGCTTCCACGCCGGTGTGTCGTCGCGGAAGCGGCCCGAGCCCTCACCCGGCCGCGGGCCGACGATCGCCTCGGCGACGCGCCACAGCCCGAGTGCCAGCAGTCCGGCGGCGACAACCCACAGGAGCACTGCGCCGCCCGTCTGTTGCGCCAAGGTGGCCAGTGCCCCCGACTGGTCGGCGTTGCCGCCGGAGCCCAACGCGATGCGCAGGATCAGATAGCCGACGAGCAGATGCAGTACGCCGCTGATCGCGAAACCGGCGCGCGCGGTGTACTCGAACGCATCGCTGTCGGTCGCCCGGTCGGCGACTCCGTGTAACGAGTTGTCGGTCATGCCGGCGTGTACCCGCTTTTTGACGTCGACGAAACAGCGTGGGCTCGAGCTGTGGATGAAATCGGGGTTGGGGATGACGGGGCCTGAGGGCTCCCGGATGCCGCCTGCGTGTCGGTCACCTGCTCGACCGTGGAGCCATGAACTCATGGACTCGCGCCGAGATCGGCGCGCTGGGAGAGCAACTCGCGGTCGAGCACCTGCGGGCGCTGGGGCTTCGGGTGCTCGAGCGCAACTGGCGGTGCCGGTACGGCGAGCTGGACGTGATCGCGGTCGACGACTCGGCCCACACCGCGGTGTTCGTGGAGGTGAAGACCCGAACGAGCGACCGGTTCGGCGGAGTCGAGGAGGCCGTGACCCCGCAGAAGGTGCGTCGGCTGCGGCGGCTCGCCGGGCTGTGGCTGGCCGCCCAGGACACCGGATGGTCGCAGGTGCGCATCGACGTGGTCCGGGTGCGGTTCGGCCGAAGCCGCGCACCGGAGATCACGCATCTACAGGGGGTGGGGTAGATGGCGTTGGGGCGGGCGTACTCGGTCGCGGTGACCGCGCTCGAGGGCCAGATCGTCGAGGTCGAGGCCTTTGTCGGGTCTGGTCTACCGAGCGTCGATCTGGTCGGCCTGCCGGATGCGGCGCTGCAGGAGTCGCGCGCTCGGATCCGGGCCGCCATCACGAACTCCAAGTGTGACTGGCCGATGACCAGGCTGACGATGGCGCTCTCACCCGCGACTCTTCCCAAGGTCGGGTCGGTTTACGACCTCGCGTTGGCGTTGTCGGTGTTGTCGGCCGGCGCGAAAGAACGATGGCCGCGTCTCGAAAAGACCGTCCTGCTCGGCGAATTGGCCCTCGACGGACGGGTCCGCTCCGTCAGGGGCATCCTCCCCGCTGTGCTGGCCGCCAAGCGCGAGGGCTGGCCGGCGGCCGTCGTCCCCGCCGGCAACCTCGCCGAAGCGAGTCTGGTCGAGGGTATCGAGGTGTGGGGCGCGCGCACGCTGAGTCAGTTGAAGTCGTGGCTGCAGGGCAGGGCGCGACTCGAAGGCCGCATCGCCTCGCCTTCGTCGAGACCCGAGCCGATGGCCGACCTCGCCGACGTGGTCGGCCAAACCGAGGCGCGGTATGCCGTCGAAGTGGCGGCGGCGGGCGGTCATCACGTCATGCTGACCGGCCCGCCGGGTGTCGGTAAAACAATGCTGGCTCAACGTCTTCCGGGCTTGCTGCCGTCGCTGTCGGAGAGCGAGGCGCTGGAAGTCACGGCGATCTACTCGGTGGCAGGTCTGCTCTCGGAGGACGCCCCGCTGATCACGCGACCACCATTCGTCGCGCCGCATCACACGTCGAGCGTGGCGGCGATGGTCGGCGGCGGGTCGGGGATGGCGCGCCCTGGCGCGGTCAGCCGGGCGCACCGCGGCGTGCTCTTCCTCGACGAGTGCGCGGAGATCGGCAGCAGTGTGCTCGAGGCATTGCGTACTCCGTTGGAGGACGGCGCAATCCGTCTCGCCCGCCGTGACGGCATCGCCCGGTATCCGGCACGGTTCCAGTTGGTCCTGGCCGCGAACCCGTGTCCGTGCGCCCGCCCCGACCCCCGGGACTGTGTGTGCACCGGCCACGAGAAGCGCCGCTATCTCGGCAAGCTTTCCGGTCCGCTGCTCGACCGGGTCGATCTTCACGTGCGGATGCACTCGCTACGGGCCGGCGCGATCGTCGCCAAGGACGGCGAGTCCACCGATGTGGTGCGTGAGCGGGTGGCCGCGGCACGTGCCGCGGCCGCCGAGCGATGGCGGCCACACGGCATCCGCACCAACGTCGAGGTCAGCGGGTCGTTGCTGCGGCGCAAGTTTCGGCTGCCCACGGCGGTGATGAAACCGTTCGAGGCGGCGCTGAATCGGGGAACACTCAGCGTCCGGGGTATGGATCGCACGTTGCGGGTCGCGTGGACGCTGAGTGATCTTGCGGGCCGGACATCGCCGACTCTGGACGACGTCACCACCGCGTTGAGTTTCCGACCGGCCGGAGGTGTGCCGTGACCGACAGAACCGCGCACGCCTGGGCGTATCTCTCGAGGGTCGTCGAACCCCCGTGCCCCGCACTCGCGGCGCTCGTGCAGCGGGTGGGCGCGGTGGAAGCCGCGGAGCGGGGGCAGCGCGGGGAAGCAGGTGAAGAACTCAACCGGCACGCCGAGGCCCGTCGTGACATCGACTGTGCTGCCGGTGACCTGGCGGTGCTGGCGCGGCACGGCGGCCGCCTGATCACCGGCGAGGACGACGAGTGGCCCCTGCTGTCGTTCGCCGGGTTCGGGGGCGCTCCGGACCGGTTGCGGCCGCGGGCTTATGCGCCGATGGTGCTGTGGGCGATCGGGCCCGCGGCTCTCGACGAGATCGCCTTCCGGTCCGCCGCGGTCGTCGGGACCCGGGCCGCGACGGCGTACGGCGAATTCGTCGCCGGTGACATGGCCACCGGGCTGGCGGAGCGCGACGTCGCGGTGGTGTCCGGTGGCGCGTACGGCATCGACGGCGCTGCGCACCGTGCGACGCTGGCCGTCGAGGGGGTCACCGTCGCGGTGCTCGCCGGCGGCGTCGATGTCCCCTATCCGGCAGGGCATTCGGCGCTGCTGCGGCGCATCGCCGAACACGGTCTGCTTCTCAGCGAGTATCCGCCCGGCGTGCGACCCGCACGCCACCGGTTCTTGACCCGTAACCGGTTGGTGGCGGCGCTGAGCGGGGCGACCGTCGTGGTGGAGGCCGGCGCGCGAAGCGGTGCGGCCAACACCGCGGCGTGGGCACGGGCACTCGGTCGCCCGGTGTGCGCGGTGCCCGGGCCGGTGACGTCGTCGGCGTCGGTGGGGTGCCATGCGCTGCTGCGGGGCCGAGCACACCTCGTCACGCGCGCGGCGGACGTCGTCGAACTGGTCGGCCGGATGGGTGAACTGGCACCCGACGAGGAACGCCCGGTCTCGCCGTTGGACGATCTCGGTGACATCGAAAAGCGGGTCTACGACGCGCTTCCGCGCCGGGGCGGGCGGACCGCCGAGGAGATCGCGGTCGCCTCGGGTCTGCCCGCGCGTCAGGTGCTGGGTCCTCTGGTGAATCTCGAGCTCTGTGGCCTGGTGGTCGGGCGGGACGGAAGGTGGAAGCTGGCGGCCGGCTGAGAGTGCCCGATGTGCGACCGATCCCGAACTGCTTCAGTCGATCGTCGACGCTGCACCGGTGCGCATGACGTCGACCACGTTGGCGATCAGCGGCGAGGCATCAGCGGTGCGATAGGCGGCGAGCAACTCGATGGAGGCGTCCCGACCGGATGCCGGTCGGTACACGACACCGCTGACACCCAAGGCCGCAGTGGGTTCCGGGACCACCGCGACACCCAGCCCGGCGGCCACCAGGGTGATCAGTGTCGACGTCTCCTCGACCTCGTGGCGGATCCGCGGGCTGAACCCCGCGCGCAGACACAGCGTCGAAACCAGGGCGCTCATGCGGGAGCGACCCGCACCGGCGTGGCCGATGAAGTCGGCGTCGCGCAGGTCTGCGATCGCGATCTCGTCGCGGGCGGCGAACTCATGGCCGGCGGGCAGCGCGATCAACAACCGATCGCGCCGGATCGTCTCGGCGGTGATCTCGGGATCCTCGACCGGCGGGCGCAGCAGTCCGAGGTCGATCTCTCCTGTCTTCAACGCCGACAACTGCGCGGGGGCCAACATCTCACCGCGCACGCTGACGTCGACGTCGGGCAACACCTCCCCGAGGGTGCGCACCAACCGCGGCAGCAACGAATAGGTGGCCGACCCCACGCAGCCGATCGCGAGATGCCCTTCGATTCCCTCGCCGATGCGGCGGGCCTGTCTCGCGGCGCTGTCGACGGCATCGAGAATCCTGACGACCCGACGCAGATAAGCCTCGCCGGCAGGGGTCAACTGCACGCTGCGCGTGGTGCGCGTCAACAACGGGGTGCCGATCTCGTGCTCGAGCTGTCGGATCTGTTGCGACAGCGGGGGCTGGGCGATGTGCAACCGCTCCGCGGCACGGCCGAAGTGCAGTTCCTCCGCGACGGCGCGGAAGTACCGCAGGTGACGCAACTCCATGATTAAGAGTTTAGACCTCTCAATCAGTGCTTAATAGGTATTTCACAATATCGAGAACGGTCAATACGCTCGTCTACATGGACGTGAACTGCGAGACGCCGGTGACGCCGGCCGACCTGGGCGGGGCGAGCCGATGAGCGCCGTCACCGTTCACGCGACCGTCACCGGCCGCCGGGACGGGCCGGTGGTCGTCTTGTCCAACTCGCTGGGGTCGACGCACCGGATGTGGGACGCCCAGATCGAGGCGCTGAACGAGCACTTCCGCGTGGTGCGCTACGACACCCGAGGGCACGGGGCGTCGCCGGTTCCCGCGGGCCCCTACACGCTCGACGATCTGGTCGACGACGTCGTTGCCCTGCTCGACCGCCTCGACGTCGCGCGCGCCCACCTGGTGGGGTTGTCGCTCGGCGGAATGACAGCCATGCGCCTGGCGCAGCGCCATCCCGAACGCGTGAACCGGATGGCGCTGCTGTGCACCGGCGCCCAACTTCCGCCGCCGAGTGCCTGGACGGAGCGGGCAGCGGCCGTGCGCGCGCAGGGCTCCGCCTCGGTCGCATCCGCGGTCGTCGCGCGGTGGTTCACCCCTTCCTACCTCGGCGCGCACCCCGAGGTGCGCACCGTGCACGAAGACATGGTTGCCGCGACCCCGGCCGAGGGTTACGCGGCCTGCTGTGAAGCCATCGCCGAACTCGATCTGCGACAAGCCCTTTCGTCCATCACCGCACCCACACTGGTGATCGCCGGGGCCGACGACCCCGCGACCCCGCCGGCCAAGCTCGAAGAGATCGCCGCCGGTATCGCGGATTCGAAGCTACTGGTGATCGAGGGCGCCGCCCATCTCGCCAACGCGGAGAAGCCCCACGCCATCACCCCCGCCCTCATCGAACACCTGGAGCGACAATGACACTCGACAAAGTGGTCGGCTCACCGGCCGAGGCCGTCGCCGACATCGCGTCCGGCGCCAGCCTCGCCGTCGGCGGGTTCGGCCTGGCCGGCATCCCGTGGTTCCTCATCGAGGCCCTGCTGGAGCAGGGTGCCGACGATCTGACCATCGTGAGCAACAACTGCGGTGTCGACGGCGGCGGGCTGGGCCTGCTGTTGGAGGCCCGGCGGATCAACCGGGTGATCGCCTCCTACGTCGGCGAGAACAAGGAGTTCGCCCGCCAGTACCTGGCGGGGGAGGTGACCGTCGAACTGACCCCCCAGGGCACCCTCGCCGAACGCCTGCGCGCGGGAGGAAGTGGCATCGGCGCGTTCTTCACCCCCACCGGGGTGGGCACGTTGGTCGCCGAGGGCGGCCTGCCGTGGCGGTACCACCCCGACGGCAGCGTGGCACTGGCCTCGCCGCCCAAGGAGGTCCGCACCTTCAACGGCCGGCAGATGCTGCTCGAAGAGTCGATCGTGACCGACTACGCGCTGGTGCGCGCGTCCGTCGCCGACCGGGCGGGCAACTGTGTGTTCCACGCCGCCGCACGCAATTTCAATCCGGCTGCGGCCATGGCCGGGCGCACCACGGTGGTCGAGGCTGAACGTGTCGTCGAGGTCGGCGACCTGGGTCCCGACGCCATCCACCTGCCCGGAATCTTCGTACAACGCGTCGTCGAGCTCACCCCGGATCAGGCCGCCCGCAAGGGAATCGAGAAGCGCACGACCCGACCCCGCAGACCGCAGGAGGCATTCGCATGAGCTGGACCCGCACCGAGATGGCCGCCCGGGCCGCACGCGAACTCCGCGACGGAGATTACGTCAACCTCGGCATCGGGCTGCCCACGCTGATACCCGACCATCTGCCCGAGGGTTCCGACGTCACCCTGCACGCCGAGAACGGCATTCTCGGCGTCGGACCGTTCCCCTACGAGGACGAGGTGGATCCCGACCTGGTGAACGCCGGGAAGCAGACCGTGTCCATCGTCGCGGGAGCGTCGTTCTTCGACTCGTCCACCAGCTTCGCGATGATCCGCGGCGGCCACGTCGACGTCGCCGTTCTCGGTGGCATGCAGGTCGCGGCCAACGGCGACCTCGCGAACTGGATGGTGCCCGGCTCGATGGTGAAGGGCATCGGCGGCGCAATGGATCTCGTCAACGGCGCGGGGCGCGTCATCGTCCTCATGGACCATGTCGCCAAATCCGGAGCGCCCAAGCTGGTGCCGGTGTGCGATCTGCCGCTGACCGGCAAGGCCGTCGTGAGCCGCGTGATCACCGATCTGGGGGCCTTCGATGTCACCGGAAGCGGTTTCGACGTCGTGGAACTGGCGCCCGGCGTCGACTTCGAACGCGTCGTCGCAAGCACCGCCGCGCCGGTCGTCGACCGCCGTCAGCGCCGCAGCGCCGCCAGCTCCGAGCGGGACCGCACGCCGAGCTTGGTATAGATGCGGGTCAGGTGATATTGCACCGTCTTCGGTGACACATACAGTTCGGCGGCTACCTCGCGATTCGAAAGTCCCTTGGCGACAAGCGTCGTCACCGCTTCTTCCTGCGGGGTCAGGTCGACCGCCTCGCGGCCGTCCCGGGTCTGGTTGAATCCGCCTGCCTTGAGCTCGCGCTCACAGCGCGCCACATACGTCTGGGCGCCGAGCCCGGCGAACAGCGTGCGGGCGGCGCCGATCGCCGCATCCGCCTCGCGCCGCTTGCCCGCCCGCCGCAAGGTCTGGCCATGGGCGAAGCCTATGCGCGCCGTGTCGTAACGCAGCGGCAGGCCGTCCAGCAGCGCCAGGGATTGCTCGAAAACCCGGTGTGCCTCCGCGATATCCCCCGACGCGCCCAACAGGCGGCCCCGGACCGCGCCCAGCCGGGCCTGGGCGCTGCGATGCCCCCGGGATCCGGCGCGCTGCTCGTGGGGCCGCAGGAACGCGTCGGCAGCCTCCAGGTCACCGTCGAGGACCATCGCGTTGGCCAGGCTGTCCACCCATGGCCAGTACCCCGGCTCCTGCAGTGAGGTGCCGGCGGCGATACGCCGCAACGGTTCCAGCGCCCGCCGTACCGCGGCGTAGTCGGCGCGGGCCTCGGCGATATGAGCCCGAAGCAACGCACCGGGAATCCGCATCATCGCGTACTCGTCGGGACCGTCGGAGGCGCTGTTGGCTGCCTCATCGGCGGCATCCCAATCGCCCCGAAGAGCGGCGATCTGTCCCGCAGTCCACTCCAGCAGCGGTGTGATCAACACGATCCCGCTCGATGCGGCCAGGCGGCGACCGTGCTCGACGCTGCGCAGGGCGTTGTCCCACTCGCCCATCACGAACTGGGTACGGGCCAGCCAGGCATAGGACCACAACGTGATTCGGGTAGAACCCCCGAGTTCGGCTGCGGCACAAGCGCTTTCCAGGCTGGTGCGGGCGGCCTCGACATCGTCGCGCATCAGCTGCACCCACCCTCGGCCCATGATGACGCGCTGGGCCTGCGGGCCGTGGCGGACACGCGTGTGCAGGTCGTCGTAGGCTGCCGCGGCGCGCTTCGGGTGACCGGCGGCCAGCAGCCCCAATCCGCGAATCGCCGCGGCCTCGATGGCCGCCGGCGAATCGGGGTCGGCCAGTTCGAAGGCGCGGTCGGCCCACTGCACGAGCTGGTCGCCGTGGCCGAGCACGAGGGCGTGCAGTACGTGCCGTTGCGCGATGAACGCCGCGGTGTCCGGCTCACGATCGATGTTGACGATGTCCCACGCGCGGCTCAACCGGATCTCGGCCTCCGTGGCGCGCCCGCGCAGGATGGCAAGATATGCCAAAGTCGCGTTGCGCAAGGGCGTTTCGCGCAGGTTCTCCACAGCGGGTACCAGCGAGGCGGCACCCACACAGTCGCCGGCGGCCACCAGCGCGTCGACCGAACGGGTCAGCCGATCGTCGCGCAGCAGGGGATCGTCGGTCAGTCGGCTGGCGTCGCGGAACAGGCCGGCGGCCTGGCTCCAGGCGCCGTCCGCGCCGCGGGCACGCGCCAGGCGGTCGACCTCGTCGGCCAGTGCCGGATCACGTACGGGGGTGGCGGCCACGCGATGCCGCAGCCGCGCGACCGGGTCCTCCACGATGTCGGCGGCACGTCGGTGCGCTGCGGCGGTGGCCTGCGGACCGTAACTGTCGATGATCGCGGCGGCGGTCATCGCATCGCGTATCCGTGGCTCGAAGGGGTCGTCGTCGCACAGCAGTCCGGCTCGGGTGGCGGCCTCCACCGCTGCCAGCGGCTCGGCCGAACCGGCCAGTCGGGCGGCGTCGGTCAGGTTCGCGTGCTCGCCGAGGATGGTGAGGGCGACGGCGAGCGCGGCGCCGTCGGGCCCGGCGTCCGACAGCCTGGCGGCGACGTCCCGCGCGACGGCCCGCGGCGCGGGCAGCCGGGCGTCGAACCGCGTCCATGTCTGCGGGGGAACTTCGTCGAGCAGTGCGCGGAGGTGGCGCGGGTTGCCGCCCGTGTGATGCACGAGCCGATCGACCATCGAGGGATGCAGGATTCGGCCGTGCGCGGTAGCCAGCGCGGCGACGTCGTGACGGGGCAGACCGGTCACGTTGAATTCGCCCGTGATCATGTCGTCGATCGCTTGCGGGACGCGATCGAAGACCACCGCGACGAGAGCCGGCAGTGCGCGATGATGGAGGGCCATTGTCGAGATGGCCTGCCAGGAAACCGAATCCATGTGTTGTGCGTCGTCGATGACCAACAATGTCGGCTGTTCTGTGCCGACGGCTTCGGCCATCTGTCGTGCGGCGTCGGCCGGCTGGCGCGAAGCGGGTTGCTGCAGCAGCTGTGTGATGACGGCTCCGTCGCGGCTGTTCTCCCATGCCAGCGCGGTCGCCCAGCGCGAGCCGGGCAGCTGATCGGCGAGTCGGCGTAGCAATGCGGTCTTGCCTATCCCGGACTCACCGGTGACAGCGAGGATCTCGAGCCCGCCGGTAGCGGTGGCCGCGACACGCGAGACCAACTCGTCGAGGTCGCCGACGCGACCGACGAAAGGGGCTGGCGCCATGGGCACGTCCGCCATCGTAGAGGCGCGCGTCGTCGACTTCGGTGCTTTGGCTCGACCGGCGCCGGGCATCTAGCCCTGATCACCACCGGCGACGGGCAGGACGGTGCCGGTGATGTAGGACGCCTCGTCGGATGCCAGGAAGCAGATGGCTGCGGCCTGTTCGTCGAGTGTGCCGTAGCGCTTGAGCAACGAGGATTCGACCGTCTGCTCGATGTGCGCGTCGAACCACGCTTGCTGCGCCGCGGTTTCCGGATCGGGCGTACCGCGCGAGATCCGCCGCGGTGGCGCCGCGGTGCCGCCCGGCGCGGTGGCCACGACCCGGATGCCGCGCTCGGCGTATTCCATCGCCAGTGACGCGGTGATCGCGTTGATGCCGCCCTTGGCCGCCGAGTACGGGATGCGGTGCACACCGCGGGTTGCGGCGGAGGAGATGTTGACGATGACGCCGCGGCCTTGTCTGACCATCGCGGGCAGCGCGGCACGGCAGGAGTACAGCGTCGTCATCAGTGACCGGTCGATCTCCGCGCGGATCTCGGCCGCGCTGAACTCGGTGAACGGCTTGAAGTTGATCGCGCCTCCGACGTTGTTGATCAACACGTCGACGCGGCCGAACGAGGCGATCGCTTGTTCGATCATGGTGTCGGCGCCCTCGCTGTGTTCGAGGTCGGCGGTGACCGCGATGGCCGGGGAGCCCTGTGGCGCAAGCTCATCGGCGAGCTCCTTGACCAGCTCGCAGCGGTCCGCCAGGACCACGGTGCCGCCTTCGGCGTGGATGCGGCGGGCCGTGCGCTCACCGATGCCCTGCGCGGCTCCGGTGATCACCACCACCTTGCCTGTGAAGCGGCCGGGGGTGATTAACGCCGGCGTGGATGCTTGGGCGGCCTCGGCCATGGCGCGGCGCATCGTCTGCTTGGACCGCGCCGCGTGAGCCGTGATCAAGGTGCGCGCCGCCTCGCGGTCACCGGATTCGAACGCCGCGACGATGTCGACGTGGTCGGTGGCGCAGCGGGGGTCACACCACGTCGCGTTGCGCAGCACATCGCTCATCCGGCCCTTGACATCGAGCGCCTGATAGGCCTGGAGCAGGTGCGCATTGCCGGTCAGGGCGAAGAGATAATCGTGGAAGGCCGCGTTGGTCTCGGTGTACTGCGCGGCGTCGACGAAGCTCTCACCGTCGACGTACGGCAGCGTCGCCTCCGCGAGAAGGCGGTAGCCGGCCAACTGCCGGCTCGACAGACGTCCGATCGTCAGCTCCAGTGCGCCCAGCTCGAGCGCCGAACGCGCCTCGAACAAGGCGTCGGACTCGCGCACCTCGGGATGCTCCTCGCCGATCTGGTAACCATCGTCGGCGACGATCGGGGCAGTGGCCCCGGTGGGGGTGTCGGGCCTCGTGCAGGCTTCGACGCGCGGCAGAACGGTCTGTCCGACGACGCTGCGTGCGCCACACGGCAGCAGGCGTCCGTCGTCCGTGTCGATCGGTCGCGTCTCACCACCGCCGCCGCCGGGCGCCATCAATTGTCCTGTGAGACTGCGGATCGCGACGGAGTCGTCGTGAGCGGCGGTGCCGGCCGCGGCGGCGAACGTGGTGGCAGGCAACATCGTCTGACCGGTCACCGCGCGGGCGTCGGGTACGGGCAGGATCTCGTCCACCACCGAGTCAGGGGCCGTGTCGCGGGCCGGCTGTGCCGTCGCGGTGACGGCGGCCGCGGCTTTGGCCAACCCGAACTTCTCGTAGTAGAACCCGGTGGGCTCGATGCCGGACCCGGCCAGATGGCTGCGCACCGCTTCGACCATCGGCGGTGGACCACACAGATAGATGGCCAGATCGCCGCCGTTGAGGTGGTCGGGTTCGATCAGGCTGGTGACGTAGGCACGGTCGGGGCCCTTGTTGGGTGCGGTGCTGGCGGGATCGGCGACACAGTAGTCCCACGTGAAATTGGCCAGCGTCGAACCAGTTTCAGTGATCTCGTCGAGCGCGGTGAGGTCTTCGTCGGTGCTGACACCGTAGATGAGGTGCACCGGCCGGACGCTGCCCGCCGCGCGCATGGTGCGCAGCATGGACAGGATCGGCGCCACACCGGTTCCGCCGGCGAGCAGCAGCACGGGACGATCGGCTTCGCGCAGAAAGAACGACCCGTTGGGTCCGGCGAATGTGATGCGGTCACCGACAGCCGCGCGGTCGGCCAGATAGTCCGACATCGTCCCACCCGGCGTGAGCTTGATCAAGAAGGTGAGCAAGTCGTCGTCGGGTGCGTTGGAGAACGAGTATGAGCGCGTCTGGTCGGTGCCGGGTACCGCGATGTTGACGTACTGACCCGGCAGGAACGCCAACTCGGCACGGTTGGGGATCTCGATGCCGATCTTGACCGTGGTGGTCGAAAGACGCTCCAGCACAGTAAGTGTGCCCGTGTAGGAAGCGGCTTGGGTTTTGGCCGAATCCGAGGTGCCCGCGATCTGCAGGACCAGGTCGGAGCGCGGGCGCATGCTGCAGGGCAGGACGAAACCGGCGGCGGCCTCGTCGGCGGAAAGTGCGTCGTCGATATAGGTTCCGCCGTCATAGCGGCCGGATTCGCACAGGGCCTTGCAGGTGCCGCACGCGCCGTCGCGGCAGTCCAGCGGGATGTTGATGCGTTGACGGTAGGAGGCATCGGCGACGGTCTGGTCGGGGCGACACCTGACGAAGCGCGTGACGCCGTCCTCGAAAGACAGTGCGACAGAGTATGTCGCGGTGTCCTGCAGTTGGGTCATGGTCGGCCCCTCACACGTGGTAGACGTCCACCACATGGTGGATGTAGTCGTTCTTGAGCACGACCGTCTTGCGGCGGATCAAGGGCTGGTCGCCGGTGAAGTCGATGGTGTAGAAGGACGTGCCGTAATACGGGTCGATGGTCTTGTACCGGAAATACATGGTGTGCCAGTTGAACCGGACGTCGACCAGGTTTCCGCGACGTTCGATGACCTCGACGTTGGAGATGTTGTGGCTGGTGCGCGGTTCGGGCAGGGACGTCGCCGACGAACGCTCGGTGCGGATGCGAAACACCCGGTCCTCGAGGCCGCCCTTGTTGGCGTAGTAGATCAGCGAGATGTCACGTGTGGGGTCCTCGACGAGCCGGTCGTCGTCCGTCCACGCCGGCATCCAGTACTCCACGTCGTCGGCGTAGCAGTCCAACCACTTCTCGAACTCGCGGTCATCGAGATAGCGCGCCTCACGGTAGAGGAACTGCTCGATGGCGTTCTGGGTGATCAGTTTGTCGGCCGTATCGGGTGTCGCGGGGCTCGTTCCAGCGGTGGTCGTCATCGTCACTTCTCCGATTCCTTCTGCAGCGCACTCTGCATGGTGTGCAGCCAGTAGCCGTGCTGGACGGGGTAGAGACCTTCGTCTTCGTTCTTGACTCCGGCCGATACGACGCCGTCCATTCCCAAAGAGGTGGCGACCTCGTCGGGCCCGGTCAACCAGTGCTGGGCGCCGCGGCTCATGTCGTTCCACGGTGCGGCCTCGGCGCGGAACGTCAACTGGCACGAGCGGAACTCTTCGAGATCGTCGGGGGTGGCCATCCCGGATGCGTTGAAGAAGTCCTCGTACTGGCGGATCCGCTGCGTGCGGGCAGCAGCGCTTTCACCTTTCGGTGCGATGCAGTAGATCGTCACCTCAGTCTGGTCTGGCGCGATCGGCCGGAAGTGCCGGATCTGCGTCGAGAACTGGTCCATAAGATACAGATTCGGGTAGACGCACAGGTTGCGCGAACCGCGAACCATGAACTCGCCCTTGGCATCACCGTGCGTGGCCTTGAGCTCGTCGAGCTTGTCCCACAGCGGTCGATCCTGCGGGTTGGCCGCCCAGGTCCACAGGCACAGGTGCCCGTGGGGGAACGACCAGTACCCGCCGCCCGACTTACCCCAGTTGCCCGCGTCGAGAGCCTTGGTGTCGTTCGAGGATTCGCCGGTGCCGCGTCGACTGGTCGTGGCCGCATAGTTCCAGTGCGTCGCGGTCACGTGGTAGCCGTCGGCGCCGTTCTCTGCCTGCACTTTCCAGTTACCGTCATAGGTGTACGTCGACGATCCCCGCAGCACCTCCAGGCCGTCGGGGGACTGATCGACGAGCATGTCGATGACCTTGGTGGCATCGCCAAGATGTTCTGACAGCGGCAACACATCCTCGTTGATGCTGCCGAACAGGAACCCGCGATAACTCTCGAATCGGGCGACCCGGGTCAGGTTGTGAGAGCCGTTGGCGTTGAACGTCTCCGGATAGCCGGCGCCCTCGGGGTCCTTGACCTTCAGCAGAGCGCCGTCATTGCGGAACGTCCACCCGTGGAAGGGGCACGTCAGCGTCATCCGGTTGTCGGTCTTGCGGCGGCAGAGCATCGCGCCACGGTGTGCGCATGCATTGATCAGACAGTGTATCTGGCCGCTTTTGTCGCGGGTGATGACGACGGGCTGCCTGCCGATGTAGGTGGTGAAGTAGTCACCGGGGTTCGCGACCTGGCTCTCGTGGGCGAGGTAGACCCAGTTGCCCTCGAAGATGTGCTTCATCTCGAGTTCGAAGATCTCCTCGTCGGTGAAGATCCGGCGGTTGGCACGGTAGATGCCGGCCTCGGGGTCGTCGACCACCGCGTCGGACAACACGGCGGCGACGCGGCTCTTCGGGGTGGATAGCGATGCGGTCATGGGGACCTCCAACGGGGGTGGATGTGACGCTTATCTGCACTCTGACAGCGAGTGGTGCCGGTCACACTAGGGTTATGCCTAGTCGTGGCCCAGGTGGGTATTGATAAACAAGTCCCCTCAATCAACCGCTAATAGGTCTTTGTGATCTATGGATCGCGCCGTTACCGTCAATGGTGTCGGCGGTCACAGTGAGGCTCCGAGAGGGGCCCGGACACAGCCTGAAGGGAGCGACGCGATGGAGCTGCGGCACCTGCGCTACTTCGCAGCGGTGGCCGAGACCTGCCATTTCGGGCAGGCCGCCGAGCTCCTGCACGTCGCGCAGCCGGCGCTGTCCTATGCCATCCGCCAACTCGAGCACGAGCTGGACGTCACCCTGTTCAACCGGACCACCCGCCACGTGTCACTGACCGCGGCAGGTGAGTTCCTGCGTGACGAAGCCGCCCGGATCCTGGACGGGGTCGATGAGGCGCAACGAGGGGTGCGTCGCATCGCCGCCGGCCACTCCGGACTGCTGCGACTGGGCCTGACGGGCACCGCTGCGTTCTCCCATCTGCCGCGGATGGCCCGCATCCTGCGCCAGGAGCTGCCCGCCCTGGCGCTCGACATCCACGCCGACATGCTCACGCCCACCCAGTGCGAAAGGCTGGGGACCGGCGCGCTCGACGTCGGCGTGCTGCGCCCGCCCGCAATCGGCGACGAGATCGAGCTGCAGACCATCGACGACGAGCCTCTGATCCTGGCCGTCTCCGCCGATCATCGACTGGTCGCCGAGCCCGTCATCTCGCTGGCCGATCTGCGCAGCGAGCCGTTCATCGGCTACTCCGGCCAGGACTCCGCGGTCAACGACACCGTGGTACGGGCCTGCCGCCGGGCGGGGTTCGTCCCGCACCGCGAACACGCCGCCCCCGGCACCGCGGTGCTACTGGCGTTGGTCGCCGCCGGGCTGGGGGTCGCGATGGTGCCTGCGTCGGTACGGGCGTTGCCACTGCACGGCGTGGTGTTCCGCGACCTTCTCGACGGCGCGTCGATCGAACTGGCGCTCGCGTGGCGTCGGGGTGTCGACAACCCCGTCGTCGACGCCGTCGTGACCGTCTTGTCGGCGGCGTACACGCCGGCGGTAGCCACTCTCAGCGAGGAAGACTCATGAAAATAGTTGCCGTCGAGGCCATTCCGTTCGCGATTCCCTACGTCAAGCCGCTCAAGTTCGCCTCGGGCGAGGTACGCGCCGCCGAGCACGTCCTGGTGCGGGTGCACACCGACGAAGGCGTGATCGGCGTGGCCGAGGCGCCGCCGCGGCCATTCACCTACGGCGAGACCCAGGACGGCATCCTCGCGGTGATCCGCCAGATCTTCGCCCCGCAGATCGTGGGTCTGACGCTCACCGAGCGGGAAACGATCCACGCTCGGCTGGCCCGTACGGTGGGCAACCCCACCGCGAAAGCCGCTGTCGACATGGCGATCTGGGACGCGCTCGGCCGGACCGTCGGGTTGCCGGTCACCGCGTTGCTCGGCGGCTACACCGACCACATGCGGGTCAGCCACATGTTGGGTTTCGACACACCGGAGACGATGGTGGCCGAGGCCGAACGCATCAACGACCTCTACGGAATCACGACGTTCAAAGTGAAGGTCGGTCGCCGGCCGGTCTCCCTGGACACCGCGGTCGTGCGCGCGCTCCGCGAGCGCTTCGGCAACTCCGTCGAGCTCTACATCGACGGGAACCGGGGCTGGACGGCCGCGGAGGCGCTGCGAGCGATGAACGAGATGGCCGATCTGGACCTGCTCTTCGCCGAAGAGCTGTGTCCGGCCGACGATGTACTGGGCCGCCGCTGGCTGGTGTCGCACCTCGACATTCCGTTCATCGCCGACGAATCCGTGCCGACCCCGGCCGACGTGACGCGCGAGATCATGGGCGGTTCGGCCACCGCGGTCAGCATCAAGACCGCACGCACCGGTTTCACCGGTTCGCAGCGCGTGCATCACCTCGCCGAGGGGCTCGGACTGGAGGTGGTGCTGGGAAACCAGATCGACGGCCAACTCGGCACCGCCTGCGCCGTCGCGTTCGGGTCGGCGTTCGAGCTGACATCCCGCCGCGCGGGGGAACTGTCCAACTTCTTGGACATGGCCGACGACTTGCTCGCCACCCCGCTGCGCATCCGCGACGGTCAGCTGCACGTGCCTGCCGGACCGGGCCTGGGAATCGACATCGACACCGACAAGCTCGGTCGTTACCGCACCGACCAGTAAGGCTTCCCGCGGTCAGCCCCGGGTGTGAAAGATCAATGGAGAGAAGAGAGCACGACATGACCACCATGGAAAGCATCATCGAGGTTCCGGTCGGCACCGCCACGGCGGCGGCATCGGGCGCATGTGCGACCGAGCGGTTTCACGCCGACAAGTCTCCGTACCAGGCGGTCCGGGACACCCCCAAGGAGCGGGTCAGCCTGCTGGCCCGCGAGGTCCTGTCGGCCGTACACGACACCATCCGCCGCCACCGCGTCACCTACGACGAGTACAACGCGCTCAAGGCGTGGCTGATCGACGTGGGCAACGACGGTGAGTGGCCGCTGTTCCTCGACGTCTGGGTCGAGCACGTCGTCGAAGAGGTCGCCACCGACCACCGCAAGGGCAACAAGGGCACCATCGAGGGCCCGTACTACGTGCCCGGCTCACCCGAATGTGGTGCGCGCGGGGCGATCCCGATGCGCGACGGCGAGCGGGGCACCCCGCTGGTGTGGGAGGGGCGGATCACCGCGACCGACGGCACGCCGCTGCCGGGCAAGGTCGAACTGTGGCACGCAGACGCCGACGGCTTCTATTCGCAATTCGCACCGAACCTGCCCGAGTGGAATCTGCGCGGCACCTTCACGACCGGCGCCGACGGGGCGTTCGAGATCACCACCATCCGGCCGGCCCCCTACCAGATACCGACCGACGGCTCGTGCGGCAAGTTGATCGCAGCGGCGGGATGGCACGCGTGGCGGCCTGCGCATCTGCACGTCAAGGTTTCCGCGCCTGGCTACGAACTGCTCACCGCGCAACTGTATTTCCCCGGCGACCCGCACAACGGCGACGACATCGCCGACGCCGTCAAGCCCGAGCTCGTCCTGGACCCGCAGGACCAGCCCGACGGCACCCAGAAGGTCGTCTACGACTTCGTGCTCGACCCCGTGGGGGCTGATGTCTCGTGATCTTCCACGTACGCATGGACGTCGACCTCCCGCCCGATCTCGACCCGCAGCAGCGCGACGAGATGGTGGCCCGGGAGAAGCGCTACAGCCAGGAACTGCAACGCGCCGGCAAATGGCCGCACATCTGGCGCATCGTCGGTGAGTATGCGAACTATTCGATATTCGATGTGGAATCCAACGACGAACTGCATCAGATCCTCTCGGGCCTGCCGCTGTTCCCGTACATGGTCATCGAGGTGACCCCGCTCGCGAAGCACCCATCCGATATCCGCGACTGAGCCGCGGCATACAGCGGTCGAGAACGTGCGCCTGCGTGAGGCGTCCGTCCGGCCCGGCGACGTGGGGCCCCGGCCGGCGTGGCCCGCTCGTATAGTCGATAACGCCGGCGAATGACCAGGTTGGCCGAGGTTTTGGAGGGATTTTTCGTGGCAGCGCGACCGATACACGCCTTCGAAGTGGTGCGTACCGAGCAATTGACACCGCACATGATTCGACTGGTTCTCGGCGGATCGGGGTTCGACACGTTCACCCCGAACGAATTCACCGATGCCTACGTCAAGGTCGTGATCGTCGATCGCGGCATCGATGTCGCGCAATTGCCGCGGCCGCTGACACTCGACTCGTTCTCGTCACTGCCGCCGGAGCGGCGGCCCACCGTGCGCACCTACACCGTGCGCAGCGTCGACCCCGAACGCCGCGAGATCTGCATCGACTTCGTCGTGCACGGTGACCACGGCGTCGCCGGGCCATGGGCGGCCGCCGCGACCCCCGGCCAGC
Source organism: Mycolicibacterium novocastrense (assembly GCF_001499835.1). Lineage (NCBI taxonomy): Bacteria > Bacillati > Actinomycetota > Actinomycetes > Mycobacteriales > Mycobacteriaceae > Mycobacterium > Mycolicibacterium novocastrense. The sequence goes on from NZ_LQIH01000023.1 coordinate 168,734, forward strand.
CCGCCTACCTGATGGGTCCCAGCGGCGCCTATGCGCCCGATCCAGCGGCGGACTGGCATTTGATGGCCGGTGACGAAGCCGCGGTTCCCGCGATCAGTGCCGCGCTGGAAGCGTTGCCGGACAACGCGATCGGACGAGTATTCATCGAGGTCGCCGGCCCCGACGACGAGATTCCGCTGAAGAAGCCCGACGGTGTCGAGGTGCGCTGGATCTACCGCGGTGGCCGTGCCGACCTGGTGCCCGAGGATCAGGCCGGTGACCACGCCCCGCTGATCGCCGCGGTCAAGGAAACCCCGTGGCTGCCCGGGCAGGTGCAGGTGTTCATCCACGGCGAGGCTCAGGCCGTCATGCACAACCTGCGGCCCTACATCCGCAAGGAGCGCGGTATCGCGGCCGAATGGGCGTCGTCGATCTCCGGCTACTGGCGACGCGGACGCACCGAGGAGACCTTCCGCCAGTGGAAGGCCGAGCTCGCCAAGGCCGAAGCCAGCGCCTGACCGGCCGCCTGGCACGCTGGCCGCATGACGTTCGGTAACTACCAGTTCGAGATCTACCTGCAGGGCCTCTCCGGCATCGTGCCGAAGCTGCCGATGACGTTCGCGGAGTGGGAGGCCAAGGCGGAGGCGGCCATGCCGCCGTCGGTGTACTCCTACGTCGCGGGAGGAGCCGGGGACGAACGAACCCAGCGGCTCAATCGCACCGCGTTCGACAACTGGGGTCTGATGCCGCGGATGTTCCGCGCCACCCGCGAACGTGACCTCTCGGTCAACCTGTTCGGAATGACGTTGCCCTCGCCGGTGTTCATGGCGCCGATCGGGGTGATCGGAATCTGCGCGCAGGACGGGCACGGGGACCTCGTCACGGCCCGCGCCGCGGCACGTACCGGTGTGCCGATGGTGGTGTCGACCCTCACCGAGGACCCGCTCGAGGACGTCGCCGCCGAATTCGGTGATACGCCAGGATTTTTCCAGTTGTACACGCCGACCGACCGGGAGTTGGCCGCCAGCCTCGTTCACCGCGCGGAGGCCGCCGGTTACAAGGGGATCATCGTCACGCTGGACACCTGGGTGCCCGGTTGGCGACCGCGTGACCTGTCGACGTCGAACTTCCCGCAGTTGCGCGGCCGCTGCCTGGCCAACTACACCAGCGACCCGGTGTTCCGCGCCGCGCTTCCGCAGCCGCCCGAGGAGAACCCGCAGGCCACCGTCATGCACTGGGTGGGGCTCTTCGGCAACCCGCTGACGTGGGACGACCTGCCGTGGCTGCGTTCGCTGACCGACCTGCCCCTCATCGTCAAGGGCATCTGCCATCCCGACGACGCGCGACGCGCCAAGGACGGCGGCGTCGACGCCATCTACTGCTCCAACCACGGCGGACGACAGGCCAACGGCGGGCTGGCTGCCATCGATTGCCTGCCCGGCGTCGTGGAGGCGGCCGACGGGTTGCCGGTGCTGTTCGACTCGGGCATCCGCAGCGGGTCCGACATCGTCAAAGCGCTCGCGCTGGGCGCCACCGCCGTCGGAATCGGGCGGCCCTATGCCTACGGACTGGCACTGGGCGGCCTGGACGGCATCGTTCACGTGCTGCGTTCACTGCTTGCCGAGGCCGATCTGACGATGGCCGTCGACGGTTATCCCACCCTGGCCGATCTCACTCCGGACACGCTGCGGCGCGTCACCTGAGCGTTGCGGTGAGACTCTGCGACGGTTGGTGTCGTGGAAGGCGTTCTCGAGGAGTTCGACGAGTACCTCGCGCTGGAGCGGGGCCGCTCCGAGCACACCCGCCGCGCCTACCTCGGTGACCTGCGGTCGTTGTTCGGGTTCATGGCCGAGCGCGGACACGACGTCGGTCTCGACGCGCTGAGCCTGCCGGTGCTGCGGGCGTGGCTGGCTGCCCAGGCCGCCGCCGGTGCCGCGCGCACGACGCTGGCCCGACGCACGTCCGCGGTCAAGATGTTCACCGCGTGGGCGGTGCGACGCGGGTTGATCGCCGGTGATCCCGCGGCCCGGCTGCAGGTGCCGAAGGCGCGGCGTGAGCTGCCCGCGGTGTTGCGCGAGGACCAGGCACTCGACGCCATGGCAGCCGCGAAATCCGGTGCCGAACAGGGTGATCCGATGGCACTGCGCGACCGGCTGATCGTTGAGTTGTTGTACGCCACCGGTATTCGTGTCAGCGAGCTGTGCGGGCTCGACATCGACGACGTCGACATGCCGCGGCGGCTGCTGCGGGTCCTCGGCAAGGGCAACAAACAACGGACGGTGCCGTTCGGTGTGCCCGCGCAGGATGCGATGACGGCGTGGCTCGATCGCGGCAGGCCGGCGTTGGCTACCGCGGATTCGGGCCCGGCGCTGCTGCTGGGGGCGCGTGGCCGTCGGCTCGACCCTCGCCAGGCGCGCACCGTCGTGCACCAGACCGTCGCGGCGGTCGACGGCGCACCCGACATCGGACCGCACGGGTTGCGGCACAGCGCCGCAACACATCTGCTCGAAGGCGGCGCCGACTTGCGCATTGTGCAGGAGTTGCTCGGCCATTCCACCCTGGCCACCACGCAGCTCTACACGCACGTCACGGTCGCACGGCTGCGCGCCGTCCACGACCAGGCCCACCCCCGAGCGTGACTACGGTGATTTCGGTGCTCTAGCGATCGCTCAGCGACTGCGCGCGCACCGAAAACACCGAAGGAGGACTTGTGGGAAGGGCAACAGTTCGGCTGTCGTGGGGGCCGGTCAGTTACCTCGAATGGGTACCCGAGCGCGTCGACGGCGCGCCGACGGTGGTGTTGCTGCATGGCGCCGGAGTGGACAGCGCGTCGCTGTCCTGGGGTGGTGTCGGGCCGCGGCTCGCGGCCGGCGGCTACCGCGTGCTCGCTCCGGATCATCCGGGGTACGGCGAGAGCCCGTCGGCGCCCTGGCCGTCGACCCAGGATCGGTTGGTCGGTTACGTCGGCGAGTTCGTCGACGCGCTTGGGTTGGACCGCTACGCGATCGGCGGTTTGTCGCTCGGTGGTGGGATGACGATCGGGCATGTGCTGGACCGTCCGCAAAAGGTCACGGGGGCAATGCTGTTGGCCAGCTACGGGTTCATGTCCCGACTGTCTGAAGGACCGCTCTCGGGCATCCGGCAGGTGCTGACCTGGGCCATGGTGCGCACCGGACTGCTGAGCGCGGTGAGCCGGTGGTCGGGGCGAAGCAGGCGTGCCATGGGGTGGGTGATGCCGGCGTTGATCGGCGACCCCGCCGCGCGAACGCCCGAGCTGGTCGCCGAGATTCTGTCCGCCGCGAGGGCGGATCACGCATTCGACGCGTTCGGACAGTGGCAGCGCGACCAGGTCCGGTGGAATCGCCTCACCACCGACTACCGCGACCGGCTCGCGACGTTTCCGTGTCCGGCGCTGATCGTTCACGGAGACAACGACACCAGCGTGCCGCTGGCGGCGGCGCGGGCCGCGGCCGAACTGATTCCGCAGGCTCGCCTCGAAGTGGTTGCGGGCGCGGCACATTGGGTTCAGCGGGATCGGCCCGACGTCGTGGTATCCGCGATGCTGGAGTTTCTCGACGCGCTCAGCGCAACAGCTTGATCACCTCGGCGATATCCGGCATCGCCGACGGTCTGCCCGGCAGTTCGTCGAAGACGGTCCAGTAACTGACCCCGAACCGCTGCGTGCGCTCGGTGAGTTGTTCGGCCATCTGCTCGTGGGTGCCGATCAGCACGAACGGTGACGTCAGCAGGCGCTCGGGGGAGACGCCGCCGAGCGTGGCGGCCAGTTGTTCGGCGGCTCGGGGCCGGTCGTCGGTCACGACGACGGCCTGGATCAGCACGTTGAGTTCGATGTGCTCGAACCGGTCGCCCGCGGCTTCGCGCACCACGGCGATGCGGTTCGCGAGTCCTTCGGCGTCGAAGTGTGTCAGCCGGACCGCGGTGGCGTCGCGGTTGTGACTGATGCCCGCGAGCCCGACGATGTCGGCGATCCGCCCGGCGAGTTCCAGGACGCGAGTTCCGTTGCCGCCGATCAACAGTGGCACGCGCGAGGGCGGAACCGGAAGGAGTTGACCCGCTTCGGCGTGAATCCGGTAGTGCTGGAGGTCGGCACCGACGGGCCGGCCGTCGAGGAGCGCGCGGATCACCTCGGCCGCCTCGGCCAACCGCGACACGCGGATTCCGCCGTCGTCGAACGGAATACCGGCGGCGTCGTACTCGGACTTCATGTGCCCGGCGCCGATGCCCAGTTCGAACCGGCCGTCGGAGACCAGTGCGAGGCCCGCCGCCTCGCGGGCCGTTTCGACGGGATGACGGAAGTCGTTGTTGAGCACCAGCGTTCCGACGTGCAACCGCTCGGTGGCCATCGCGGCCGCGGCGGCGCTGGTGAACGGCGGCGCCATGGGAACGAGGTGGTCGGCGAACGACAACACGTCGAAGCCCGAACTTTCGACCGCGCGGGCGAACGTCCGCATCTGCTCGCCGGTGCGCGGCAGGCCGGCAGTGAGCCCGAAACGCATGGGCCGGCAGCGATGAGCGTCGGTGGCCACGGTTCGACGTTAGGCGCACGCACACCTCGGGGCGAGCGTGCCCCGATGGCGGAAAAGTGGCGGCGTGTCGTGTGCAGACCCGCACTCAGTGTCAATGTGGTGATTGCCGCATTGCGGTGGTTGGGTTCTTCTCATCTGGTGTCTGGCTCAGACCCGCACTGCCATCTTTCGGGGTTGGCATTCGAGCATATTGCCGCCACCGGATGGAAGGACCGACCGGCGTGAGTTGATAGGAGCGTGGCATCGCCCCCACTGAGATGTGTCCAACCGGTCGGCCCAACCTTCTCCTCACCCATCACGATGAAAGAAGGCACCGTCCATGGTGGTTCTTGAAGCCGATGTACACAAGCGCACCCACACCTTCGTCGCTGTCGACGAACGAGGCCGCGAGGTCGGAGAGAAAGTCGTCCCAGCAACGACGGAAGGACATCTAGCCGCATTGGCTTGGGCCAAGACCACCTTCGGCGAGGACCTACTGTGGGGCATCGAAGACTGCCGCAATTTGTCGGCGCGACTGGAGCGTGACCTGTTGGCGGCCGGGCAGAAGGTTGTGCGAGTGGCACCGAAACTGATGGCCCACGAACGCGCCGGTGCACGCACTCGAGGGAAGTCCGATCCGATCGACGCCTTGGCGGTGGCTCGCGCGGTGCTGCGCCACCCCGATCTGCCGATAGCTGCACACGACGAGGTTTCCCGCGAACTCAAGCTGCTCGTCGATCGACGCGAAGACCTTGTGGGACAACGCACTGCGACCATCAATAGACTCCTGGGCCGCATTCACGAACTCGACCCGACCCAAGCGCCGAAGAAGGGATCACTTGACCGGGCCAAAACGCAGACCACTTTGGCCGCATGGTTGGCAACCCAAGACGGGCTGCTCGCCGAGCTGGCCACCGACGAGCTCGGTGACATCATCCGACTCACCCTGGCCATCAAAGCCCTCGACACCCGCATCAGCGACGCCGTGCACGCAGTATCTCCACAACTGCTGGCACTGCCAGGCTGTGGCGAGCTCACCGCCGCCAAACTCGTCGGCGAAACCGCCGGCATCACCCGGTTCAAGAGCGAAGCAGCCTTCGCCTGCCACAGCGGCACCGCCCCCATCCCCGTCTGGTCAGGCAACACCGCCGGCCGTGTGCGTCTCAGCCGCGCAGGCAACCGACAACTTAACGCCGCCCTGCACCGCATCGCACTAACCCAGATCCGCCTCGTCGACAGCCCAGGACACGCCTACTACCGGATGAGACTCGCCGACGGCGACTCCACCAAAGAAGCTTTGCGCTGCCTCAAACGACGCCTAGCACGAGTCGTCTACAACCGCTTACACGCCGACGAACAAACACGCCACCACACAGGCCAAACCCACCGCGGCTTGACATAGGAGCAATGCTCGGCCCAACGAAGAGCAGACCTGCGCGCGCTCGCGCAGAAGGGGAGTCAACCCGTGAGGGGTTTGAGGCGGATCGGGGTGGTGGCCACCAGGCCGAGCGGGTCGACGTAGTCGGCGCGTGACGCCGGGCCCCACATCGCGCCCCAGTGCAGGCACGCCGAGCGCGGGCAGCCCGGATGTCCGGCCTCCAACACCCCGATCACCGCCTCGGCGCCGACGCGCTGTCCCCGCACGACCGTCGCCCGGACCGGTTCGTAGCTGGTCCGCAGGCCGCCGGGGTGGGCGAGTGACACGACCGGCCGCCCTGCCAGTTCACCCGCGAAAATCACGGTGCCCTCGGCCGCCGCCAGCACACGCGCACCGGGTGTGCCCGCGAGGTCGACGCCGCGATGTCCCGGCGTCCAGTTCGGCTCGGCCGCGTCGAAAGCCCTGGTCACCGCGGGGCGCGGCCGCAGCGGCCAGGCCAACCGGCCGTCGTCGGCCGCGGCGGGCGCGGCCCAGACCAGCCCGGACATCAGCGCGGCACCCGCGAGTGCAACCCTTCGCATCGCCCCAGCTCAGCGGCAAATGCCCGGCTCGCGCCAGGGGGTGACGCGAATCTGTGGACAGCCGGCCCGGCATGGAATCGGCGTGGAAAAAGCACCCCTGTGCAGGGTGTAAACTGCTAACCGCAGCTCGCTTGCGCGGGCTGACTTCGCGTGTCTGCACCACGACCCGTTCCACTAGGTCGTTCCCCGGATGCCGTCGGTCCCGGCCCGAGTACTCGGAAAGGGTTCGGCACTCCGAGCAGTCACCAGGGCTCGGCGTCACCCGACGCCGGCATCAACCGACGAAAAGGACCATGGACTCATGGCTGTTGTAACCATGAAGCAGCTGCTCGACAGCGGCACTCACTTCGGGCATCAGACCCGTCGCTGGAATCCCAAGATGAAGCGGTTCATCTTCACCGACCGCAACGGCATCTACATCATCGACCTGCAGCAGACGCTGACCTACATCGACAAGGCGTACGAGTTCGTCAAGGAGACGGTCGCGCACGGTGGCACGATCATGTTCGTCGGCACCAAGAAGCAGGCGCAGGAGTCGATCGCCGAAGAAGCCACCCGCGTCGGCATGCCGTATGTGAACCAGCGCTGGCTGGGCGGCATGCTCACCAACTTCCAGACTGTGCACAAGCGGCTGCAGCGTCTCAAGGAACTCGAGACGATGGAGCAGACCGGTGGTTTCGAGGGTCGCACCAAGAAGGAAATCTTGATGCTGACCCGCGAGAAGAACAAGCTTGAGCGGTCGCTGGGCGGTATCCGCGACATGTCCAAGGTGCCCTCGGCCGTGTGGGTCGTCGACACCAACAAGGAGCACATCGCGGTCGGTGAGGCGCGCAAGCTGGGCATCCCGGTCATCGCGATCCTCGACACCAACTGCGATCCCGATCTCGTCGACTACCCGATCCCGGGCAATGACGACGCGATCCGTTCGGCCGCGCTGCTGACCAAGGTGATCGCCGCGGCGGTGGCCGAGGGCCTGCAGGCCCGCGCGGGTGCGGGTCGTGACGGCGACAAGCCGGACGCCGATGCCGCCGAGCCGCTCGCCGAGTGGGAGCAGGAGCTGCTCGCGAGCGCGACCGCCACCGCATCCCCGACCGCCGCGGGTGCCGAGCCCGGCACCCCCGAGGCCGACGTCCAGACCGAACCCAAACCCGCACAGAACCCGTAAGAGAAGGCTGATATGGCTAACTACACCGCTGCCGACGTCAAGCGACTTCGGGAGCTGACCGGTGCCGGCATGCTCGACAGCAAGAACGCGCTCGTCGAGGCCGGCGGCGATTTCGACAAGGCCGTCGAGTTGCTGCGTATCAAGGGCGCCAAGGACGTCGGCAAGCGCGCTGAGCGCGCGACCGCCGAGGGCCTGGTCGCCGCCAAGGACGGCGCGCTGATCGAGCTGAACTCCGAGACCGACTTCGTCGCCAAGAACGCCGAATTCCAGTCGGTGGCCGACCAGATCGTCGGCGCCGCGGCGGCCGCCAAGGCGACCGACGTCGATGCGCTCAAGGCTGCTCGCATTTCCGCCGATTCGGCGGCCCCTACCGTCGAGCAGGTCATCGCGGACCTGTCGGCCAAGATCGGCGAGAAGCTCGAGCTGCGTCGCGTCGCCTACTTCGACGGCACCGTCGAGACCTACCTGCACAAGCGTGCCGCGGACCTGCCGCCGGCCGTCGGTGTGCTGGTCGAGTACCAAGGCGACAACAAGGAGGCCGCCCACGCGGTTGCCCTGCAGATCGCCGCGCTCAAGGCCAAGTACCTCACCCGCGAGGACGTGCCCGAGGACGTCGTCGCCAACGAGCGGCGCATCGCCGAGGAGACCGCCCGCAACGAGGGCAAGCCCGAGCAGGCCCTGCCCAAGATCGTCGAGGGCCGGGTCACCGGCTTCTACAAGGACGTCGTGCTGCTCGACCAGCCGTCGGTGTCCGACAACAAGAAGACCGTCAAGGCCCTCCTCGACGAGGCGGGTGTGACCGTGACCCGCTTTGTCCGCTTCGAGGTCGGCCAGGCCTAAAGCCTCTGCGCTGAGCGCTCACCCTTGTCCGGCCCGACGCCCGGGAACCGTACAAGGGTGAGCGCTCAGCCATTTCTGCGGCCGCGGCGGTACGACTTGGTACCGTCGTCGGCATGACTCGGATAAGCGCCTTCGGCGACGACGCCCTCGGCGATCTCGATGCGGTCGGTCTGGTGGAGGCGCTGCAGTCGGGCGCGGTGTCGCGGGCCGAACTGGTCGATGCCGCGATCGCCCGCACCGAGGCCGTCGATCCGGCGCTCAACGGGCTGGCGCACGAGGCATTCGAGCAGGCCCGCGCCCGGGCTGCCGCACGGCCCTCCGGTGGCTACTTCAACGGCGTTCCGTCCTTCCTCAAGGACAACGTCGCGGTCGCCGTGATGCCGACGATGAACGGCACCGACGCCTGGGATCCGCGCCCGGAGCGGTCGCACGGCGACTTCGCGCGTTCGTTCCTGGCGACGGGCCTGGCTCCGCTCGGCAAGACGCAGATGTCGGAATTCGGTTTCAGCGCGTCGGCCGAGCATCCGCGGCTGGGCCCGGTGCGTAATCCGTGGAACCTCGAGCACACCGCGGGCGCGTCGTCGTCGGGTTCGGCGGCGTTCGTGGCCGCGGGGGTGGTGCCGATCGCGCACGCCAACGACGGCGGCGGATCGATCCGAATTCCCGCCTCCTGCAATGGTTTAGTGGGACTCAAGCCGTCGCGGGGTCGGCTGCCCCTGGACAAGAAGTTGCGGCAGATGCCGCTTCGCATCGTCGCCAACGGTGTCGTCACCCGCTCCGTGCGCGACTCCGCGGCGTTCTACCGCGAGATCGAGCGGGTGTACCGCAACCCGGCGCTGCCCGCGATCGGCAACATCACAGGGCCTGGAGCCCAGCGGCTGCGCATCGCGGTGTGCACACAGTCGATAGCGCGCGAGGCGAGCCCGGAGGTTCGTGAGCTCACGTTGAAGAACGCCGCTTTGCTCGAGGAACTCGGGCACCGGGTCACTCTCATCGACAATCCCGTGCCGTCGCACTTCATGAACGACTTCCTGCTCTACTGGTCGTTTCTGGCGTTCGCGATCGTGCGCAGCGGGCGCACGTTGGGCCCGAACTTCGACCGTGAGCGCCTCGACAACCTGACGCGCGGACTCGACCGCCACGCTTCGCGGAACCTGCACCGGGTACCCGGGGCGCTCGCGCGGTTGTCGCGGATGCGCCAGGTCACCGAGCGCGTCACCCGGGACCACGACGTCATACTCACCCCGACACTTGCCGACGTCGCGCCGCGGATCGGTCATCTCGACCCGACCCTGGACTACCAGACGATCATCGACCGGCTCGTCGAGTGGGTGGCGTTCACACCTCTGCAGAACGCCACGGGGGAGCCGGCGATCTCGCTGCCTCTCGCCGAGTCCGCGTCGGGGCTGCCGGTCGGCATGATGTTCGCCGCGCCGGTGGGGCAGGAGGCCCGGCTGCTCGGGCTGGCGTACGAACTCGAGGAGGCGCGTCCCTTCAAGCGCATTCAGGACCCGCGCTGAAGGGAGCGGCAGACCTCGGCGGTGGCGCGAGAAAGGGACTGGGGTCCCTCGCGAAGTGCCCGCTCGATCGGCGTGCCCTCGGCGGTGATCGCGACGAGTCGCTCGACGCCGTGGTCCAGCAGCACGGCCGCATCGGGGGCGACCCGGCCGGCGAAGATCACCACCCGGGCCCCGGCGCGTAGCGCCGCCTGCGCCACGCCGAACGGCGTCTTACCCATGACGGTCTGCGCGTCGACGCTGCCCTCGCCGGTGAACACCCAGTCCGCGCCCCGCAGCGCCCGTTCGAGGCCGACGGTCTCGGCCACCTCTTCGACGCCGGATCTGCTTATCGCACCGAGGAATTCGACGAGCGCGAAACCCACCCCGCCGGCCGCGCCCGCGCCCGGACGTTGCGGTTGGGTGCCGCCGAGTGTCGCCGACGCGACGGCGGCCAGCCGGGACAGCCCGGCCTCGAGTCGCACCACGTCGTCTGGGCCGGCGCCCTTCTGCGGACCGAACACCGCGGTGGCGCCGCTCGGGCCCAGCAGGGGCGCGGTGACGTCGGAGGCCACGCGGATCCGGGTGTCGCGCAGGCGCGGATCCAGACCGCTCATATCGATGCGGTCGAGGCGTTCCAGATCGGCGCCGCCGGGCGACAACGGTTTGCCGTCGGCGTCGAGGAACACCGCGCCCAGCGCGGTGAGCATGCCCGTACCGCCGTCGTTGGTGGCCGATCCGCCCAGGCCGATCAGGAAGTCCTCGGCGCCGCGGTCGAGGGCCGCACGGATCAATTGGCCCACTCCGAAGGTGCTCGCGGACAGGATGTTTCGTTCCTCGGGGGCAATGAGCTCCAGGCCCGCCGCGGCCGCCATCTCGATCACCGCCAACTGGCGCAGCGGCACGTAGCCGAACCGTGCGATGACGGTGCGGCCCAGCGCATCCGACACCGGCACCTGGACGCGCTCACCGTGCAACGCGTCAACCACGGCGTCGACGGTGCCTTCGCCACCGTCGGCCATCGGCACGCCGATGACTTCGGCTTCCGGAAGCACGGCTGCGACGCCGGCCGTCATCGCGGCCACCGCTTCGGACGCCGTCATCGACTCCTTGAATGAGTCAGGCGCCAGGACAATCTTCATCGCTGGCCACAGTTGACCACACTGTCCGTTCTGCTGCCACCGCGGGACGGCGCTATCGCTTCTTGGCGACGCCCTCGGCCATCATCGTGACGATCTCGTGCATGATCGCGCTGATGTGTAGCGCGGTGATCTGCGACGGGTCGAGGTGGGGCACGAAGCACACCACGTCGCCGCCGACGATGTCCATGCCGCGAAAACTGCGCAGAATCCTCAGCATCTCCCGAATCGTCAACCCGCCGGCCTCCGGGTCGGCCACCGCGGGCGCATCGGAAAGCGTCAGCACGTCCAGATCCACTGTCACGTAGACCGGCCCGTCTCCGATAACCTTGCGAATCTCCTGCGTCGCAGCGGGTATGCCGATCTCTTCGATTTCGTCGAGGGACAGCAACCGGTAACCGGCTTCCTTGGAATAGTCGTCCATGTTCGGATGCACCATCGGGCCGTTGAGGCCGACGTGCACATAACGGGACGCATCGATCAAGCCCTCTTCGTTGCCGATCCGGAAGCCGTTACCGGCGTGGCAATGCACACCCGCCGAATCACCGTATGTGTCGGTGTGCGAGTCGAAATGGATGATGCCGATCGGCCCCTTGCGCCGAGAGTTCGGGCCGGCGATCGCCCGCAGGACCGGCAGCGTGCAAGCGTGGTCCCCGCCGATCGTGAACGGAAGAACTCCGGCGGCATCCATTCGCGCGTAGAACATCTCGATGTCGAGGACCGCTTGGTCGGCCAACGTGGGTGTGGGAATCGGCACATCCCCGAAATCGCGAATTCGGGCCAGTTCGAAGGGATTGATGCCGAACTCGCGGTGACCGCGGTGGTAGGCCTGCGATCGGTGGCGGACGGCGCGGGGGCCAAGGTATTGGGTCCGCTCGACCGGATTGACCGCCAGAGGTAGCCCCACCAACGCGATGTCGGCCTTGGTGAAGTCTGTTTCGATCTCACACCCCAGCAACTTCGGGAATCCGCTCCAATAGAAATATCCTTCGAGCAGATGCACTGCCTCTTCAGCGCTGGGAGCAAAGCTCATGAGCGCGATCCTCTCCTCGCGGGCCGTGCAAGCTTAGCCTCGGCGGGTGCGGCCGACATGGGATCTCGCAAAAATTGACGTACGCGATATTAACGGCCGCTAGTCAGTCCCGAGCGTCGCCAGGATCTGCTTGAATTCGCGCTGCTGTCGCTGCGTCAGATTCGCCATCAACTTGCGCTCAGCTTCGCGAACGCCGGAATCGGTGCGCTTCAACAACTCCCGGCCCTCGCGTGTGAGCTGAGCGGGCAGCGACCGTCCCGACGACACGCTCGCGGGTCGCGACACGAGCCCGCGGTCCTCCAGGCCGCGCAGCACCATGTTCATCGCCTGCGGTGAGACGTTGAAGTCGCGGGCCAATTCGGCGTTGGACCGGCCTTCGTATTGGGACAGCATGCGCATGCACAGGTACTGGGGGAATGCCACGCCCAGGGGCTCGAGGACCGTCGCCTTCACCTCGCTGCGCAGCGCCTTGGCCACCCGGGACAAGAGGAAACCCAGCGGTTGATCCTCCAGCGCTCCAGTCATGTCAACCATATTGACATATATCAACCACATTGATATCAACGATTCATGACCGAACCGACGGGCGAAATGTTCGACAACGCGTACAAGGGCGAGATGCCGGAAATGAGCGGCGGAAAGCCGCCGTGGAGCATCGGAGAGCCGCAGCCGGAGCTCGCACCCCTCATAGAACAGGGCAGATTCCACGGCGATGTGCTCGACGCGGGATGCGGTGAGGCCGCGCTGGCCATCCACCTCGCCGAACGGGGCTACACCACGGTCGGTCTGGACCAGTCGCCCACCGCGATCGAGCTGGCCAGGCAGGAGGCCGCCAAGCGCGGGCTGACGAACGCCACCTTCGACGTCGCCGACATCAGCGACTTCTCGGGCTACGACGGCCGGTTCGGCACGATCGTCGACTCGACGCTGTTCCACTCGATGCCCGTGGACCTGCGCGACGGCTACCAGCGTTCGATCGTGCGGGCCGCCGCCCCCGGCGCGTCGTACTTCGTGTTGGTGTTCGACCGGGCGGGGATGCCCAACGGTCCGGCCAATCCCGTCACCGAAGACGAACTGCGCGATGTCGTCTCGAAGTACTGGACGATCGACGAGATCAGGCCGGCGCGCATTCACGGTGTCTTCCCGGACGGATTCGAGGAGTTCTTCCCGGCGCTCGACATCCGCGACGAGCCCAAAGGCCGCAAATCCGTGCCTGCCTGGCTGCTGAGCGCGCACCTGCCTGACTGACGCGGCGAGTCGCGACCCACTCGCCGCCCTGACACCCGCCATGAGGCAGGATGAGGGAGATCTCAGCGAGGACCCGTAAGGAGTCGGATGGCGGATCCCAACGTCGCCGGTCAGGCGGCTCCGAACTCCGAAGTCGCCACCCGGGCGGCTCCGGACACGAGCAAACCCAACGGAGCCGCCGCAGGTTCCATCCGTCCCATGTACAGCCGCGTACTGCTCAAGCTGGGCGGCGAGATGTTCGGCGGTGGGGAAGTGGGCCTCGATCCCGACGTCGTGCACCTGGTGGCGCGTCAGATCGCCGAAGTGGTCCGCAGCGGCGTGCAGGTGGCCGTGGTCATCGGCGGCGGCAATTTCTTCCGCGGTGCACAACTGCAGCAGCGCGGCATGGAGCGCACCCGCAGCGACTACATGGGGATGCTCGGCACCGTCATGAACAGCCTGGCGCTGCAGGACTTCCTGGAGAAGGAAGGCATCGCGACCCGGGTGCAGACCGCCATCACGATGGGTCAGGTCGCCGAACCGTACATCCCGCTGCGGGCCGTGCGGCACCTCGAGAAGGGCCGCGTCGTCATCTTCGGTGCAGGCATGGGTCTGCCGTACTTCTCCACCGACACCACCGCCGCCCAGCGCGCGCTGGAGATCGGCGCCGAGGTGGTGCTGATGGCCAAGGCCGTCGACGGCGTCTTCACCGCCGACCCGCGCCACAACCCCGACGCCGAACTGCTCACCGCGATCAGCCACCGGGAAGTCATCGACCGCGGTCTGAAGGTGGCCGACGCCACCGCGTTCAGCCTGTGTATGGACAACGGCATGCCGATCCTGGTGTTCAACCTGCTCACGGACGGCAATATCGCCCGGGCGGTCGCGGGTGAGAAGATCGGAACACTGGTCACCACCTGACACTCCCGCGCGCCGGGGAGCGAAGGTGCGCACGCGAGACCGGTGATGACGCGCACAGACGAAGGAGAAGGACCGTGATCGACGAAACCCTCTTCGATGCCGAGGAGAAGATGGAGAAGGCGGTGTCGGTCGCGCGCGATGACCTGTCGTCGATCCGCACCGGCCGCGCCAACCCCGGCATGTTCTCCCGCGTCAACGTCGACTATTACGGATCTCCCACGCCGATCACCCAGCTGTCGAGCATCAACGTGCCCGAGGCGCGGCTGGTGGTGATCAAGCCCTACGAGGCGGGCCAACTGCGCAACATCGAGGATGCGATCCGCAACTCCGATCTCGGCGTGAACCCCACCAACGACGGCAACGTCATCCGCGTGGCGATCCCGCAGCTGACCGAGGAGCGCCGCCGCGACCTGGTCAAGCAGGCCAAGGCCAAGGGTGAGGACGCCAAAGTGGCAGTACGCAACATCCGCCGCAAGGCGATGGAGGAACTGCACCGCATCAAAAAGGACGGCGAAGCGGGCGAGGACGAGGTGTCGCGCGCGGAGAAGGATCTCGACAAGTCCACCGCCACCTACACCCACCAGATCGACGAGCTGGTCAAGCACAAAGAAGGCGAGCTGCTGGAGGTCTAGTGACCGATCAGCACGAGGGACCCGTGGCAGAGACGCCGGTCGACGAACCGCCCAAGAAGAAGTCGCGGGCGGGTCGCGACCTGCCCGCCGCGATCGGGGTCGGCGTCCTGCTCGGCGCCATGGCGATCGGCATACTCCTCTTCTGGCCGATCGGATGGCTGCCCGTGCTGGCGGTGTTCATCCCGATCGCCACCCACGAGGTGATCCGCCGGCTGCGCGAGGCCGGATACGACCTCCCGGCGATTCCGTTGCTGCTCGGTGGCCAGGCGATGATCTGGTTGAGCTGGCCGTACGGGCCGGCCGGGGTGCTCGGGGCATACGGCGGGACGATCGTCGTCTGCATGGTGTGGCGCCTGGTCGGGCGCGGCTTGCGCCACCAACCGGTCAACTACCTGCGCGACATCGCCGCCGCGGTGCTGCTGTCGACGTGGGTGCCGTTGTTCGCCAGCTTCAGCGCGCTGCTGATCTTCCAGGACCACGGCGGCGGCAGGGTGTTCACGGTGATCGCGACCGTCGTGTTCGCCGACATCGGCGGCTATGTGGCGGGTGTGCTGTTCGGCAAGCATCTGATGGCGCCGGCGATCAGCCCGAAGAAGTCGTGGGAGGGCCTTGGCGGCTCGCTGGTGTTCGGCACCGCCGCGGCCGTGGTGTCGGTGACGTTCCTGATGGACAAGCCCGCCTGGGTCGGCCTGCCCCTGGGGCTCATGCTGGTGATCACCGGTGTGCTCGGTGATCTGGTCGAATCGCAGGTCAAACGCGACCTCAAAATCAAGGACATGGGCACGTTGCTGCCCGGCCACGGCGGCATCATGGACCGCATCGACGCGATGCTCCCGTCGGCCGTGGCGGGTTGGATCGTCCTGACGCTGTTGGCGTGACGTCCCGCCGAGCTGGGATACTGGCCTGAGCTCATGCCCACCTCGTTGCCGCTCGTCTTCGACGCCCCGCGCCGCGCCATGCCGCCGCGGCACTTCGCCGACCTCGACGACGCGGGCCGTGCCGCGGCCGTCGGTGACCTCGGGCTGCCTGCGTTCCGGGCCAAACAGCTGGCCAACCAGTATTACGGCAGGCTGATCGCCGATCCCCACCAGATGACCGACCTGCCCGCCGGCGTGCGCGACCAGGTGGCCGGCGCGCTGTTCCCCGCGCTGCTCGATGCGGTTCGCGAGATCGAGACCGACGGGGGTGAGACCCGCAAAATGCTGTGGCGCGCGGTCGACGGCACCACGTTCGAGTCGGTGCTGATGCGCTATCCGCAACGCAACACGGTCTGCATCTCGTCGCAGGCCGGGTGCGGGATGGCCTGCCCGTTCTGCGCGACGGGTCAGGGCGGGCTCAAGCGCAACCTGTCGGCGGCCGAGATCCTCGAACAGGTACGGGCCGCCGCGGTGGAGTTGCGTGACCGCGACGGCGACGGCATCGCGCCCGCGGCACGGGGAGGGCGGCTGTCCAACATCGTGTTCATGGGTATGGGCGAGCCGCTCGCCAACTACAACCGCGTGCTTGCCGCGGTGCGACGGATTATCGCCCCCGCTCCCAACGGTTTCGGAATCTCCGCCCGGTCGGTCACGGTGTCGACGGTCGGGCTGGCGCCTGCGATCCGCAAGCTCGCCGACGAACGGCTCGGGGTCACGCTGGCGTTGTCACTGCACGCCCCGGATGACGAACTGCGCGACACGCTGGTTCCGGTGAACAACCGGTGGAAGGTGTCCGAGGCGCTCGACGCCGCGCGCTATTACGCCGACGTGACGGGCAGGCGAGTCTCGATCGAGTATGCGTTGATCCGCGACGTCAACGACCAGCCCTGGCGGGCAGACCTTCTGGGTAAGCGACTGCACGGCGCGCTCGGCCCGCTCGCGCACGTCAACGTCATCCCGCTCAATCCGACGCCCGGCAGCGAGTGGGACGCCAGCCCCAAGCCGGCCGAACGCGAATTCGTCCGACGCGTGCGCGAGCGCGGTGTGTCCTGCACCGTTCGTGATACGCGGGGCCGCGAAATCGCCGCCGCCTGCGGGCAATTGGCGGCTCAAACCTGAGCTGGCGGCATCCAGGCCGACGTTTTGGCGGGTTTCGTGCGCGCGTTTCCGCCAAAGCGTCGGTCTCGGCGTCACTGACTCGGGGGATTGGTGAACCAGACGTTCTCCTCGACCAGCCGACGGCTGCGCCACCCGTCGGGTGTGCGGGCGAGTTCGTGGTGGTAATACCCGCCGCAGAAGCTGGGCTCGGTCATGCCCGGCAGCTGCATCGGGTTGTAGAACATCGCCCGGACCCGCGCGGTGTCGCCTTCGATTTCGGCCTCGATGTTGGTGATGTGGTGCAAACTCCACGCGATCACGCCGAAGTTCGCGGCGAACCAATCGACGACCTCGTCGCGGCTTCCGACGACGGCGCCGGCCGACGAGTAATCGATATGCGCGTCGTCGGTGAACACCGAGCGGTACAGTTCCCAGTCCTTGGTGTCGACGGCGCGGGCGTAGCGGTACAGCAGCGCGGCGATCTCGGCGTCGTCGCGGACCCGCCGGTCATCCATTAGTCGGGCATGCCGATCGTCTTGGCCTCGAGGTATTCCTTGTATCCCTCTTCGCCGTTGCGGTAGCCCAGGCCGGACTGTTTCGTGCCGCCGAACGGGCTGTTGATGCCGAAGTGGCTCTTGCCGTTGATCGTCACGTTGCCGGTGCGCATGCGGCAGGCCACCGCGAATGCGCGGTCCACGTCACCGCTGGACACCTCACCGGACAGGCCGTAAATCGTGTTGTTGGCGATCGCGATCGCTTCGTCATCGGTGTCGTACGGCGTGACCGTGAGCACCGGGCCGAAGATCTCCTCTTGAGCCACTTGCGAATTGGGGTCCACATCGGCCAGCAGGGTCGGCTGGGTGTAGTAGCCGATCGGCAGGTTCTCGGGGATGCCGCCGCCGGTGACCAGCCGCGCGCCCGAGTCGATGCCGCTCTTGATCAGGCCCAGCACCTTCTGGCGCTGGGTCGCGCTGATCTGCGGGCCCTGCATGTTGCCCGGCGTCCACGGATCACCGACCGGGAAGCCCTCCATCATCGTCTTGAGGATCTCGATGCCCTCGTCATAGCGGCTGCGCGGCAACAGGATCCGGCTGGGCAGGATGCAGGACTGCCCGCTCATCACGCACGCCATCATCGCCGCCATCGACAACGCCGAGTTGAAATCGGCGTCGTCGAGCACAATGTGCGCGGACTTGCCGCCCAACTCCAGCAACGTCTTCTTCACCGTCGCCGCACCCGCGGCCAGGATCGCCCGCCCGGTGGCCGTGGACCCGGTGAACGTGATCATGTCCACCCGCGGATCGGCCGACAGCGCCGCACCCACCTCGTTGGCGTTGGAGACCACCACGTTGAAAACCCCGGCCGGGATGTCGGTCTCCTCGGCCACGATGCGGCCGTACTCGCTACCCGACCACGGCGTGAGCTGAGCGGGTTTGAGCACCACGGTGTTGCCGGCCATCAGCGCGGGCACGGTCTCGGCGACGTTGAGGTAGAACGGCACGTTCCACGGGGTGATCGCCCCGACCACCCCGACCGGCTCGTAGTGGATCTTGCGCCGCGCCGGGCCCAGCGGTGTCTCGTGCACACCGTTGTCGACCAGGTAGTCGAACGCCTTACCGTGTTCGGCCCAGTGCTTGACCTCCTCGATGGGGCTCTCGATCTGACTGCCCGACACCGAGACGGGGCAGCCGACTTCGGTGATCAGGATCCGGCGCAACCGCTCCTTGTTGCGTTCGAACGCCTCGTGCAGCTGGGTCAGGCAGTGATAGCGAAACTCCAGATCGCGCGACCAGTCGGTTTCGTCGAACGCGCGCCGCGCAGCACCCACCGCACGTGCCATGTCCTCGACGGTGCCGTCGGTGGCCACCCCGGCCACCTGCTCGCTGGCCGGATGGATGACATCGAACGTCGCACCACTGGCGGTGGTCTGCATTTCGCCGTCGATCAACATCCGCTCGTCACCGGCGAGCACACCGGTGTCATTTTCAACCTGGGTCATGCCGACTACTTTACAAATTTTTGCGCAAGTGTCAGCCGTTCGGCTTGATCCCGGTGGCGTGGCGCAGCTGCGCCAGGAACTGGTCGTCATCATCGCTGCGGACGATGTAGTGGGAAATGGCCACCCGAATTGCGGTGGCCGCCTTGACCGCTGCGTTCGGCCCGCTCAGCAGTTTCTGCAGCCGCGCGCGCATGATCGGGATGATTTTCGTGAGCTGGGAGATGACGACCTCGGGTTCGATGTCGACCAGCCGCACACCCGAGTACGAGTGCTGGTATTCGACGATGAACCGCAGCGCGGCGTCCAGCTTCTCGGTGCCCCGCAAACCGGCCGTCGCCTTGCTGATGCCGTTGTCGAAGAGGTCGCGCTCGTAAACGCCGAACGCGTCGAGCAGTTCACCTTTGGAGGCGAACCAGCGGTAGAGCGTCGGGCGGGACACGCCGGCCTGCAGCGCGACCTCCGACAGACTGAGCTTGGTCTGCCCGCTTCGAGCCAGTACCTCCGAGGTCGCCACGAGAATCCGGTGCCGCGTCGAGGTGTCCTCGGGTCCGAGTGCGTCGCGCAGCGCTTCGTTCACGGGGCAAGCGTAGATCCTTAGTCACATCGACTTCTGGAGTACTGCGACAGTGTCGAGATCTTGCAGCGCCGCGACCGCTCGGCGCAGGCCCTCGAGCGCGATGCCCTCATCCTGCATACCGCCCATTCCCGCGGTGATCAGCGCGGCGACGTAGGCGTAGAGGGCGCCTTGGCGGTATCGGTCCCACAACTGGCCGCTGTCCAGCTCGGGGCCGCCGCATGCCGCGAGCTCCCGGCGGTAGACGTCGAGCAGGTCGCGTTGGTGCGCCTGACGATCGGCGGGCGTCATGCTGGTGACCAGCGTGTAGGCCAGCTCGCGGTTGGGATGACCGCGCCGGACGGCTTGCCAGTCCAGCAGGCCCGCTTCGCCGTTGCGGAAGTACACGTTGCCTGGATGCGCGTCGCCGTGCATCACGGTGTGCGGCGGCTCGTCGATGAGCCGGGCCACCGCACGGTAGTGCTCGTCGATGAAGCGTCCGGCGTCGACCGCGATATCGGTGCGCTCGGCGATGCGGCGCGCCGACGTCTTCAACAATGGCCCGGTGAGCAACGACGCGGTGTCCCCCGATGCGGTGTAGAGCCAATCGGGCACCCGGTCCCAGAAAGTCGCGTGCAGCCTCGCCAGCAGCTCGACGATCTTGGCGGCCCGGTCGGCGCTGATCGGGTGCAAGGTGTCGGGAAACTCGCATTCGTCGGCGGGTAGATCCTCCAGAACCAGAACGTAGCGACCCGTCACCGGGTCGAACGCCGAGCCGTGACAGGCCGGGACACCGGTCAGTCGCGGGGAGAGTTCGCGGTAGAAGCGGGTTTCGGTGGCGCCGAGCCGCCCCATCTCGCCCATCAGGCGGGTGGCGACGGTCTCGGCGGCCAGCTTGACGAACACCGTCGGCGGGACCTCGTCGCCGGTGAGGGCGAGCCGGGCACGCGCCGAGGTGCCCGAGTCGCCGCCCAGCACCGACACCGCGGTCACGCGGCGGCCGATGATCCGCGACAGGGCCCGCGCGTTCAGGTCGGACACGGATCGGGGAAGTGACCGGAGACGGCCGATCGCGGCGTCGGTGGCGATACGTTGTACACCGCGGCCCAGATGTGCGGCCAGGCCGACCACCGGCGTAGCGTGCTTCACCACGCCAGTTTACAAATTCGCAAATTAATGTAAAGAAGGTGTCGATGGCGGGTCCGCTCGAGGGTGTGCGCGTGGTCGAACTCGGTGTGTGGGTGGCCGGGCCGGCCGCGGCAGGGATATTGGCCGACTGGGGTGCCGACGTCGTCAAGATCGAACCACCGACCGGCGATCCGGGCCGATTGTTCGGCAAGATGCTCGGGGTCGACGGCGATGTGAGCCCGCCATTCGAGATGGACAACCGCGGTAAGCGCAGCATCGTGATCGACATGACGACGGGCGATGGCCGGGCGACGACCCGTGAATTGATCGGGGGCGCAGACGTTTTCGTCACCAATGTCCGCCCGGGTGCGTTGGCGCGCATGGGACTGGAATTCGCCGAGGTCACCGTGCACAACCCGCGGCTGGTGTACGGGTTGATCACCGGCTACGGCGAGAGCGGGCCGGACGCCGACCGGGCGGCCTACGACGTCGCCGCGTTCTGGGCGCGGGCGGGTCTGGCGCACCTGCTGACCCGTCCCGGCCAGACCCCGCCGTTCCAGCGTGGCGGAATGGGCGACCACGCGGCGGGTATGACACTGGCCGCCGCGATCTGCGCGGCGTTGGTGGCGCGGGGGCGCACCGGTAAGGGCCAGTTGGTCAGCACGTCGCTGTACCGGCAGGGGGCCTACACGGTGAGTTTCGACCTCAATACGTTCCTGCTGACCGGGAATTCGATCGCGATCGGGCAGCGAGAGACGATGGGCAATCCCTGCATGAACAACTACGCGGCGGGCGACGGGCGCCGCTTCTGGATCGTCGGCCTGGAAGCCGGCCGGCACTGGCCGCCGTTGTGTCGCGCCATCGGCCGTCCGCAGTGGCTCACGGATCCCCGCTTCGATACGCCGCGGGCGCGCGCCGTCAACGCGGCCGAACTCGTCGCCGAACTCGACGAGATCTTCGCGTCGAAAACCCTGGCCGAATGGGCGGAAATCTTCGCGGGAGAACCGGACTTCTTTTGGTCGCCGATCAACTCGCTGGAGGACATCGTCGCCGACGAGCAGTTCCATGCCGCGGGCGGCATCGTCTATGTGCCCGACGGTGACGGTGCCGCGCCGATGGTCGCCTCACCGGCCGACTTCTCCGGCACGCCGTGGGAGCCGCGTTCGGCCGCACCAAAGTTGGGGCAGCACACCGCCGAGATCGTGGCCGAGCTCAAGAGGTCGGGTGCTTGACCCGCACGGCGTGGCGAAGCTGTGCGAGGAAGTCGGCGTCGTCGTCGCTGCGCACCAGGTAGTGCGACACCGCGACCCGTACCGCCGTCGCCACGGCAAGACCGGGATCGGGTCCGGTGGCCAGCCGTTCCAGGCGCTGGCGCATCAACGGGATCACCCGGGAGAGCCGCTTGATGACCTGCTCCGGTTCGATGTCGATCATGCGCAGACCCGGGTAGGACTGCTGATAGTCGACGATCACCCGCAGCGCCGCATCGAGTCGTTGGTCGGCGGGCAGACCCGCCGTCGCCTCGGCCACCGCACGTTCGTAGTACTGGCGCTCCCACACCACGAACGCGTCGAGCAGGTCACGCTTGGAGGCGAACCAGCGGTAGAGAGTGGGTCGGGAGACCTGCGCCTGCAGTGCGACCTCGGAGAGGCTGAGCTTGGTCATGCCGTGGCGGCCGAGCACCTCCGCGGTCGCGGCGAGGATGCGTTCGCGCGTCGAGGAATCCGCATCGGTTACCGGCACCGTCCTAGCTTTACAAACATTTGACGAAGTGTCACGCTGAATCGGTGACATCAGCCCGCGAATACAGTGCCGTCGACATCACCTCGGAAGAGTTTTGGAGCCGGCCGTTCGCCGCGCGCGACGAGACGTTCGCCCGGCTGCGGGCCGGTGACGGGTTGACCTGGCACCCGCCGCTGCCCTCGATGTTCGGGCTGGAGGAGCCCGGTTTCTGGGCATTGACGCGGCGCGCGGACATCGCCTATGTCAGCCAGCATCCCGAACTGTTCACCTCGGCCCAGGGTGTGGCGCTGAATCCGATGCCCGCCGAGATCCAGCGGTTCGCCTCGTTCTTCCTGACCATGGACCCGCCACAGCACACCGTGTATCGCCGGTTGATCAGCTCGGCGTTCACCCCTCGCAACGTGCGGCTGATCGAGGAGCAAATCCACAAGAACGCGGTCACCATCGTCGAAAACCTGGTCGGCGCAGGCGAAATCGACTTCGTGAAGGCGTGCTCGGCCCAGTTGCCGATGCTGACGATCATGGACATGCTCGGCGTTCCCAGCGCTGATCAGCCCGCCGTCGCCTACGCCGCGGAGAAACTGTTCGGCATGACCGACGACGAGTACGCCACCGAGGACGAGCGCGTCGCCGACCCCGTCGCGCAGATCGCGCTGCTGTCGAACACCGGTGTCGAGCTGGCCAAGTTTCGGCGCACCCACCCCGGCGACGACCTGATGACCAGCATCGTCAACGCCGAGGTCGACGGCCACCGACTGACCGACGAGGAGATCGGGGCATTTCTGATCCTGCTCGCCTCGGCCGGTAACGACACCACCAAGCAGGCGACGACGCACGCGATCATGGCGCTCGTCGACAACCCCGAACAGCGTGACTGGCTGATGGAGGACTTCGACGGCCGGATCGGTTCGGCCATCGAAGAATTCGTGCGCTGGTCCTCGCCGGTCCTGCAGTTCGCGCGCTTCGTCACCGAGGACACCGAGATCAACGGTCAGCCGGTCAACGAGGGCGACAAGGTCGCGCTGTTTTACTGCTCGGCGAACCGGGACGAGACCGCGTTCACCGACCCCGGCACGTTCGACCTGTCCCGGTCGCCCAATCCGCACCTCGGGTTCGGCGGCGGAGGCCCGCACTTCTGCCTGGGAAGCCAGCTGGCCAAGGCGGAGTTGCGAAACCTGTTCCGAGAGTTGCTGACCCGGTTGACGACGATCGAGGTCGGCGAACCCGACCTGCTGTACAGCAGCTTCGTGCACGGCGTCAAACGGCTGCCCGCCGTCGTTCGCTAGGAGTGAGCATGCGCGTCGAAGTCGACCTGGACAAGTGCACCGGACACGGGATCTGCGAGTCGATCGCCGAGGAGGTGTTCGAGGTGCGCGACGACGGCATCGTGGAAATCCATGAGCCCGAGCGGCCCGAGTCCGACAGGGACCGGATGCAGCAGGCCGTGACGCAGTGCCCGGCCGCGGCGCTGCGCTTGGTCGACTAGCATCACGCGGCTTGGCCGCCAATCCTGCTCGGCGGAGTTATGGTTTCCGCAATGAGGTCGAGGTTGCTTGCGGTGTGTCTGGTCGCGATCGGCGTGACCGGCTGCGCGATCAACGGATCGTTCGACCTCATCCGGCCGGAACCGACTCCGATCGCGATCACCACGGTCGCCGCACCCGATGCCACGCTTGCCGACAGCGCCGTCGTCGCCGAGGCGGCCCGCAGCGTCGTGAAGATCCACACGGAGGCCCTACAGTGCGCGAGAACGGTGGACGGCAGCGGGGTCGTCGTCGCACCGAACAGGGTGATGTCGGCCGCACACACCATCGCGGGCGCCGACATCGTCAGCGTCTGGGCGGGTGACCGGGAAATCCGGGCCACCGTCGTGGTTTTCGACCCCGCGATGGATGTCGCCGTGCTCGACGTGCCCGACCTGCAGGCCCCCACGCTGTCGATGGACCAGCACACCGCCGTCACCGGCACCGATGCCCTGGTGCTCGGCTATCCGGGCGGAGGGCCGTTCGTGGCCACCCCCGCGCGAATCCGCAGGGTCATGGAGCTTCTCGTGCCCGACATCTACCGCACCACGACGGTGAATCGCGAGGTCTACGTCATCAGGGGCCCGATCCGGCACGGCGGTTCCGGTGGGCCACTGATCGACCTGAACGGCCACGTGCTCGGCATCAGCTTCGGAGCGGCCATCGACGACCCCGAGACCGGATTCGTGCTCACCGCCAAGCAGGTATCGGCGACGGTGACGGACGGGGTGCGCGCCCACAGGCCGGTCGCGACCGGCGCCTGCACGCCCTGATCAGCGCTGGGGCATCGGCCGTACGAGCACCGACTGCTGTATCGCGCCGACCGCACCGGCCTCGTCGAACAACGTGCCGAGCGTCGTGCCGATGCCGTCGGGCCCGTAGTTGGTCTCCGCGCGGATACCGATCCATTCGCCCTGCGGGATCCGGTGCACGTGCACGACGAGATCGGTGTTCATGAACGTCCAGCGGCGGATGTCGAGCTTGGTGCCGATGCCGTTGGCATCGTCGGCCACTGCGAACAACCGCTGAAGCGGCGTCATGGTCTCGCCCTTGACGAGGTCGACCTCCGGGCGGATCCACGACTCGCCGGGCCCCTCGCGCAGCGGTTCGGTCAGCCACCGCCAGTCGAGGCTGTGCACGTAGTTGCGGTCCCAGTCCTTTTTCATGTCACGGCTTTTCGCCTCGGACAGCGGCCGCAGGGGCGGTGCCGGCGCGTGTTGCACGGCGTGGGTGTCGACGGTCTTCAACCGCCACCCGCTGGCGCGTGCGACGGGCCGCGGTTCCCCGTCCGGGCGCGCAGCCAGCAGCTCGGCACCGACGAGCTCGATCTGCTTGCCCGAGCGTTCGATTCGCGACCGAACCCACAGATCACCCTCGGCGGGAACACCGCCGAGCAGGTCGATCAGTACCCGGCTCAAGCGGGTGTCGGCGCGGGCCTGGCAGCGTTCGAGTGCGCGAACCAGGATGGCGGACACCGGCGCTCCGTGCTGGATCGCGGCCGACCAGGTACTGCGGACCAGATCGGTTGCGCGGAATCTCTCGCCGAGTGGATCGGCGTCGTCGATGAGCTCGTAGTAGGAATCGCTCACGGTATCCCGGCTCCCGGTATCTCGACGGTGGTCGCATCGACGCGCGACAGCTTGGTGCCCTTGATTCGCTGCGGGTAGGCGTCGGTGCTGGACAACAGAAACAGGGTGCGACGCTCGGGACCGCCGAGCGCGCAGGCGATCGCGATGCGCTCACCGATGTCGATGCGATCGGTGACACCGCCGCCTTCGGTGATCCGCTCGAACTGACCGGCCAGTGTCATCGCGGTCCACACGCCCTTTTCGGCGTCGAGACAGATACCGTCCGGTGGTCCGTCGAGCCCGTCGGCGAAGGTCCGCCGATCGGACAGCGCACCGTCGTCGCCGATGGAGTACGCGGTCAGCCGCCGTCCGGTCGACTCCGCGACGATCAGCGTCGCGTCGTCGGGCGTGATGACCATCCCGTTGGGGAAGTCGAGGCCGTCGGCGACGACGGTGAAGGTGTCGTCGGGGTCGAGCCGCACGATCACTCCGCCTTCGCGGGCCTGCGAGCCGACGTAGGCGCGGCCGTCGCCGTCGACGACCATGTCACCGAGGGCGGCCGGGACGATCGCGGACAGATCGGCGATCGCCGTGACGTTCTCGCCGTCGTAGCGCAACACCTGGCGCGACTCGGTGGAGGAGATCAGCAGGGACCCGTCGGGACGGAACCCGAGGCCGGCCGGCGCGTGGCCCGGCAGCGGCAGCGTCGTCAGGTCACCGTTGAGGTCGACGGTGTGCACCGCTTCGCCGAGCATGTCGGAGAACCAGAGCAGACCTTCGAACCAGCGTGGGCCCTCGCCGAAGCAGAACCCCTTCGCCAGCGGCGTCAGGGTCATCCAGACCCACCTTTACAAAACACGCGACAAGTGTCACGCTCGCAGGGTGTCACTGTCAACCAGGCGCAGGTCTTGACGTCCTCTCCAGGCTGAAGCCGAGAGATCCAACCCCACTACCTATACGGCAGGAGTGCAGAGTTGAGGTTCACGGTTCGCAGACCGGCTAGAGCCGAGGTCTCCCCGTGCTGTCACCGCCCGCCCGGCGGCGATATTGCGTGCGGCGTTCACGTCGGCATTACACGGCCCCGCGTCGCAGGCTTGGCACTCGAAGACCGCTTGGCTCTTGCGGTTTCCGGGCGCTACGTGCCCACAGGCCGAGCATCGTTGCGACGTGTACGCGGCCGGGACTCGCTCCGCCCGGCCATAAGCTTTGTGCTGCAGCCGCACCGCCAGCAGACCCCAACCACTACGGCGGATGCCTCGATTCAGGCCGCGTTTCTGCGCCACCCGTGTCCCGGGCCGGTCAAGGGTTCCGCGCGCACTGCGGGTCATCGCCCGCACGTCGAGAGCTTCCACGCGAATCACATCGAAGCGCCGTGCGATGTCGGTGGTGGTCTTTTCGACCCAGTCCTTGCGCTGATCGGCCTCGCGCGCAACGAGCTTCGCAATGGCCAGCTTGGCGTGGGCTCGCCGGCGCGAACCCCGTTGGGCGCGGGCCAGGCGCCGCTGCAGCACTTTCAGCCGTTTCGATTCGCCCGGGGTGAGGGTGGGCGCGTGCAGCAGTTCACCGGTCGACAAGGCCGCCGATACCGCCACACCTCGGTCGATACCCACCACGCTGCCGTCGCCGGGACCCGCGATTGGGTCGGGTATGTGCGCGAAGGCGATATGCCAACGGCCAGCCCGATCGCGGGCGACGCGATAAGACTTCACGCCTTCAGGGACCGGTCGCGACAGGAGAAAGCGTACCCAGCCGACTTTGGGTACCCATACCCGACCGAACCGACGGCTCACACGCTTGACATGGTGCGTTCTCACGCCGACTT
The DNA here is from genome assembly GCF_001499835.1 of Mycolicibacterium novocastrense. Taxonomy (NCBI): domain Bacteria; kingdom Bacillati; phylum Actinomycetota; class Actinomycetes; order Mycobacteriales; family Mycobacteriaceae; genus Mycobacterium; species Mycolicibacterium novocastrense. The sequence goes on from NZ_LQIH01000023.1 coordinate 196,002, forward strand.
GTCGAAATCCCTCGTGCACACCGGCTTTGCGCCACGTCGGGCGGCGGTGCGTTCCGGAGAAGAAGTTCCGCATGGCATGGGCAAAGTCGCGCAGCGCCTGCTGCTGCACAGTTTGCGAACCCGCTGCCAGCCATTCGTACTCGGCACGGGCGGTGGTCAACTGGGCGCATTGCTCGCTATAACCCGGCGCATGGCGTCCCGGCTGCCAGTGCCGTTGCTGCTCGACGGCCAGGTTCCACACAAGCCGAGCGTGACGACAATGTCCGGCCAACGCCACCGCCTGATCGGGGGTCGGAAGCAACCGGTATCGCGCCATGCCGGCAATGTAGCCATCGACACCGACAAGACACCGGAAGGAGACGCGACGCTCCACCCAGCCAAAGGCAAGGGTGATCGTGTCGCAACACTCCGATGAAGAAGTACTACGGTCACACGCTGCTCTATCTCCACGAGACGATCGCGCTCGGCTCCGGTCGTACCGACCGGTTCACGGAGATGTTCGATGACGTCTATCAGCCGATGATGACCGGCCTCGGCGCGCGGCTGTTCGCGATGTGGGCGACGACGCCGTACAACGGTCACTGGCCGCAGGTCACCATCATCTGGGAGATCGACAAATTCGCCGACTATGCGCGCATCGGCAAGGCCCAGGCCAAGGGCGGCACCCATGAGGAAGCGGCGGCGAAGTGGTCGACGTTCCTCAGCGAGATCGGCGCCTCGGGGGAGGGCCGGATCATGTATGCGGGCAAGTACAATCGGACACTTGCACAGCTGCAGGAGGCGAACTTCGGTGCAGGGCTGGTTATTCAGGAGATCATGCAGACCAAACCCGGCCGCCAGGACGACTACATCCGCGAACTCGAACGGCTCTATGTGCCGTGGTCGGAGCGCACCGGAAAGCGTTGGCTCGGTTCGTTCATCACGACCTTCCGCTTCAACGAGGTCATCCACTACTGGGCGCTCGACGGTGACTGGGACTGTTTCGCCAACCATTACCCGTCCTGGAAGGACAGTCCGCCCGCCGAGATCGTCACGTGGATGAGCGTCGCTCCCGCGCTTCGCGACGGCTGGGAGGACTCCATCCTGCAGGCCCTACCGCCCTCACCGCTGCAATGAACGCCCAGAAGTCGGAAGTGTTGCAGGACTTCTCCTACGATCCGTTCGATCCGGCGGTGATGGCCGACCCGCTGCCGTTCTACCGGACGCTGCGCGACCAGTATCCGGTCTATTACGTCGAGAAGTGGGACACCTACGCGGTTTCCCGCTTCGAGGACATCTGGCGGGTGCTGGAGGTCAACGACGGCACTTTCGTTGCCTCCGAGGGAACGCTGCCCGCGGCAACGGTTCTCGCGACCCGCAACGACGGTCCCGTACCCGATCCGGCACTGCATCCGATGCCTTTTCACGCGAACTTCGACGCCCCGATCTACGACACCGTTCGGCGCTGCACGTCGGCCCCGTTCCGGCCGAGATCGGTCGGGAAGTTGGCCGACCGCATCCGCGCCCTGGCCAACGAGCGCCTCGACGAACTGCTGCCGCGCGGTACCTTCGACCTCACGCAGGACTACGGCGGTATCGTCGCCGCATCCATGGTGTGCGAATTGCTGGGCCTGCCCGTTGATCTCGCTGCCGATGTGCTGGCGACGGTCAACGCGGGCAGCGTCGCGCAGCCGGGCAGCGGGGTCGAGGTGGCCAACGCGCGGCCGGGCTACCTGGAGTACCTGATTCCGATCATCCAGCGCAGCAGGACCGTGCCAGGGGAGAACCCGATCGCCGACAGCCTGATCGAGTACCGACTGCCCGACGGCTCGGCGTTCAACGACGTCGAGGCCGCCACCCAGTTGCTCGGGATCTTCATCGGCGGAACCGAAACGGTGCCGAAGATCGTCGCACACGGCCTGTGGGAACTGGGCCGGCGACCCGACCAGCTGTCGGCCGTCCGAAGCGACCTCGAGGCCCACGTGCCCGTCGCGCGTGAGGAGATGATCCGCTACTGCGCGCCGGCGCAGTGGTTCGCGCGCACGGTCCGCAAGCCGTTCACCCTCCACGACACGATGCTGCGGCCCGGTCAACGGATCATCACGCTTCTGGCGTCGGCCAACCGCGACGAACGCGAGTACCCCGAACCCGAGGCGTTCATCTGGGACCGTCCGATCGAGCGCCTTCTGGCCTTCGGTCGGGGACAACACTTCTGCCTCGGGGTACACCTGGCGCGGTTGGAGATCGGCATCATGGTGACCGAATGGCTCAACCGGGTCGGTGAGTGGCGCATTGACGGCGAGGCCGCCTACCGACCGCCATCGAGTTTCCAATGGGGCTTCAGCAGTGTTCCTGTCGAGGTCCACGTGGAGGGCGTGTGAGATGTGGTCCTATCGACTGATCGCGCCGTACACCTTCGAGCGCCAAGACATTCCGGAGAAGACGCCCGAGTCGCTGACGGATCGGCAGGTGCTTTTGCGCTTCCGTGCGGCGGGCGTCTGCGGTAGCGACCTGCCGCCGTTCCGGGGCGTTCGCGGCAAGATCCCCGGCGATCGCGGCCTGAGCGCGGCCGAGATGCCGGGCTTCCCGATTCACGAGGTCGTCGGCGAGGTGATCGCCAGCAGGCACCGCAGCCACGGTGTCGGGGACTGGGTGGTCGGCTGGGCATCCGGCTTCGACGGGCTGATGCAACATGTCGTCGCCGACGGCGACGGGTTGGCCTACTACGACCACAATCTGAGCCCACAACACGCCGTCGCCCTGCAGCCTCTGGCATGCGTGCTGTATGCGATCGAACAGCTGCCCAAACTCAAGGGTTTGCATGTCGCGGTGATCGGACAGGGGTCGATCGGCCTGCTGTTCTCCTACGCGGCAAAGGCTTTCGGCGCGCGCCGCGTCACCGGCGTCGACCCCGTCGACCGCGACGCGGTGGCCAAGGAGTTCGGTGTCGACACGATCGTGCGCGCCACCAGCGACCGGTGGGTGAGCCACCTGGAGCCCGGCGACCGGCCCGATGTGGTGATCGAAGCCGTCGGACACCAGGTCGCCACGCTCGGCCACGCGGTCGAGGCGGCCGCCCCCGGTGGGACGGTGTTCTATTTCGGTGTGCCGGATGACGACAGCTATCCGATCAGCATGCGCACCATGCTGCGCAACAACCTGACGCTCAAGTCCGGTGTGACCCTTGACCGGCGACGGATGCTGGCCGCGGCCAACGAGTTCGTCCGGCACCATCCCGACCTGCTACCGGCCTACGTGACACACACATTCGGCGTCGACGACAGCCAGGCGGCCTTCGAACTGGCGTGCCGCCCGGCGCCCGACCGTATCAAGATCGCGATCGTCGAATGAGCACCGGCAGGCTGCAGGACGCGCTCGCCGCGAAAGAAAGGGTGTGGGGCGGCTGGGTCGTCGGCCCCACCATCATCGGTCCAGAGGAATTCGCCCAGGCCGGCTACGACTATGTCGGATTCGACATCCAGCACGGCTACCTCGACGACGCCGGCGTCGCGCTGCTGCTGCGCAGGTTGGAGCACGTGCCGATCGCGACCGCGGTGCGCCTTCCGTCCACCGACCCCGCGCCCATCGGCAGGGTGCTCGATGCGGGCGCCGACGCCGTGATCGTGGCGATGGTCGAATCGCCCGAACAGGCGGCGGCAGCGGTCGCGGCCACCCGCTACGCGCCCGCGGGTGTGCGCAGCTACGGTCCTCTGCACGCCGGCCTCGGCCGTGACCCTGCCGAACACGAAGCGCGGGTGAGTGTCTTTGTGATGATCGAAAGTGCGCCCGGATTGGCCGCCGCCGACGAGATCTGCGCCGTAGCGGGTCTTACCGGCGTCTACGTCGGGCCGGCGGATCTGGCGATCTCCCTCGGGCACACGCCCGCAGAGGCGTGGAGCGCCTCGGTCGTGCAGGACGCGATCGCCCGCGTCGCGGTCACCGCCACGTCCGCCGGGCTCGTCGCGGGCATCCATGCAGGTGGGGCCAAGAATGGAAAGAAGATGGCCGAGTTGGGGTTTCGCATGCTGACGCTCGCATCGGAATCGCAGGCGCTGCGTTTCGGTGCATCGGAAATCCTGCGGGAGGCCCAGTGACGGATCGTGTCGCGCTGGTGACGGGCGCCGCCCGCGGGCAGGGCGCGGCCATCGTGGCGCGGCTGCGTGGAGACGGCTTCCGCGTCGCCGCATGCGATCTGCTGTTCGATGAGTTGACGCAATCGGTGGGCGAGCTCGGCGACGACGACGTGATCGCTATCCGACTCGACGTAACGTCGCCCGCGCAGTGGGCCGCCGCGGTGCAGGCCGTCGGCGACAAGCTCGGTTCGGTGACGGCGCTGGTGAACAACGCCGGGGTGCTGCACCGTGCGGCGCTGGCAGACGAGACCCCCGAAGGGTTCGAATCCAGTTGGCGCGTCAACTGTCTGGGACCCTTCCTGGGTATCCAGGCCACGCTGGAGCACCTGCGGCAGGCAGCCGGGGCAGCGATCGTCAACACCTGCAGCACCAGCGCCGTGCGGGCATTTCCTGCGCATGCCGCCTACGGGTCCTCGAAATGGGGGCTACGCGGACTCACCCAGGTCTGCGCCGCCGAACTCGCGCCCGAGGGAATCCGCGTCAACGCGGTGTTCCCGGGGCCGATCGCCACGCCGATGCTCGACGACGCGACGCAGGACCGGTTGACCGCGCGGTTCGGCCGTCTCGGCCGGCCGATGGAGGTGGCCGACGCGGTCGCCTACCTGGTATCGGATCATGCGTCGTTCATCACCGGCGCCGAACTCGTCGTGGACGGTGGCCAATGCGTGCGAATGTGAAGGGCCCGAAGGCCGGCCTCTCGGTCGGGATCATCGGTGCCGGCCCCGGCGGCCTGGCGCTGGGTATCTTCCTGCGCAAGTCCGGGTTTCGCGACTTCACGATCTTCGACCGGGAGCACGGCGTCGGCGGCACGTGGCGGATCAACACCTACCCCGGCCTGGCCTGCGATGTGAAGTCGCACCTGTACTCCTACTCGTTCGATCTGAACCCGGACTGGTCGCGGCTGTGGTCCGGACAGGAAGAGATCCTCGAGTACTTCGAACGCTGCGCGCGACGTCACGAACTCACCCCGCAGCTGCGGCTCAGCACCGAGATCACCTCGGCGCGGTGGTCGGGTGACGGGTGGGAGCTGACGTCGGCGAGCGGCGAACGGTTCCACTTCGACGTGGTGGTCTCCGCGGTCGGCCTGTTCACCCGGCCCGTCATGCCCGACCTGGTGGAGGAGGAACCGTTCACCGGCACGGTGATGCACACCGCGCGGTGGGACCACAGTGTCGACCTCGCCGGTAAGCGAGTGGCGGTGCTCGGCACGGGATCGACTGCCGCGCAATTGGTTCCGGAGGTCGCCAAGGTGGCCGAGCGGGTCTATTCGGTACAACGCTCCCCGACGTGGGTTCTGCCGAAACCCGATCGTGCCTACACCGAGCGGGAGAAGTGGATGTTCCGCAACATCCCGTTGGCCAAGAAGATCTACCGGACCCGGTTGTGGTTGCGCAGCGAGTCGAACATCTCGGTCATCGAGAACGGCAGTGACAAGACGCAGGAGTTCAAGGGCATCGCGCTCAAGATGCTCGAGGCGACGATTCCCGACGACGAGTTACGCGACAAGCTGACCCCCGACCATCCGCTGGGCTGTAAGCGGTTGGTGTTCGCCACCGATTATCTGCAGGCGCTGACACAGCCGCATGTCGAGGTCGTCGCGAGCCCGGCACGAGCGTTGCGGGCGCGATCGTTGGTGACCGAGGACGGCACCGAACTCGACGTCGACGTGGTGCTCTGCGCGACGGGCTATGCCGCCGCCGACTACCTGGGCCAGATCGACGTCGTCGGCGAGGGCGGGGTCACGCTGCGCGAGACCTGGAGCGACGGGGCCTACGCCTACCTGGGCATGGCCGTCCCGCGCTTTCCCAACTTCTTCATGCTCTACGGCCCCAACACCAACGTCGGATCCAACAGCGTGATCTTCATGCTCGAGGCACAGGCGCATTACATCGTGCGGGCGCTGAAACACCTTCGGCGCCGGGGCAAGTCGTACATCGAGGTCAAACCGCAAACCATGGCGGCGTTCTTGGCCAAGATCGACCGCTGGATGGAAGGCACCGTCTGGCTGACGCGCTGCAGCAACTACTTCCGCGCCGCCAACGGCCGGGTCGTCACGCAGTGGCCGCGCAGTGCCCGCGCGTTCTGGGGGATGACGCGTCGGTTCAAGGCCTCCGACTACACCTTCGACCCGTCACGGCGGGACTCGGCGGCCACCACAGAGACCCCGACCGCTGCGAGGCGCTGACGTCGTGACCATCGTCGAGCGGCTCGACCCCGCGCTGCGCCACCTGGCGGAGGCCCGCACCGACCTGTCGCCGGGATTGCTTGGCGTCGTGCGTGATTCGCTCAACCAGCGCCGCGCCGAAACGGCCAGGGCGGTCAACGACATCGTCGTCGAGATCGAGGAGCGGGTGGCGCACTCGGTTCCGGTGCGGATCTATCGCGGAGCGGCCGCACCATCACCGGCGGTGATCTATTGCCACGCGGGGGCGTTCGTGTTGGGCAACCTCGACACCGACCACCTGCAGTGCGTCGAGCTGGCCAGGCGCGGTGGTTGTACCGTGCTCTCGGTCGACTACCGGCTTGCGCCCGAGCATCCGTTCCCGGCGGCGCTCGATGATGCGCTGACCGTGTTGAACTGGGCGAACGAGTGTGCGACCGAACTCGGGCTCGACGCCGCCAGGCTGGCGGTTGCGGGAAGCAGCGCAGGCGGCGCGCTGGCGGCGGGACTCGCGCAGCGTTCGGCGGACTCGTCGGCGCCGCCGGTGGTATTTCAGCTGCTGCACCAACCGGTGCTCGACGACCGGCCCACCGAATCGAAGGCGGAGTTCACCACTACGCCGGGTTTCGACGGACCAGCCACCGAGATGATGTGGCGGCACTACCTTGGCGATACCGCCGCCGACGCGTCCGCGGTTCCGGGTCGCGGCGCCGACTTGTCCGGTGTGGCAGACGCATTCATCAGCTGCTCGGAGCTCGACCCGTTGCGTGACGAAGCGATGGAGTATGCGCAGAGGCTGATGCGCGCCGGTGTCGCGACCGAACTACACGTGTTTCCGGGCACCTGCCACGGCTTCGACTCGCTGCTTCCGGAGTGGGACACCAGTATCCGGCTGTTCGAACTCCAGGGCGCGGCCTTGCGGCGTGCGTTGCACGGAGGCTGATAGCGCGTCCCGGGGTGCGCTCGATGCCGGCGAGTGACCGCAAATTGTCGTGACGTCGCGGCGTGTCGAGTGCAGACACGGTCGCTCGCGGGGTTGAGGGGTTAGGAGTTGTCGAGTTCTCGGGCGATCGCGGAGTGGTAGGCGTCGATGTGCGCCGGGTTGACCGCCCGGAAGAACCCGTCGGGCATCGGAGCGTGCTTGGGCGCCTCGACCGTCATCGTCCGGGTGAACAGCGTGATGTCCTCGCCGGGGCGGGTGAAGTGGTATACGACGGTGATGCGGCCCTCCATGCCGCCGTTGCCGTCGCGGTCGTGACCGAGCCGGCCGATCGAGGTGAAGACCCAGATCGTCGGGCGTGCGGCGACGGCGAGATGCCACGTGAAGATGCGATCACCGTCGGGACCGGTCTCGGTCCAGGTGTCGCCGACGCGCAACGGCAGGTGGTCGGGTAATCCGCCGATGTGGGCGCTGGTGGGGTACGTCTTGGGCCAGTTCGCCGGGTTGGTCACGAAGTCGTAGATCGCCTCGGCCGGTTGTCGAAACGCGGTCTCCGAACTGGTGGTGACGATGCCCAATGTGCTGCCTTCCGTGGATGAACCGCTTGAGACTTTACAACCAACCGCAATAGTGTCACGGTGTCCGGGTGGACTTCTCCCGTGTAGCGCTGAGCGAGGACGACCGGGCGTTCCAGGACCAGCTCCGGGAGTTCCTGCGTTCCGTGGTCACCGACGAGGTCATCCAGCGGGACCGCGAAACAGGCGAGAACTTCGACGAGGGCGTCCATCTGGCGCTCGCCGCACGGGGATACCTCGCCGCGGACTTCAAGTCCGAGGCCGAGGGCGGGTTCAACGCTGTTCGCCGACGGATCTGGGAGCTGGAGATCGGCCGTTCCCACGCACCGTGGTTCCACTGGCCCACGACGATGATGGTGGCGCGCAGCCTGCAGCAGTTCGGCTCGGCCGAACTGCAGCAGGAGATACTCCCCAAGGTTCTCTCGGGGCATTACCGACTGTGCCTGGGCTACACCGAGCCCGAGGGCGGCTCGGACGTCGCGACCTGCAAAACCCGGGCGGTGCGCGACGGCGACGCCTGGGTGATCAACGGCTCCAAGATGTTCACGTCCAACGCGCACAACGCGCACTACGTCTTCCTGATCACCAACACCGACCCCCATGCGCCGAAACACCAGAGCCTGACGATGTTTCTGGTGCCGCTGTCTTCGCCGAGCATCGAGATCCAGCCGATCCGCACCGTCGACGGCGACCGCACCAACATCACCTACTACAGCGACGTCCGCGTCGACGACAGGTACCGCGTCGGCGCCGTCAACGGGGGCTGGTCGGTGTTGCGGGAGGCGCTCAACGCCGAGCACGGCACCATCGAACGCGACGATCAGGGTCTGCAGAAGCTGGCGACGATGACCGAGCACCTGTTGCTGCTCGCCGAGGCGGTCGACCACGTCGCCGCCGTTGTCAGCGAGGAGGGTTCGGCCCGGTATCGGCTCGGCCGCGCGATCGCCAGGATGGAGGCGGCGATGAGCACGCCGGAGATGTACGGCCGGGTGGCGAACGCACAGACGATGCGGGACGTCGCACCGGATCTGATGGACCTCTTGGGCGCCGCAAGCGGCCTGCCGACCGGCGCCGAAGGCGCGGCGGGCGACGGGGGAGTCGAGTACGCCTTCCGCCTGGCCGGGCCCGCCGGTATCTACGGCGGCACGCTGGAGGTGTTCCGCAACATGATCGCCCAGCACGCGCTCGGACTCGGGCGGCCGAACTACTCACCGCCGGCGAAGCGTCCCGCCTAGAGTCGCGCGATCACCTCGGAGGCCAACAGGTCCAACGTCTGGTCGGATCCGCGATCGTGGGTGAACAGCACGATCTGGCCGAAACCGAGCTCCTGCAATTCGTGCAGCCGGTCGACGACGGCCGAAGGCGTCCCAATGAGGCCACCCTCGCGCAGCCCGAATGCCGGTGCGCCGAAACGCTTCTCGGCGAGCTGCCGGACGTCGGGCAGCGTTGCGTCGTCGGGTGCCAGCGCCATCACCGCCTCGACCGACAGTACGATGCTCGACGGATCCCGGCCGACGTCCTCACAGATTGCGCGCAGCACCGACACCTTGTGGTGCAGTTCCCGCAGTGCGTACGTCGGCAGATTCCACACATCGGCGTACCGCGCCACCAGCGGCAGCGTGTACTTCTCGCCGACACCGCCGACCACGATGGGCGGCCTGTGCACCGCGCCGGGTTTGACGGGGAAGTCGGTGACGGTGAAATGCTTGCCGCTGAAGTCGATCCGCTCGTCGGCGAAGGCCTGGGTCAGGATCTCCAGCGTCTCGCCGAGGCGTTCGGAACGTTCGCGAAACGACCCCCAGGGCAGCCCCACCCTGTTGTGCTCGTCCTCGATCGAGCCGCTGCCGAGCCCGAGTTGCAGCCGGCCCGGGCAGATCTGGTCGAGCGTGGTGGCCATCTTGGCCAGGACGGCGGGGTGGCGAAACTGGTTGCACAGCACCATGTGTCCGACGCGGATGCGTTCGGTGTTGCTCAGCAGCGCGGTGGCCAGAGTCCACGCCTCCAGCGACGGATAATCCGGCACGCCCGGGCCGTAGAGATGGTCGTAGAGCCACAGCGAGTCGATGCCGAGTTCCTCGCAGCGCCGGGTGCGATCCAGCATCTGCTCATAGGTGAAGCCCATCTGAGGCAGGTAGACGCCGATCTCGGGCTTCCCCATATCGCAGTTCCATCCCTGTCGAAGCTGTACTTTCCGCGGTTCGCATGGTAACGACATTCTCGGAAAACGAGAAGAATGTTCTAGACGGGACACCAGGACATGCGGTTCACCTTTACCCACCCGATGCACACCCACCCCTACAACCCGGAGTTGGTCACCGGCACGGGGATCACGTCCGTCGCGGCCGCCGCCGAGGCCGCGGGGTTTCACGGCTTCGGCTTCACCGACCACCCGGCGCCGACCGAGCGCTGGTTGACTGCCGGCGGGCACGACGCGGTGGACCCGTTCGTCGCGATGGGTTACGCGGCCGCGGTGACAACGAGCCTGCGACTCATCCCCAACATCGTCGTGCTGCCGTACCGCAATCCCTTCGTCGTCGCCAAAGCTGGTGCCACGTTGGACCTGTTGTCGCAGGGACGGTTCACGCTCGGCGTGGGTGTCGGCTACCTGAAACGCGAATTCGCGGCGCTGGGAGTCGATTTCGAGGAGCGAGCCGCCTTGTTCGAGGAGGCGTTGGAGGTCATTCGCGGCATCTGGACCACTGACGACTACTCGTATGAGGGGCGCCATTTCACCGCCAGCGGGATCACCGCACACCCCCGACCCGTCAGTGACCCCCATCCCCCCATCTGGATCGGCGGCAACACCGCCGCCGCGCGCAAGCGCGTCGTCACCCACGGCGACGGGTGGTGCCCGTTCCCGGCACCGGCTGTACTGGCCCAGACCGCGCGCACGGCGCCGATGGACGTCGACGCACTCGCATCCGGTGTCGAGGATCTTCGCCGCCGCTTCGATGAGGCAGGACGCGACTGGTCGCGCATCGACATCACGTTCACCAGCCCCGAGGGCGGCAGCCCCGGCGGCGACGACTTCAACGCCGACGCGTACCTGTCCGGCTTGGAGAAGCTGGCCGCGATCGGGGTGACGTGGGTTCAGGTGGGGCTTCCGGGCGACAGCCTGGCACATGTGCTCGAGACCATCGAGGAGTTCGGGGAGTCGGTGATCGCCAAAGCCTGACGCCGAACCGAGCCTGTGCGCGAGATCTCGGCGGGATTTCGCGCACGCTCAGCTGCGGGGGTCGGGCGACGGCAACTCGGCCAGCACATCGGCGCGTGCGGGGTCGAAGCTGAAGAAGCCCGCGATCGGCAACGTCTCGGGCGGCGGGTCCGGATAGCTCCACGCGATGTCCTCGACCACCGTGTCACCGACGGCGGCCGACCAGTACGACGCGTAGCCCTTGTAGTTGCAGTAGCTGGTGGTCGGTGAGGGCCGCAGCAGGTCGGTTCGCACGTGCGACGGGTCGACGTAGAGGCGAGCCTGAAGCGACGTCTCGAAGACGATCACCGTCTCGGTCGTGTCGACCAGTGCTTCGCCCCCCACCGTCACCCGCAGCGCGCGACGTGTCGGGCGGCAGTCCACGCGGTGGTACGGGTTGGGCGGATAGTGCACGAGCGTGCGGCCTTCCTCCAGCCAGGTGTCGACGGCATCCCACGGCACGCTGACGTATCCGGGCGCCTCGACCACCGGCTCCCACGGAAGCTCGTCGACCTCGTCGACGGGAAAGGCGTAGCTGAGCGGATGGTCGCGTCGGTGCACCATCAGCGCGCGCTCGGTGTCGAGCACCGTGTGCCCGCCGCGCAAGGCCTGCACGCGGCGCGGATGCGGCTCGATGAACACCACGTCGGCGGGCAGTGGCGGTGTGAACCAGCCGGCCGGATCGTTGCTCAGCGGTCCGCGGGCGGCGACGAGACTCATGCCGTCAGCCTTACAAATTTCGCGCACATCGTCACCTCTTGAGCGAACGCGCTTGAGAAAGAGCACGATTGGGAAACCGGTACGCGTCGGCCGGGTGAGGGATGCGGGGAGGGAATGAAGCGACTCAACGGCGTGGACGCGTTGATGCTGTACAGCGAGACGCCCGAGGTCCACATGCACACCCTCAAGATCGGCATCCTCGACGTGTCGGGGGTCGAGAACTACAGCTTCGACATGTTCCGGGAGGTCGCCTATCCGCGCCTGCTGGCGCTGTCGGCGCTGCGCTACCAACTCGTCGACATCCCGCTGCGACTCCACCATCCGATGTGGTGGGAGAACCATGACATCGATCTCGACTACCACTTGCGCCGCACGCACGTCGCGCCGCCGGGTGGACGGCGCGAGCTCGACGACCTGATCGGCCAGATCGCCAGTACGCCGCTGGACCGCAGCCGGCCGTTGTGGGAGATGTACGTCGCCGAGGGCCTGGCCGACGGCCGCGTCGCGATCATCCACAAGGTCCATCACGTCCTGGCCGACGGCGTCGCCTCGGCCAACCAATTGGCCAAGGCCCTGGAAGATGAGACGCCGTCCCCGGTTCGCGCCGTCGCCGATCCCGCGATGCGGTCCACCGCGCAGTTGCTCAAGGCCGCCGGCCGCGATCACGGCCATCTCATCCGCCGGCTGCCCAGGCTCGTCAACGAGACGGCGTCCGGTGTCGCGCGGGTGCGCAAGCGCGCCAAGGAGCGCGGCCGTCATCCCGACCTGGCCCGCAACTTCGCGCCGCCGAAGACCTTCATCAACCACGTCGTGTCCCCCGGGCGGCGCTTTGCGACGGCGCCGCTGTCGTTGGCGGAGGTCAAGGAGACCGGCAGGCATCTGGGTGTGACGCTCAACGACATCGTGCTGGCCACCGCGGCCGGGGCACTGCGCACGCTGCTGCTGCGCTACGACGGGCGCGCCGACGCACCGCTGATCGCCGGCGTCCCGGTTAGCACCAACCCCTCGCCAGATCGGTTGACGGGCAACGAGTTCACCTACATGATGCCGTCGCTTCCGGTGCACGTCGCCGATCCGCTCGAACGGGTCCGGCTCACCGCCGTGGCGACGAAGATCGCCAAGGAGAGCCACCAGCTGCTCGGGCCGACGGTGCTTCCGGCGTGGATGTCATACCTTCCGCCGGCGTTGGCGCCCAGGTTCTTTCGGTTGCAGGCACGCCGCATGGAGTCCGGCGCGGTGATGAACCTGACGATCTCCAACGTGGCGGGACCCCGCGACCGCGGACACATCGCGGGCGGTGTGCTCAGCGAGATCTACTCGGTGGGCCCGGTCGTCACGGGCAGCGGGATGAACATCACCGTGTGGAGCTACGTCGACCAACTCGCCATCTCGGTGCTGACCGACGACCGCACGCTCGACGATCCGCATGAGGCCACCGACGCTCTGCTCGAATCCTTCGCCGATATCCGCCGCGCGGCCGGACTGCCCGGTGAGTTGGCCACTGTGGCAGCAACCCTGCCGCTGGCCGCCCACTGATCGACACAGACGCGGACCTTTACAGATCGCGACAAGAGTGTCACGCTCTAGGGGCGCCGTGACACCCCCCTCGACCGGCGTCGCTGACCCGATCGGATAGGAACTATGGCAACTCGACCCTTTCCCGGCGACGTCGTGTCGGTCGACGGTCCTCCGGCTGCCGACGGCCCGGCCAACCACCATCACCTGACGGTCCTGGCGGCGGACCTGGCCGATGTCATCGGGGCTGCCGGAGGCTGGCTGTTCGACCGGGCCCGGGCCGGGTGGGATGTCGACGTCTGGGTCGCACACTGTGCCGACCAGCGGCCGTTGAAGATCCTGGGCGCCAACACCGTCGGCGACACCTCAGAGGCCGTGCTGCGCGCCGTGCCACGCAACGGCGTGCTGGCGGTCAGTGCGGCGCTGCTGCGCGAGGATCCGGGGGTTCGCGCCCGCGTCTTGGAGCTGGCCAAGCGCGGCGCCGAGGTGATGGCCTGGGGTGACGACCGGCCGGGTGCGCTCGGTGATCCCGTCGGCACGGTCGAGCACCAGCTCAGCGTCGCAGCCCGCGCATTCAAGACCCACGCCGTGGCCGCGGCCGGGCTGACGCATTCTGTCGGCGCCACCGAGACGCTGTTCGACCTCGGGATCGATTCCTTCCGGCCGTTGAATCCGGTCTAGCGGATCCAGCCGCGTCTGCGCAGCCACCAGTCGCGCGCGACCGCGGCGAGAATCGCCACCGCGAATCCGACCAGGAACAGGTCCTCGACGCGTCCGGTGTGGTTGCCGTGGATGAGGGAAAGCAGGAAGAGCGCCGCGATGATGCCGCCGATGTGGAAGAACTTGGGGTTCTCCTTGGACCAGCCCCACTCGGCGGACGGCACGTCTTCGACGTCGACCCCGCTGTGTCGCTGCACCTCGGTGTTGGCCACGGCTGCTCCTCATGGTCGGGCTCGGTACTGCCCGACATTCTGGCATATGCCCAAAACAGGGCGCCTACTACGCCGGCCGTAGGGTGATGCGGCAGGACACCGCCGAGGCGAGGAGCAGAACGGCACATGCAGTTCGAAGGCAAGGTCGCATTCATCACCGGCGCCGCGCGAGGCCAGGGCCGGGCGCACGCCGTCCGGTTCGCCGAGGAGGGCGCCGACATCATCGCCGTCGACCTGTGCGAGCAGATCGACAGCGTCGCCTACCCCATGGCGACGTCGGAGGACCTCGACGAGACCGTCAACCTGGTGGAGAAGACCGGCCGCAGGATCATCGCCGAACGCGGGGACGTCCGCGACCTGGAGCGGATGCAGGAGATCGCGGCCAAGGGAGCCCAAGATCTCGGCCGCATCGACTTCGTGCTCGCCAACGCGGGGATCCTGCCCGCCGCGGGGGAGCAGGGCCGCGAGATCTCCGCGTTCGTCGACGCAGTGAACGTCATGCTCAACGGCGTCTACTACACGATCACCGCGACGCTGCCCGCCCTGCTCGCCCACGGCGACGGCGGCGCGATCGTGATCACCAGTTCGGCGGCCGCGTTCAAGCCCGTTACCGTCGACTTCGGCACCATGAACCACGGCGCGGCCGGATACACCGTCGCCAAGCACGGTGTCATCGGCGTGATGCGCCACTTCGCGCGGGCGTTGGCGGAGAAGAACATTCGCGTCAACTCGGTTCACCCCGGCGGGGTGGCCACGCCGATGATCTACAACGAAGCGCTAGCCGAGTGGTCGGGAGAGCATCCGGCGTTCAGCGTCAGCCAGCAACCGCTGCTCAACGTCCCGCCGGTCGAGCCGGAGGCGATCAGCGACGCGATGGTGTACCTGTGCGGCGCATCCGGCAGATACCTGACCGGCGTGGCGCTGCCGGTCGACGGGGGCCAGATCATCAAGTGATCTCGGCGTACCGTCGCAGCGCCTCCTTGCGTTCGGCGGCGTGGTCGACGATGGGCGCCGGGTAGCTGTCGTCGCCGACCTCGGGCACCCAGCGCCGCACGTAACTGCCGTCGGGATCGAACTTCTCACCCTGCGTGGTCGGGTTGAAGACGCGGAAGAACGGCGCGGCGTCCGTGCCGGTGCCCGCGGCCCACTGCCAGCCGTGCTGGTTGTTGGCCATGTCGCCGTCGACCAGCTGCTCGAGGAACCAGCGCGCACCCCACTGCCACGGCAGGTGCAGGTCTTTGACCAGGAAGGAGGCGACGATCATCCGGACCCGGTTGTGCATCCAGCCGGTCTCGGCGAGTTGGCGCATACCGGCGTCGACGATCGGATAACCCGTCCTGCCCTCTTTCCAGGCCTCGAACCGCTTCTGCGCCTCGGGGCCGCCGTCGAGGCTCATCTCGTCGAACGACCGATTGAAGTTCCACCAGACGCTGCGTGGCCATTCGTTGAGCACCGCGGCGTAGAAGTCGCGAAACGCCAACTCCCGCAGGTACGCCTGCGCGCCCTCACCTCGGCCGAGGTCGGCGGCCATGGTGCGCGGATGGATGGCGCCGAACTTCAGATGCGCCGACATGCGGCTGGTGCTGTCCAGATCGGGGCGGTTGCGGTCGTCGGCATACGTGTCGAGGCCGTTGGCCACGAACGACTTCCACTGCTTGCGGGCGGCGGTCTCACCGGCGGGCCGGTCGAGGTCGCCCCCCGCGTCGGGGATGTCCACCGTGCCCCCGACATCGGCCGGCTCGAGCCAGCGCGCCGATTTCGGGCCGGACTTGGCGGGCGCACGCCAGCCGTGTTCACGCCAGGCCCGATAAAACGGGGTGAACACCTTGTACGGACTTCCGTCGGGTTTGGTCACCCGGCCGGGGGAGACGAGGTACGGCGAGCCCGACGCCTCGAGGGGGATATCACCCAGTGCGGCCTCCACGGCGTCGTCGCGCCGCCGGCCGAACGGCGAGTAGTCCGCCGAGATGTGCACCGCCGACGCGCCAATCGCCTTGGCGACAGCGGGTATTCGCTTTTCGGGCCGGCCTCGCGTGACGTACAGCCTGCCGCCGAGGCCGTCGCGCAGATCGCGCAGCGCGTCGTAGAGGTACTGCAGTCGACGGGCACCGGCCGAGGCTTCCAGCCGGGGGTCGAGGACGTAACAGGCGAGCACCTCACCGTCACCGGCGGCCGCGGCCAGCAGGGAGGGCAGATCGCTCAGCCGCAGATCGCGACGAAACCACAACAATGTGGGCATGGCATTGATGCTGCCCGGAATTCGCGATAGAGAAACAGGATGGAGTTCTGGTCGGGCACCGCGTTCATGAAAACGTCAGAGATCCTCGGGCTCGCACGCGCCTTCGACGAGGCCGGCTACGACGGGATGGTGTGCTCGGACCACATGATCTATCCGCGCGAACTCAGTTCGCCGTATCCGGATTCGCCGACCGGAAAGCCGATGTGGGCACCGGAGACCGCCTGGCCGGACTGCTGGGTGCAGATCGGTGCGATGGCCGCGGCGACGACCCGGCTGCGGTTCTCCAACGCCGTCTACATCGCGCCGGCACGCCCGCTGTTGGAAGTGGCCAAGCAGGTCGCGACCGCGTCGGTGCTGTCCGACGGCCGGGTGTCGCTGGCCGCGGGCGTGGGCTGGATGCGCGAGGAATACGAGTTGATGGGGCAGGATTTCGCAACCCGCGGCAAGCGGCTCGACGAGATGATTCCCGCCCTGCGCGAACTGTGGCGCGGCGGTTGGGTGTCGTGGAGCGGCCAGTACTACCAAGTGCCGGAGATGATGATCGAACCCCATCCGGTGGCCCCGGTGCCGATCCTGTGCGGAGGGGAGTCCGACGCCGCGCTGCGCCGCGCGGCACGACTGTGTGACGGCTGGGTCGGCTACGCCTACCGGTGGGACGACGCCGTGGGCTACTGCCAGAAGTTGCGCGCGCTGCTGCGCGAGTACGGCCGCGAGAACGAACGCTTCGACATCATGCTGGCGCTGCTCGAGCCTCCGACGCCGGATCTGTACAAGCGGGCCGAAGACGCCGGCATCACCGCGGTGATGTGCAGTCCCTGGATGGGGATGGACCTCGAACCCGGCGGGGTGGAGCGGTACCGGGAGCCGATCGAGCGGTTCGCCGAGACCATCATCGCCAAGGTGCGGCCATGACGTTCAGCGAGGACGAGATTCGCGATCTGGTCGAGTGCCTCTACACGTCGATCGACCGCCGGGACTGGGCGACGGTGCAGACCCTGGTCTCACCCCGGCTGGTCGTCGAGGTCGCCGGCCCACCCGTCCTGGGGTGGCAGGAGTGGCAGGCGCACCTCGAAGAGTTCACTCGGGGGTTCTCCGACGGCCGGCATGCGATCGAAGAGATTCTGGTCGACGGTTCGCACGGCATCACGCGATTCACGTTCACCGGCACCCATGACGGCGAGTTCCGCGGCATCCCGGCGACGGGCGCCAAGGTCGCGGTCGCCGGAATCCACATCGACCGGTTTCAGGGCGACACGCTGGTCGCGCACCGCGGCCAACTCGACCTGCACGGGCTGCTGCAACAACTCGGCAGCCTCTAGCCGGGGAGGGCAGCCCGGCTGGGGGTGGCACGGGCTGCCCTCCGATTCCGGTGGCGGGATTGGTCAGTTGGGCGGCAGCAGCACCGAGTCGATGAGGTAGACGGTCGCGTTGGCCGTCTGTACACCACCGCAGACGACCGAGGCGTCGTTCACCTTCAGATCGTTGCCGTGTCCGGTCACGGTGACGTCGGCGCCCTGAACGGTCTTGTGCGTGCCGACCACCTGGGCCGGGCCGGCCTGACCGGGCACCACGTGATAGGTCAGGATGCTCGTCAACAGCGGGGCATCGGTCTTGAGCGTCTCGATGGTGGCCGGGTCCAGCTTGGCGAACGCGTCATCGGTCGGCGCGAACACCGTGAACTGGCCCCCGTTGAGCGTGTCGACGAGGTTGACCTGCGGATTGAGTTGCCCCGAAACGGCTTTCGTCAACGTGGTCAGCAGCGGGTTGTTCGAGGCGGCGACCGCGACCGGGTCCTGGGCCATGCCCATCACCGAGCCCGGGCCCGCCGGCACCTGCTGCGCGTACGCGGTGCAACCCGGGCCCACCATCTCGGCATGCCCGGTGGCCGCTGTGCCCAGCATCAGGCCCGCGGCCCCCAGTGCGGCCACGCCCGCGCTGACGATCTTCTTCCTGGTATTCATCACTCGCACTCCACTTCTGGACGGGACGGCAGGTGCCGCCGGAACTTGCTTGCAATGGCTATTCGGAGCCGGCCGGTTCCCAGATGGGTCGGATTTCAGCCGTAGGTGAAGGAGAACGCCTGCAGGCCTCGGCTCAGCTGAACCTCCAACGTCCCGCCGCGGACGGCGTCGTCACCGACGAGTTGTCGCAACCTCGGCGGGCCGTCGATCGGGATCCGGCGCGATTCACCGTCGCGCGTCACCGTCACCGTGCCGGTCCCGCCGACCACGAGATACACGTTGCGGGCGTGGTAGTCCAGCCGGATCGTCGAGTCCGGGCCCTCGGCGGTGGCGCCCTGGTAGTCGAGCTTCCAGCGCCCTCGAAGCCCGAATGTGTCCTCGGACGGGAGTTTTGAATCGGCGAAGGTGAAGGTGCCCTGGTCGTAGGTACCGCTACCGCCGTAGTTGACCATCTTGCCGACACCGAGATAGGTCTCGGGAGTGAGCCCGCGCGGGGGTGTGGCGTCGATTTGTTCGGTCGGGGGTGGCAAGGCGGCCTCCGGATTGGCCTGCGAAAGCAGTTGGCGGATCAACTGTTCCGTCCTGGCGTAGTCACCTTCGCCGAATTTGATGTGGCGCACCGTGCCCTCGGCGTCGATCAGGTACTTGGCCGGCCAGTACCGGTTGCGGTAGTTCGTCCAGGTCGAGTAGTTGGTGTCGAGCGCGATGGGATAGGTGATGCCCAGGTCTCGGGCACCGCTTGCAACGTTGTCCGGTACCCGTTCGAAGGCGTACTCCGGGGTGTGCACACCGATCACCTCCAGCCCGGCCTCCCGGTACGCGGTATACCAGTCGACGACGTGCGGGATCGCCCGCTGACAGTTGATGCACGAGTACGCCCAGAAGTCGACCAGAACCACCTTGCCGCGCAACGCTTTCAGATCGACCGGGCCGGCCCCGGGCGTGTTCTGCCAGGCGGTGATGCCCGTCAGGTCCGGCGCCGGCCCACAACTCTCGAGTTCGGGAGCGCCGTTGCTGCAGTTGGACAGCAGCCTGTTCTGGTCGTTGACCAGCCCGCCGAGGTTGAGTTGTTGCCGGATCTTTTCGTCACCGCCGACCCGCTCCTGCAGGGTGCTCGTGTAGTCCGGGATGGCACGCTGAAGCGCGGCCGGCAGGTTGAGCGCCAACGCGAGTGCCAGCAGAATCGTGACCACCCCGGCGGCGATGCGGATCTGGCGCTGGCGGTTTCGGAAGGCCGCGACCCGTTCCGCGACGCGACGGCCCGCGAGTGCGAAGAACAGCAGAGGCAGCGCGGCACCGACGGCGAAGGACAGGGTCAACGCCACGGTGGCGATGCCGATGCTGCCGGTGGCCCCCGCGATGATGATGGCGGCCAGCACCGGTCCCGCGCACGGCACGTACAGGACGCCGAGCGCCAAACCGAGACCGAATCCGCCTCGCCCGGAACCGAACTGCTTCTGCGGTAGTCGCGTGAACGGCTTTTCCAGCAGCGCCTCGAACTTGGGGAAGATCAGGCCGGCGCCGATGGCGATGAGCGCGACCAGCGCGACCCAGCGGATCGCGTCCTGCGGCAGGGAAAGCAGCGACAGCACCGTCGAACCGAGCAGCGTCACGGTCGAGAAGCTGACCACCAGCCCGGCGATCACCAGGTAGGGCCGCAGCCGCTCGACGAGGGAAGGCCGTGTTGCGGTGGCGGTGGCTGCGCCGGGGGCCGCGGGTGCACCCGCCTCGAGGCGAGCGGTCTGCGTGCCGGAGAAGAAGATCACCGGCAGCACGGGCAGGATGCACGGCGAGATGCCGGTGATCAGTCCGCCGAGGAAGCCGATGAGAACGAGGGTGAACATTCGCGGTCCTTCAAGAGGCGAGCGGACGCGGAATCGCGCATGTGGAGTTCAAGCGATTCCGCGCCCGCTCGCGGTCGGTTGGCCTATGAGGCGGCCGGGGGCATCAGGACGGTGTCGATCATGTACACCGTCGCGTTGGCGGTCGACACCCCGCCGCACACCAGGCCTGCGTCGTTGACCTTGAGGCCGGCGCCCTCGCCGGTGACCGAGACGTTGGCGCCCTGGACCGTCTTGTGGTCGCCGGGGACCTGCGCCGGGCTGGCCTGCCCGGGCACCACGTGGTAGGTGAGGATGCTGGTCAGCAGCTCACTGTCGGTCTTGAGGGTCTCGATGGTGGCCGGATCGATCTTTCCGAACGCCTCATCGGTCGGGGCGAAGACGGTGAACTCCCCGCCGTTGAGCGTGTCGACGAGGTTGACGTTCGGGTTGAGCTGTCCGGACAGCGCCTGCGTCAGCGTCGTGAGCATCGGGTTGTTCGACGCGGCGACAGTCACCGGGTCCTGCGCCATTCCGGCCACCGAGCCCGGACCCGAGGGCACCTGTTCGGCGTACGTCGCACAACCGGCCCCCACCAAATCGGCGGCCGGGTCCATGGACTGCTCCATCGGTGCGGGCGCGACGCTGGTCGGCGTCGACTCCGCCGCGGCCGAGGGCGCCGCGGAGGTGGCGTCGTTCGAACACGCCGAGAGGGTCAGGATCGCGGCCGCGGCCACCCCCGCCACGGATACGGACTTGCCGAAGTTGATCTTCATGCGCTGCTCCCTTGTCGTGGACGGGTTGGTGCCGTCCTCTGCTGTGACACCGGGAATTCGGACCGCGGCGGTGAGTGGATGGGTCCCGTCAGATTCGCGTCACAATTCGACGGCGGATGACGCCCTCCCTCGGCAGGGCTGACGAGTGGGCGCCGGCAGGCGGCACAATGGTTCGGTGAGTATTTCCGGCGGAGCCGAGCGCGGCGACGGGGCGTCAGGCCGGCGACGCGTGCTGATCCTCGGCAGCACCGGATCGATCGGGACGCAGGCGCTCGACGTCATCGCCGCCAACCCCGACCGCTTCGAGGTGGTCGGCCTGGCCGCCGGCGGCGCCAACCCGGACCTGCTGGCGCGGCAGCGTGCAACGACCGGTGTGACCAATATCGCGGTCGCCGACCAGGTGGCCGCCGCCCGCGTCGGAGACGTCACGTACGCAGGACCCGGCGCCGTCACCGCGCTCGTCGAGAACACCGATGCCGACGTCGTGCTCAACGCGCTCGTCGGCGCGCTGGGGCTGCGGCCGACGCTGGCCGCGCTCGGGACCGGTGCACGCCTGGCGCTGGCGAACAAGGAGTCGCTCGTCGCCGGTGGCCCCTTGGTGCTCAAGGCCGCCCGACCAGGTCAGATCGTGCCCGTGGACTCCGAACACTCGGCGATGGCGCAGTGCCTGCGCGCAGGTGGCCCCGACGAAGTGGCCAAGATCGTGCTGACCGCATCGGGCGGTCCCTTCCGCGGTTGGGACGCCGAGCGGCTGGAGTCGGTGACCCCCGAGCAGGCCGGCGCCCACCCGACCTGGTCGATGGGGCCGATGAACACGCTCAACTCGGCGTCGCTGGTCAACAAGGGGCTCGAGCTGATCGAGACGCACCTGCTGTTCGGCGTGCCCTACGACCGCATCGAGGTGGTGGTGCACCCGCAGTCGATCGTGCACTCGATGGTCACGTTCACCGACGGTTCGACGGTGGCGCAGGCCAGCCCGCCGGATATGAAGCTGCCGATCGCGCTGGCCCTCGGGTGGCCGCAGAGGGTTCCCGCGGCGGCGTTGGCCTGCGACTTCAGCACCGCCTCGACCTGGGATTTCGAGCCGCTCGACGATGAGGTGTTCCCCGCCGTGGCGCTGGCCCGCCACGCCGGGGAAGGGGGTGGCTGCCTGCCGGCGGTCTACAACGCCGCCAACGAGGAGGCGGCCGCGGCGTTCCTCGACGGGCGTATCCGCTTCCCGGAGATCGTGCGCACCATCGACGACGTGCTGCGCGCTGCCGACCAGTGGGCCGCCGAACCAGCTACCGTGGATGACGTACTTGACGCCCAGCAGTGGGCGCGTGACCGTGCCGCGCGCGCGGTCGAGCGGAAGGTAATCAGCACCAGATGATGTGGCTCACCGGTGTCGTGCTGTTCGCACTGGCCATCTTGGTTTCGGTGGCGCTGCATGAATGCGGCCACATGTGGGTGGCGCGCGCCACCGGAATGAAGGTGCGCCGCTACTTCGTGGGCTTCGGTCCGACGCTGTGGGCGACGTGGCGGGCGAACAAGCTCGGGGACCGCACCGAGTACGGCGTCAAGGCGGTCCCGCTGGGCGGATTCTGCGACATCGCGGGCATGACCTCGGTGGAGGAACTCGCGCCCGACGAGCAGGACCGCGCGATGTACAAGCAGAAGACGTGGAAGCGCGTCGCGGTGTTGGCCGCCGGGCCGGGGATGAACTTCGTCATCGGCCTGGTGCTGATCTACGGCATCGCCGTGGTGTGGGGCCTGCCCAACCTGCACGCGCCGACCACGGCGATCGTCGGTGAGACGTCGTGCGTGAAGGCCGAAGTCAGCAGGGGTCAGCTCGGTGACTGCCTGGCGCCCTCGCCGGCCGCGGCCGCGGGCATCCAAGCCGGGGACACGGTGGTCAAGATCGGCGATACGCCGGTGGCGAACTTCGACGAGTTGGTCACCGCCGTCCGCGCGCTCGACGGTCCGACCGAGTTCACCGTGCAGCGCGACGGCGACGAGTTCACGACCCTCGTCGACGTCGTCCCCGCCCAGCGGTGGGTCGCCAAGGGTGATGTGGCCGAACCGGTTCCCGTCGGCACGGTCGGTATCACCGCGGCGCAGTTCGGGCCCACGCAGTACAACGCGCTGTCGGCGGCACCCGCGACGATCGCGTTCACCGGCGACCTGGCCGTGGAGATCGGTAAGTCGCTGGCCAAGCTGCCGACCAAGATGGGCGCGCTGGTGCGCTCCATCGGCGGTGAGGAGCGTGACCCCGAAACACCGATCAGCGTCGTCGGCGCCAGCATCATCGGCGGCGACGCCGTGGACCAGGGGCTGTGGGTCGCGTTCTGGTTCTTCTTGGCGCAATTGAACTTCGTGCTGGGCGCGATCAACCTGGTACCGCTGCTGCCGTTCGACGGTGGCCACATCGCGATCGCGTTCTACGAGAAAATCCGCAACACGATCCGGTCGGCACGCGGCAAAGTGGCCGCGGCTCCGGTCAACTATCTGCGGCTGATGCCCGCCACGTACGTGATCCTCGTCGTGGTGGCCGGCTACATGCTGTTGACCGTGACCGCCGACTTCGTCAACCCCATCAGAATCTTCCAGTAAGCAGTAGGAGAGTAAATGGCCTCCGGCCAACAAATCGGACTGGGCATGCCGGCGCCCCCGGCGCCGGTTCTGGCACCCCGACGCAAAACCCGTCAGTTGATGGTCGGCGATGTCGGCATCGGCAGCGACCACCCGATCGCGGTGCAGTCCATGTGCACCACCAAGACCCACGACGTCAACTCCACGTTGCAGCAGATCGCCGAACTGACCGCGTCGGGTTGCGACATCGTGCGGGTGGCGTGCCCGCGACAGGAGGACGCCGACGCGCTCGCCGAGATCGCCCGGCACAGCCAGATTCCGGTGATCGCCGACATCCATTTCCAGCCGAAGTACATCTTCGCCGCCATCGACGCCGGCTGCGCGGCCGTGCGCGTCAACCCCGGCAACATCAAGGAGTTCGACGGCCGGGTCGGCGAGGTCGCCAAGGCCGCGGGCGCGGCGGGCGTCCCGATCCGCATCGGCGTGAACGCCGGATCGCTGGACAAGCGCTTCATGGAGAAGTACGGCAAGGCCACGCCCGAGGCGCTGGTCGAGTCGGCGTTGTGGGAGGCGTCGCTGTTCGAAGAGCACGGCTTCGGCGACATCAAGATCAGCGTCAAGCACAACGACCCCGTCGTGATGGTGGCCGCCTACGAACAGCTGGCCGCGCAGTGCGACTACCCGCTGCATCTGGGCGTCACCGAGGCGGGCCCGGCGTTCCAGGGCACGATCAAGTCGGCGGTCGCGTTCGGCGCACTGCTGTCCAAGGGCATCGGCGACACCATCCGCGTCTCGCTGTCGGCGCCGCCCGCCGAAGAGGTCAAGGTGGGCAACCAGATCCTCGAATCGCTGAACCTGCGTCCGCGGTCGCTGGAGATCGTGTCGTGCCCGTCGTGTGGGCGCGCCCAGGTCGACGTCTACTCGTTGGCCAACGAGGTCACCGCCGGACTGGAGGGGATGGACGTTCCGCTGCGCGTCGCCGTGATGGGTTGTGTCGTCAACGGTCCCGGCGAGGCGCGCGAGGCCGACCTCGGGGTGGCGTCCGGCAACGGCAAGGGTCAGATCTTCGTCAAGGGCGAGGTCATCAAGACCGTCCCCGAGGCCCAGATCGTCGAGACGCTGATCGAAGAGGCAATGAGGTTGGCCTCAGAAATCAACACAGAGCGGGGAACAGATGCCAGCGGTTCGCCGGTCGTGACCGTAAGCTGAATGTGATCCCAAACACCGGGTAGACCGCCCGGTGTCGGCGAGAAAGAGATCCCATGTCGGCACCGCCGCTGTTTCGTCACGTTGACGAACGACGGGTCTCGGTGGTGCGTGACGTCGGCGCCGTGATGCGGGTGCTCGACGAGGATCCGATCGGCTCATGCATGGTCGCCTGCCGGGTGGCCGAATACGGTGTGGAACCTTCGGCGATCGGCGGGGAGCTGTGGACGCGGCGCAGACCCACCGAATCGCTGTGCTACGCCGGTGCGAACCTGATTCCGTTGCGCGGGGACATGATTGACCTTCATGCGTTCGCCGAGAAGGCGATGAGCACCGCGCGTCGCTGCTCCTCGCTGGTCGGGCGGGCCGAGTTGGTGCTGCCGATGTGGCGTCGCCTCGAGAACGCCTGGGGTGCCGCCCGCGATGTGCGTGAGCATCAGCCGCTTCTGGCGTTGAGCACACCGCCGTCGTGTGCGACCGATCCCGCCGTACGCCAGGTGCGTGCCGACGAACTCGACGCCTACCTCGTCGCCTCGATCGACATGTTCATCGGTGAGGTCGGCATCGACCCGCGGCTCGGCGACGGAGGCAGGGGATACCGCAGGCGGGTCGCCGGTCTGATCGCCGCGGGCCGGGCGTGGGCCCGCTTCGAACGCGGCGAGGTGGTGTTCAAGGCCGAGGTCGGTTCGCAGTCGCCGACGGTCGGACAGATCCAGGGCGTGTGGGTGCACCCCGACTGGCGCGGGCATGGTCTGGGCGCCACGGGCACCGCCACGCTGGCCGAGGCGGTGGTCCGGTCCGGGCGCACGGCGAGCCTGTACGTCAACGACTTCAACACCGTCGCGCGGGCCACCTATGAGCGCGTCGGCTTCCAACAGGTGGGAACGTTCGCGACCGTTCTGCTCGACTGACCGTTCCGGGCGCCCGACTCATTTACGCTCACGGCATGGCTGACGACGACCGGACAATCGCGCGCAGGGAGATCGCCGACACGATGGTTCGCGCGCTGGAACGGCGGCACGAACTGCTCGACGTCATCGTCGATTCCGAGGACTATGACGCCGCGATCGAGGCGATCGCGAGCATGCTCGGCGCATCGCACACGGCCGCCGAGGCGGTGCTGCGGCTGTCGTTCGATCGGCTGACCAAGGTGTCGCGGCGCCGGATCGCCGCCGAACTCGAGGACCTCAACAACCAGCTCAGCTTCACCATGGGTGAGCCGGCACGCAGCGCGGACAGCATGGCGCTGCGCCCGTTCCTCGCCGACGCCGATCGCGACATCTTCGCCGCACGCACCCAGGACGTGCGCGAGGCGGGCGACGGGTCGCGCGCCCCCGCGGGCGACCTCGACGACGAGATCCGCGCCGGCCTGCGACGCGTCGACGCGGAAGAGGCGGCTTGGCTGGTCGCGGTGCACGGCTCCGAGAAGATCGGGATGGTGTTCGGCGACCTGGTCTCCGGTGAGGTCAACGTGCGGATCTGGATCCACCCCGACCATCGCAAGCAGGGTTACGGCACCGCGGCGCTGCGCAAGTCGCGCTCGGAGATGGCCGCCTACTTCCCGGGAGTGCCGCTGGTGGTGCGGGCACCGGCCGCGGGCTGACATTCGGCGCCGGGCCGACCGCGGGCTGAGGCGCCAGGCGCGCCGACCGGCAGACGGCCGCGGGCGCGCCGACCGGCAGACGGCCCCAGGCGCCGATTCGCCCTTAAGGGGTTGATCTCACGCGCCAGGTGCGTGCAATCAACCCGTTAAGCCGCCCAATCGGAGAACCGACTCGCAAAAATCGGTGCGCCTACCGGGATTGCAGGTCTCGACTTCGTAACATCTGCCCCAATGGCATCTTCAGTAACACGCATCATGTGCTTGGCCGCGGTCGGAATCGTGGCCGTCGGCCTCAACAGCGCCTGTACGCCCAAGCCCGCCGGGCCCGAGACCGCCGCCGAGAAGTTCTTCGCGGCGCTCGCGACCGGGGACACCGCGGGCGCGGCCGAACTCAGCGATCGGCCCGCCGATGCGCGCGAAGACCTCAACGAGGCGTGGGCCGGGCTGCAAGCCACCCACGTGGACACGCAGATCCTGGGCTCCAAGTACGCGATGGACACCGGCAGCGTCACCTACCGCTACACGTGGCATCTGCCCAAGGACCGGACCTGGACCTACGACGGACAGCTCAACATGGTCCGCGACGAAGGCCGCTGGATCGTGCGGTGGAGCGCCACCGGCCTGCACCCGCGACTCGGCGAGAACCAGACCTTCGCGCTGCGCGCCGACGCGCCGCCGCGGGCGTCGGTGATCGAACGCGGCGGTACCGAGGTGCTGGTGCCCGGATACCTGTACAGCTACTCGCTGGACGCCCGGGCGGCGGGCGGGTCGCTGATGCAGACCGCCCGGGCCGTCGTGGATGCCTTGCGGCCGTTCGACAACACGCTCGACCCGCAGCGGCTCGCCGAGCAGGCCAGCTCATCCAAGCAGCCGCTGAACCTGATCACGCTGCGCAAGTCCGACCACGACCCGGTGGCCGCCGCGATCGGTGCGCAACCCGGTGTGGTCATCACGCCGCTTGCCGAAATGCTGCCCACCGACGAGAAATTCGCGCCGGCGATCGTCGGCGAGGTCAAGAGGGCGGTCGCGGGTGAACTCGGCGGAAACGCGGGGTGGCGGGTGGTCACCGTCAACCAGAACGGCGTCGACGTCGACGTGCTCAACGAGGTGGCGGGTGATCCCGCGCCCTCGATCCGGATCAGCCTCGACCGTTCGGTGCAGAACGCCGCGCAGAACGCGGTCAACTTCACCGGCAAGAAGGCGATGATCGTCGTGATCAAACCGTCGACCGGTGAGATCCTGGCCGTCGCGCAGAACGCGGCCGCCGACACCGAAGGTCTCATCGCCACCACCGGCCTGTATCCGCCCGGTTCGACGTTCAAGATGGTGACCGCCGGGGCGGCCATCGAGCGCGATATGGCCACTCCCAACACGATGCTTCCGTGCCCCGGCACGATGGACATCGGCCACCGCACGGTGCCCAACTACGGCGGCTTCGACCTCGGCACCGTGCCGATGTCGCGGGCGTTCGCCAGTTCCTGCAACACCACCTTCGCCGAGTTGGCCAGCCGGATGCCGCCGCGCGGGTTGACGATGGCCGCGGCCAAGTACGGCCTGGGCGCCGATTACGACATCCCCGGCCTGAGGACCGTGACCGGTTCCGTGCCCCCCACCGTCGACCTCGCCGAGCGCACCGAGGACGGCTTCGGTCAGGGCAAGGTGCTGGCCAGCCCGTTCGGTATGGCGTTGGCCGCGGCGACCGTCGCGGCCGGGAAAACCCCTGTCCCGCAACTGATTCAGGGTAAAGAAACGGAGATCGCCGAGGGCCCGGCGCCGATGGACCCGAAGATCGTCGAAGGTCTGCGGCCGATGATGCGGCTGGTGGTGACCAACGGCACCGCCGAGGATCTACAGGGTGCGGGCGACGTGCGCGGCAAGACCGGTGAGGCGGAGTTCGCGGGCGGATCGCACTCGTGGTTCGCCGGATACCGCGGCGACATGGCCTTCGCCGCGATGATCGTCGGGGGCGGGTCCTCGGAGTACGCGGTGCGGATGCTCAAGGGCATGCTCGACGGGCTGCCGCCGGACTACCTGGCCTGATCGGGCGTCGTCGCCGTACCGTGGAACGTGCGATGACCGAGACCAACCACGACGCCATGCGCGTCTCCGACGCCGACCGCAACGGCACGCTGCGACGACTGCACAACGCCGTCGCGCTGGGCCTGATCGACATCGAGGAGTTCGAGGAGCGCTCGGCGGCAGTGGCGCGGGCACGCCTGCACTCGGACCTGGACGCGCTGGTGGGCGACCTGCCCGGCCCGGGCGCCATCGTCGCCTCGGCCGCCGATCGCGTCGAGCTGCGTGGTGTGCTCGGCTCCCTCAAGCGGCACGGCGAATGGACGGTGCCGAGCCGGCTGGCCCTGCACCGGCGGATGGGTTCGGTGGACTTGGACCTGACCCGGGCGCGCTTCGCCGGGCCGATGGTCGTCATCGAGCTCGACCTCAAGTTCGGGGGGCTTGAACTGCGGCTGCCCGACGGGGCCAGCGCCTCCATCGACGACGTCGAGGTCAACGTGGGCAGCGCCCGCGATCACCGCAGAGACGCGCCGGCCGAAGGCAACCCGCACGTCATCCTGACCGGCAAGGTGGTCTGCGGCTCGGTGGACGTCCGCGGGCCGCGCCGGTCCTGGCGGCTCACCCCGTTCGACCGGCGCTGACCTCGTCTACCCTGTTGACATGCCCGTTCGTACCGCCCTCCGCCCCGGCGTGGTCTCGCCGACGCTGCCGGTGCCCGCGTCGATTCCACGGCCGGAGTACGCCTGGAAGCAGACCGTCGACGAGGGCAGCGAGCCGTGGGTGCAGACGCCCGAGGTGATCGAGAAGATGCGCGTCGCGGGCCGCATCGCGGCGCGTGCGCTGGCCGAGGCGGGTAAAGCCGTCGCACCCGGCGTCACGACCGACGAGCTGGACCGCATCGCCCACGAGTACATGATCGATCACGGCGCCTATCCCTCGACCCTCGGCTACAAGGGCTTCCCGAAGTCCTGCTGCACCTCGCTCAACGAGATCATCTGCCACGGCATCCCGGACTCGACGGTCATCGAGGACGGCGACATCGTCAACATCGACGTGACCGCGTACATCGACGGTGTGCACGGAGACACCAACGCGACCTTCCTGGCGGGCGACGTCTCCGAGGAACACCGCCTGCTCGTGGAGCGCACGCACGAGGCGACCATGCGCGCGATCAAGGCCGTCAAACCCGGGCGGCAGCTGTCGGTCGTCGGGCGGGTCATCGAGTCCTACGCGAACCGATTCGGCTACAACGTGGTTCGCGACTTCACCGGCCACGGCATCGGCACCACGTTCCACAACGGCCTGGTGGTCCTGCACTACGACCAGCCCGCGGTGGACACGGTCCTGGAGCCGGGTATGACGTTCACCATCGAGCCGATGATCAACCTCGGCGGCCTGGACTACGAGATCTGGGACGACGGTTGGACCGTCGCCACCACCGACAAGAGGTGGACCGCGCAGTTCGAGCACACGTTGGTGGTCACCGACGACGGCGCCGAGATCCTGACAGTCGCCGACTAGAACGCTCGACTGTGAATCCGACGACGCCCGAACACGCAGTCGCGTCGCCTGATTCACAACCGGCGGGCGGCGCCCTGCTGGTGGCAGGCACCACCTCGGACGCCGGCAAGTCGATGGTGGTGGCCGGGCTGTGCCGGCTGTTGGCGCGCAAGGGTATTCGCGTCGCACCGTTCAAGGCGCAGAACATGTCGAACAACTCCGCGGTCACCGTCGACGGCGGCGAGATCGGCCGGGCCCAGGCGATGCAGGCCCGCGCCGCCGGTCTGGCGCCGCACACCCGGTTCAACCCGATCCTGCTCAAACCCGGCAGCGACCGCACCTCGCAGCTGGTGGTGCGCGGTCGGGTGGTCGATACCGTCAGCGCGCGCGACTACATCCACCACCGCGATCGCCTGGGCGCCGTCGTCGCAGGCGAACTGGAGCAGCTGCGCGCCGAATTCGATGCCGTCATCTGCGAGGGTGCCGGCTCGCCCGCCGAAATCAATTTGCGGACAACTGATCTGGCGAACATGGGGTTGGCGCGCGCCGCGGGGCTTCCGGTGATCGTGGTCGGCGACATCGACCGCGGCGGTGTGCTCGCACACCTCTACGGCACCGTCGCGGTGCTGGAACCCGAAGACCAGCGGTTGATCGCCGGGTTCGTGGTCAACAAGTTTCGCGGTGACCCGTCGCTGCTTGCGCCCGGCCTGGTGCAACTGCAGGAGTTGTCGGGGCGGCCGACCTACGGCGTCATCCCGTATGCCGAGGGCTTGTGGCTGGACACCGAGGACTCTGTCTCGGTGGTGGCCCGTCGCGTGGTCGGTGAACCGCAACCGCCGCGGGGGGAGCAGTGGTTGCGGGTTGCCGCGATCCGGTTGCCCCGCATCTCGAACTCGACCGATGTCGAAGCCCTCGCGTGCGAACCGGGTGTGCTGGTCCGCTGGGTCAGTGAACCCGCCGATCTCGTCGACGTGGACGTGGTCGTGATCCCCGGCAGCAAGGCCACCGTCGCCGACCTGGATTGGCTGCGCCGCAGCGGGCTTGCCGACGCGGTGAGCGCACACGCCACGCGCGGCCTGCCGGTGCTGGGGGTGTGCGGCGGCTTCCAGATGCTGTGCGCGCACATCGACGATCCGGTGGAGTCCGGTGCAGGCGTCGTGGCGGGCCTGGGCCTGCTCGACGTCGACCTCGTCTTCGCAGCCGAAAAGACCGTGCGCCGTCACGAAGAACCGTTGTCCGGCTACGAGATTCACCACGGTCAGATCGTCCGCTCGACGGAGGAACAGTGGCTCGGGGTCGGCCTGCGGCGCGAGGCGGTGTACGGCACCCACTGGCACGGTGTGCTCGACAACGACGACGTGCGGCGCTCCTGGCTGGTCGAGGTCGCAGCGGCCGCCGGCCGCAGTGGGTTCGTCGTGGCCGACGATGTCGACGTCGGTGCTCGCCGCGATGCGCAACTGGATCTGATGGCCGACCTGCTGACCAGCCACCTCGACGTGGACGCGGTGCTGACCCTGCTCGAAGACGGCGCCCCGGCCCGGCCCGACATCGTGACGGGGCTCCGCCGATGATGCGGCGACTCGCCGTGGCGGTGCTGCTCACCGCGCTGACATCGACGGGTTGCGCGCACGCGATCGAGGGCTCGCCGACCTGGCCCGGCGCCCGCCTGGACAGAGCGCTGCTCACCGCGGCCGACTTCCCGCAGGGGGTGCAGTTCGACCATGTCGTCCGCGAACCCGGCCGGGGTGGTGACGGGGCGGGCGCCCCTCCGGCCATGCTGTCCCGACCGGCGGGGTGCTCTGAGGGACTCACCCGGGTGATCGCGCAGTCCGGGGAGCGCGGTCCGGGCAGCGCGAAAGAATACGTCGTCGGCTACGACGGCGCCCGCATTGTGATGACCGTGCTGACATGGCGTCTGGATCTGGACAAACTGGCGGCGACGGCCGAGCGGTGCTCGCGCTTCGAGACGTTCTTCGACGAGTCCTCGCCGGGCATCCCGATGACGACGACCAGGATGGATCCACCTCGCGCCGACGCGCTCGTCTACGAGCAGACCATGCAACTCGGCGGGGTCGACAGCAGCGTCTACTTCACCTTCGAGAACATCGGGACCATGGCGGTGTACGGCGTCGCGTTCCCGACTCCGAATCCGACGATTCCGGTCAAAGCCACGCTGCCCCAGACCTTTCTGGACATCGCGACCGAGCAGGCCGAGCGCGTCGCTGCGCTCTGAATCGCCCGTTCACTCCCGGCGAAACGACCGCGTCGGCCCGTGGACCGCTGTAGCGTGGCCCAATGCCATCCACCACGGTCGCCGTCGAGGGTTTCAGCGTGCCCGTCGACGTCTCCGGTCCCGACAAGGGATCGGTGGTGGTGGTGCTCGGGGCGGGTCATCAACCGGCCGCGGCCTATGACGCCGTGTGTCAGCGGCTGCACACCGCGTCGTTGCGGACCGTCGTCGTCCCGCCCGATCCTCGGCTGACCGCCAAGTCGGTCGTTGCCATCCTCGACGCTCTCGGCGTGAAATGGGCGCTGCTGGTGGGGGACCGCGTCGGCGGCGAGTTGGCGTGGGAACTGGCCGCCACCCGGCTCGACCGGTTCATCGGGTTGGTCGTCATCGACCGCGGCCATCCGCGCGTCGCCGACGCCGCGGGCGTGATCCGCGACGAGCACTGCCCGCCGGTGGAGATGAACACCACCGCACTGGTCAGCACCCCCGCGGCACGCGCGGTCGCCAAGGCCAGTCAGCGCTACGTGTACGGCGACTACCGGATGGTCGACCTGCTGGGCCGGCGCAACGCCGCGGAGTCCACGGCGCAGCTGGCCGCCGAGATCGTGATGCGCACCAGCACCTGGTGAGTCAGGCGGGCGACTCCTCGGGCGTCCACGCCTGCGGCAACGCGGGGCTCCCCGGGAACAGGAAGTCGACGAAAGCCTTTGCGGTGGGCTGTGGTTCGTGATTGGCCAGCCCGGGGCGCTCGTTGGCCTCGATGAAGACGTACTCGGGCTCGGTGACGTCGGGCACCAGCAGATCGATTCCGGTGACGGGTATGCCGATCGCGTGCGCGGCCCGCACCGCGACGTCACACAGGTGAGGGTGCACCTTCGCGGTGACATCGTGAATGGTGCCGCCCTGGTGCAGGTTCGCGGTGCGCCGCACTCGCAGCCGCTCACCTTCGGGAAGTACATCGTCGAACGACCAACCCGCTTCGGTGACCGTTGACTCGGTGACCGCGTCGATCGGGATGCGGGATTCACCGCCCGTGGCCGCCGCCCGGCGCCGGCTCTGCGCCTCGATCAGCTCGCGCACCGTGTGGTGTCCGGTCCCGACGACCTCGGCGGGCCTGCGTAGTGCCGCGGCCACCACCTTGCCGTCGATGACCACCAGCCGCAGGTCGTCGCCGGGTGCACGCTGCTCGATCAGCACGTGCGGGTGTTCCTGGCGGGCGCGAGCCAGCGCTGCGTCCAAGTCCTCGGCGCTGCTGATACCGACGGTGATGCCCTTGCCCTGCTCACCCCGGGTCGGTTTGACCACGACGTCACCGACCTCCTCGAGGAACTCGTGATCCCTCTTGTCGAAGGTCGCCAACCTGCCCTTGGGCACCGCGATGCCGGCCTCGGCCACCAGCCGCCTGGTGAGTCGCTTGTCGTCGCAGCGCGCCATCGCCACCGCGGAGGTGAACTCCGACAAGGATTCCCGGGTGATGACGGTGCGGCCGCCGTGCGATAGGCGCATCTCGCCGGCTTCGGCGTCGAGCACCTCGACCCAGATTCCGCGGCGCATCGCCTCGTCGGCGATGATCCGCGCGTACGGATTGAGGTCTTCCACGGTTTCGGGTGGATGGGTGAACAGCGGTTCGTTGATCGCGTTCTTGCGCTTGACCGCCATCACCGGCACCCGCTCGAAACCGAGCTTCTCGTAAAGCGAGATCGCCGCGGCGTTGTCGTGGCTGACCGACAGGTCCATGTAGGCGCGGCCACGTTCGCGGTAGATCGCGGCCAGCGCCCGGGTGAGCGCGGCGCCGACACCGGGCAGGCTCGTCGTCGGGTCGACGGCCAGCGTCCACAGGCTCGAACCGTTCTCCGGATCGGAGAACAGCCGTTTGTGGTCGACACCGGTCACGGTGCCCAGCACGGAGCCGTCGTCGTCACGCACCGCGACCAGGTAGTCGAGGGCGTCCTGGGTCTGGTGGTTGTTCCACAGCACGTCGACGGGCGCGGGCACCATGCCGCAGCGCACGTACACGCGGTTCATCTCGTCGGCGTCGTCGGCGCTCTGCAGGGAGCGCACCGAGAACCCGGTCGGCGACTTGCCGGGGTCGGGGTCCTCGGTGAACCGGAGCCGATAGGTGTGGCTGGGGTCGATGAACAGTTCGGCGGGCGCCATCGACACCAGGACGTGGGGTTCGCGGGCGTAGATGCAGATGTCACGTCTGCCGTGTCCCTCATGCCTGAGCACCTCGGCCAGCTTGCCGGGGTCGGCGAACGTCTGGCCGAAAATCAGCCGCCCCCAACCCATTTCGATGACGACGTCGTCGGCCATCGCGTCGACGAGATGCTGCGGTGACGCGTCGTGCAAGCCGAGGGTGATCGCTTCGGTCTGCTCCGCGTCGGGTCCGAGCGCCGTCATGCCGCGGGCCCCGTGATGCCGTGTCGCTGCAACCACAGTTCGAGCAGCGCCAGTTGCCACAGTTCGTTTCCGCGCAGCGGGGTCAAGCGTCCGTTCGGGTCGGCGAGCAACCGGTCGATCGCGGCGGGTCGGAACAGGTCGCGTTCCTTTGCGGCGGGCGCGTACAACGCGTCACGCACCATGTCCAGGTACGGGCCCTCGAGGTGGGTGAGCGCAGGCACCGGGAAGTAGCCCTTCGGTCGGTCGATGACGTCGGACGGAATCACCTGGCGCGCGGCCTGCTTCAACACACCCTTGCCTTCGTGCGCGATCTTCAGCTCGGGTGGGCACGTGGCGGCGAGCTCGACGAGTTCGTGGTCGAGGAACGGCACGCGACCCTCGAGACCCCACGCCATGGTCATGTTGTCGACGCGCTTGACCGGATCGTCGACGAGCATGACGGTGGTGTCCAGGCGCAGACCGCGGTCGATGCCGGTCTCGGCGCCCGCCCGCGCGAAGTGCTCGGTGACGAAGTCCAGGCTCGGGTCGCCGTCGACGGCGAACGCCGGTGTCACCAGCGCGTCGTAGCCCGCGCGGTCGCGGTCGAAGAACGCCTTGCGGTAGCTGGCCACCGCTCCCTCGACCGTGGCCGCGTCCGGGCTGCCCAGCGGGGGATACCAGTGGTATCCGGCGAACACCTCGTCGGCGCCCTGACCCGATTGCACGACCTTGACGTGCTTGGCCACCTCCTGGCTGAGCAGATAGAACGCGACGCAGTCGTGGCTGACCATCGGTTCGCTCATGGCGCCGATCGCCCCGTCGAGTGCGGGCAGCATGCGGTCGGTGCCGATGCGGATCTGGTGATGGTCGGTGCCGAACCGCTCGGCGATGATGTCGGAGTATTTGAATTCGTCGCCGGCCACACCGCCGACCGATTCGAAGCCGATCGAGAACGTCGCCAGCCCGTGTTGACCCGCCTCGGCGAGCAGGCCGACGATCAGGCTGGAGTCGACGCCGCCGGAGAGCAGGCAGCCCACCGGAACGTCGGCGACCAGGCGTCGGTCGACGGCGACGCGCAACGCGTCGAGAACGGCGTCTTCCCAGTCCTTTTCGGACCAGTCGGCCCGGTCGGGGTTGCGGGTGAAGTCGGGCTCCCAGTACGTCCTCGTCGTGCGGCGGCCGTCCGGCTCGATCGCGATCAGCGACGCCGGCGGCACTTTGGTGACACCACGCAGAATCGTGCGCGGTGCGGGCACCACCGAGTGGAACGTCATGTAGTGGTGCAGCGCGATCGGATCGATGCGGGTGTCGATGTCGCCGCCGGCGAGCAGGGCGGGCAGCGACGAGGCGAACCGGATGCGGTTGGAATTCTCGCTGATATACAGCGGTTTGATGCCGAGCCGGTCGCGGCCGAGCAGCACCCGGCCGCTGTCGCGCTCGACGATCGCGAACGCGAACATGCCGAAGAGATGGTCGACGAACCGGTCGCCCCAGTGGTGATACGCCTTGAGCAGCACCTCGGTGTCGCTGTGCGAGAAGAACCGGTAGCCGTGTTCGCTGAGTTCGCGGCGCAGCTGCTTGTAGTTGTAGATGCAGCCGTTCCACGCGATCGCCAACCCCAGCTCGGAGTCGAGCATGGGTTGGCCGCCCGCTTCGGACAGATCGATGATTTTCAGGCGACGGTGACCTAGCGCGACCCTGCCCTGTGACCACGCGCCCGCCGAGTCGGGACCCCTGGGTGTCATCGCCTCGGCCATCGCCGAGACAGCTGCTACATCAGGTACCCGGCCGTCGAGACGCACCTCGCCGGTGGCTCCACACACGCCCTCGACATTACCCTTGTTGACGGCAGCGAAACCTGTTACGGGTGTGACGTGGGTCTAGTTAGCGCTGGTCGGACCGCAAAAATGCCATCGCCGTTCGCCGTCCGGGCAATGTGCGGGGCCCCGGTGGCTCAGTCGGTGTGGCCCTTGAGAATCTCGTCCTCGATGGTGCCGCCGAGGCCTTCGGCGCCGGGGTCGTAACCGTGCAGGCCCCCGGTGACGGCGTACTCCTCCTCGGGCGACAGCACCAGGCGGTGCCTGCCGTAGAAGCCGAACACCAGCAGTCCCAGGACGTAGAAGATGACGATCGCGATGACCGCGGGCCGGTAGTCGGGGTTGACGAGCACGCCGACGAATGTCACCGCCGCGATGACCAGCGCGACGACCGCACCCCAGTTGCCGGTCGGGCTCACCCACGGTCGTCGGGCGTTGGGGAACTTGCGGCGCAGCAGGATGAACGAGATCATCTGCAACCCGTACGCCAGCACCGCACCCCACACCGCGATGTTGAGGACCACTGCTCCGGCACCCTCGTTGTAGTCGACGATGAGCAGCGCCACGAATCCGATGACCGCCCCCGCCAGCAGCGCGACATACGGCGTCTGCCGGGAACCGGTCAGCGACAACGTCTTCGGGTAGTAGCCGGCCCGGCTCAGCGAGTACATGTTGCGGCCGTAGGCGTACATGATGCCCTGCAGGCTGGCCAGCAGCCCGATCAACGCGAACGCCGACAGCACCGCGGCGAGGTTGGCGGGCAGGAACGCGCGGAAGCCGTCGAGCAGAGGTTCGTCCGAGCTACCCAGTGCCTCCGACCCGGTCACCGCCGGATTGAGGAAGAACACGATCGCACCGCAGCCGATCAGCGAGACCAGTCCCCAGATGCCGGCGCGGGGGATGTCGCGGGCCGGGTCGTGGGCCTCCTCGGCGGCCAGCGGGAGTTCCTCGATGCCCAGGAAGAACCACATCGCGAACGGCATCGCGTAGAGGATCGCGACCCAGCCGAACGGCAGGAACGTCGAGGAACCCGCGGCGGCCGGATCCGGCGCGATGTCGAACAGCTTGGAAAAGTCCACCGCGCCGTTGGCGATGGCCAGGATGCCGAACAACACCAGGATGCCGATCGAGATGATCGCGACGACGAGGGCGAACTTGAACGAGATCTCCGCGCCCCATGAGTTCAGCCCGACGAAGATCGCATACAGGATGATCCACCACACCCACATCGGCAGGGAGAGGTTGAACAGGTCGGTCGTGACGGCGTTGGCGTAGGAGGCCGAGAAGTAGACGATCACTGCTGTGGTGAACACGTACTCGATGGTTTCGGCGAACCCGGTGACGAAGCCGCCCCACGGTCCCATCGCGGCGCGGGCGAATGAGTAGGCCCCACCGGTATGGGGCATGGCCGCCGACATCTCCCCGATCGAGAAGAGCATGCCGAAATACATGATCACGATGACGACGGAGGCGATCGCCAAGCCGCCCCATCCGGCCGCGCCGATGCCGAAGTTCCAGCCGGAGAAGTCACCGGAGATGACCGCGGCGACGCCGATTCCCCACAGGCCCCAGAAGCCGGCGGTGCGTTTGAGTTGCCGCTTCTCGAAGTAGCCGTCGCCCGCTTGGCTGTACGTGACTCCACCCGAGCTCTTCATCTTGTCGGCCACGGATTTGGTCTCCTTCTCGCGGTGACGAGGCATAGGGAGAATAAACTTGCAAAGGTCTGGTGTCCTACCTTTGGAAGTGACATCTCGGTAAAAGACTTGCGCGCACGCCGGACCGAGTCACAGCCAATGGTTGACTACCCGCAATCTCGCGCTGTCGAAGGAAAGGCCCCACCACGGATGAGCGTCACATCGGGCATGTTGTCGCAGGCCGATCTCGAGCGCATGGTCGCAGACGGCGAGATCGACACGGTGATCGTCGCGTTCTGCGATATGCAGGGCAGGCTCACGGGGAAGCGGGTGTCGTCCCGGCTATTCCTCGAGGAGGTCGCCGAGCACGGCGCGGAATGCTGCAACTATCTGATGGCCGTCGACGTCGACATGAACACCGTTGACGGGTACTCGATGTCGAGTTGGGAGACCGGCTACGGCGACATGGTGATGACGCCGGACTTCTCGACGCTGCGGCGCATTCCGTGGCTGCCGGGCACCGCGATGGTGATGGCCGACCTGAATTGGCACGACGGCAAGCCGGTGGAGCAGGCCCCGCGCAGCATCCTCAACCGCCAGATCGACCGGCTCGCCGACCTTGGCCTGGTGCCCTATGTCGGGACAGAGCTCGAGTTCATGGTGTTCGACGACGGCTTCCGCGAGGCGTGGGCCAACGGGTACCGGGGGTTGACGGCGGCCTCGGACTACAACGTCGACTATGCGATGCTCGGCTCGACGCGGATGGAGCCGCTGCTGCGCGACATCCGGCTCGGCATGACCGGTGCGGGCATGTACTGCGAGGGCGTCAAGGGGGAGTGCAATCTCGGCCAGCAGGAGATCGCGTTCCGTTTCGACCACGCCCGCGTCACCTGTGACAACCACACGATCTACAAGAACGGCGCTAAGGAGATCGCCGACCAGCACGGCAAAAGCCTGACGTTCATGGCGAAATTCGATGAGCGCGAAGGCAACAGCTGCCACGTGCACATCTCGCTGCGGGGCGACGACGGCAGTCCAGGTGGCTCAGCGGTGTTCGCCGACGAGTCCGATCCGCTCGGCATGTCGCCGATGTTCCGCAGCTTCGTGGCCGGACAGCTGGCCACCCTGCGGGAGTTGACGCTGTTCTACGCGCCGAACATCAACTCCTACAAGCGGTTCGTCGACGCCAGTTTCGCCCCGACCGCGATCGCGTGGGGTCTGGACAACCGGACCTGTGCGCTGCGCGTCGTCGGCCACGGCCACGGCATGCGGATGGAGAACCGCGCCCCGGGCGGTGACGTCAACCAGTACCTGGCGGTATCGGCGTTGATTGCCGGCGGCCTGTACGGCATCGAACGCGAACTCGAGTTGCCTGATCCCATTGAGGGCAATGCGTACACCAGTGGCGTCGAACGGCTTCCGACCACCCTCGCCGAGGCCGCGGCGCTGTTCGAGAAGTCCGAGGTCGCGCGGGCCGCATTCGGCGACGAGGTCGTCGAGCACTATCTCAACAACGCCCGCGTCGAGTTGGCCGCGTTCAACGCCGCCGTCACGGACTGGGAAAGGGTTCGCGGCTTTGAGCGGCTCTGACATCCCGGCGAGACCCGTACTCGGATTGACCACCTACCTGCAGCAGGCACAGACCGGGGTGTGGGACGTGCGGGCCAGCTTCTTGCCCGCGATCTACTTCGAGGGCGTCGAACTGGCCGGCGGCATCTCGGTTCTGCTTCCGCCGCAGCCTGTTGACGACCACATCGCCGACCGGTTGCTCGACGGACTCGACGGCGTCGTCATCACCGGTGGGCGCGACGTCGTTCCCGCTCACTACGGCCAGAACCCGCACCCGGCCACCGACGCCGACACCGAGGACAACCGGCGCCGTGACCAGTTCGAGTTCGCGCTGGTTCGCGGCGCGATGCGGCGCGGCATGCCGGTGCTGGGCATCTGCCGCGGCGCCCAGGTCCTCAACGTCGCGCTGGGCGGCACACTGCACCAGCACCTGCCCGACGTCATCGGCCACACCCGCCACCAGCAGGGCAACGCGGTGTTCACCACGTCGACGGTCCGCATCCTGCCGGGCACGCGGTTGGCCGAGCTCATCGGGGAGTCGTCGGACGCGCAGTGCTACCACCACCAGGCCATCGACCGACTCGGCGACGGGCTGGTGATCAGCGCGCAGGACGACGACGGGGTCATCGAGGCGGTCGAACTACCGGGTGAGCATTTCGTGCTGGCCGTGCAGTGGCATCCCGAAGAGCGCCTCGACGACCTGCGGCTGTTCGCCGCCGTCGTCGAAGCGGCGGACGCATACGCAAGAGAAAGGGCGAATGCTTGAGCACATCCGATGTGATCAACCCGGCGACCGAGGAGCTGCTGGTTACCGTCGAGCAGACCGACGAGGCCGCGGTCGACGATGCGGTGGCCAGGGCGAAAGCCGCACAACGGGATTGGGCGCGGCAGGCGCCGGCCGAGCGGGCGGCCGCACTGCGTGCGTTCGCGGCGACGGTCGACGCGCACATCGACGAGTTGGCGGCGCTCGAGGTCGCCAACTCCGGGCACCCCATCGGTAACGCCGAGTGGGAGGCCGGCCACGTCCGCGACGTGCTGCAGTTCTACGCCGCCGCACCGGAGCGCCTGTCGGGCAAGCAGATTCCCGTCGCGGGCGGCATCGACGTGACCTTCAACGAGCCGCTCGGAGTGGTCGGCGTCATCACGCCGTGGAATTTCCCGATGACGATCGCCTCCTGGGGTTTTGCGCCCGCGCTCGCCGCGGGCAACGCGGTGCTGATCAAACCCGCCGAGTGGACGCCGCTCACCACGATCCGGCTGGGGGAGTTGGCCGTCGAGGCGGGTATCCCCGCCGACCTGTTCCGTGTGCTGCCCGGCAAGGGCTCGGTGGTCGGGGAACGCTTTGTCTCGCACCCCGACGTGCGCAAGGTCGTGTTCACCGGCTCCACCGAGGTCGGCACCCGGGTCATGGCGGGTGCGGCCAAACACGTCAAACGGGTCACCCTCGAACTCGGCGGCAAGAGCGCCAACATCGTCTTCGACGACTGCGACCTGGAACAGGCAGCGGCCACCGCGCCCTACGGGGTGTTCGACAACGCCGGTCAGGACTGTTGTGCGCGTAGCCGAATCCTGGTGCAGCGCACCGTCTACGACCGCTTCATGGAGCTGTTCGAGCCCGCGGTCAAGGGTGTCGTGGTCGGCGACCCGCGCGCCAAGGACACCGAGATGGGGCCGCTGGTGTCACAGGGGCACTGGAACACCGTGGCCTCGTTCGTGCCCGACGACGCGCCCGTCGCGTTCCGCGGGTCGGCTCCCTCGGGGCCCGGGTACTGGTTTCCGCCGACAGTGTTGACGCCGCAGCGCACCGACCGAACGGTGCGCGAGGAGATCTTCGGCCCGGTGGTCACCGTGCTGCCGTTCGACGACGAGGCCGACGCGATCGCGCTCGCCAACGACACCCCCTACGGGTTGTCCGGATCGATCTGGACGGAGAACCTGTCGCGGGCGGTGCGGGTGTCGCGGGCGGTGGAAGCGGGCAACCTGTCGGTCAATTCGCATTCCTCGGTGCGGTACAACACGCCGTTCGGCGGCTTCAAACAATCCGGCCTCGGACGCGAACTGGGCCCGGATGCACCGCTGTCGTTCACCGAAACCAAAAACGTCTTCATTGCCGTGCAGGAGGCCTGATGGATCTGACGCAACGCTTGGCGGGCAAGGTCGCCGTCATCACCGGCGGCGCCAGCGGAATCGGCCTGGCCAGCGCCAAGCGGATGACGGCCGAGGGCGCGACCGTCGTCATCGGTGACATCGACCCGGCGGCGGGAAAAACCGTCGCCGACGATCTGAACGGCACCTTCGTCCAGGTCGACGTCTCGGACCCGGTGGCCGTGGACGAGCTGTTCGACACGGCCGCCGAGATGCACGGATCCGTCGACATCGCGTTCAACAACGCGGGTATCAGCCCGCCCGAGGACGAACTGATCGAGAACACCGGCATCGACGCGTGGCAGCGGGTGCAGGACGTCAACCTCAAGTCGGTGTTCTTGTGCTGCAAGGCGGCGCTGCGCCACATGGTGCCGCAGCAGAAGGGCTCGATCATCAACACGGCTTCCTTTGTGGCGGTGGTGGGTTCGGCGACATCGCAGATCTCCTACACCGCCTCCAAGGGCGGTGTGCTCACAATGTCGCGTGAACTGGGCGTGCAGTACGCGCGCCAGGGGATCAGGGTCAACGCGCTGTGCCCGGGACCGGTGAACACCCCGCTGCTGCGCGAGCTGTTCGCCAAGGATCCCGAACGCGCCGCGCGACGGCTGGTGCACGTCCCGGTCGGGCGGTTCGCCGAACCCGAGGAAATCGGTGCGGCGGTTGCGTTTCTGGCCAGCGACGACGCGTCGTTCGTCACCGCCTCGTCGTTCCTCGTCGACGGCGGCATCAACGGTCACTACGTCACCCCGCTGTAGTCATGTCGGCTGACTCGGAGGTGCCGGTGGCGCACGTCGGCTTCGCCGCGGAGGCGGCGGCCGAAGCGCTGCTGCGCCCGGTGCGTGGGGGTAACGCCTTTGAAGACACCGTCGCCCGGCTCCTGCAGACCATCCGGCTCGGCGTGCTGGCGCCCGGTGAGTGCCTACCGCCCGAGCGTGAACTCGCCTCACGGCTCGGGGTCAGCCGCGACACCGTGCGTGAGGCGATCAAGTCGTTGTCCGACGCGGGCTACCTGGTGTCGCGGCGTGGACGGTACGGCGGGACGTTCCTCGCCGACGAGCTGCCGCGACCCACGGGTGAGGCCGATGCGGTCACATGCGCCGAGATCGACGACGCATTGCGGCTGCGCGAGATCCTGGAGGTCGGCGCCGCGCGGATGGCGGCCACCCGGACCCTCGCCGCTGCCGAACGCGAGGTGCTGTGGGCCCGG
Organism: Mycolicibacterium novocastrense; assembly: GCF_001499835.1. Lineage (NCBI taxonomy): Bacteria > Bacillati > Actinomycetota > Actinomycetes > Mycobacteriales > Mycobacteriaceae > Mycobacterium > Mycolicibacterium novocastrense. The sequence continues at coordinate 238,823 of NZ_LQIH01000023.1, forward strand.
ATGACCGACGTCCGCGCCGCCGCCCCCGACGACTACCGCCGTCTCGACTCGCGTCTACACCTGGCCATCGCGGAAGCAGCCGGGTCGCCGTCGCTGGTTCCGCTGCTGGCGGAGAACAGGATGCGGCTCAACGCCCTGCTCGACCAGATCCCGCTACTGCCGCGCAACATCGCCCATTCCGACGAGCAGCACGAGGCGATCGTGCTCGCGATCCTCGCCGGCGATGCCGACGGCGCGGCATCGGCGATGCGTGCCCACGTCGAAGGGTCGGCCGCGCTGCTACACGGCTTCCTCGACTAGGCCCCCCTTGTCGCGAGCGCGCGCGTTTGCACACGACACACCGCCGATTTTTCGACATCCGCGCACGGTCATGCGCCCGCGAGCGTGCACAACGGCGCTACATTGAGTCCCGTGAACGAGCCCGTCGGCCAGGTGGACGTCGAACGTGCATCGTCCGCGCTGGCCGACGTCGACACCGCCAGCTGGACGCAGCGGTTCGATCTGTTGTCTGACCCGCATCGCCTCGAGATCCTGCTCACGTTGCATCGGGTACCGGGGATCCGCGTCGGAGACCTTGCATCGGCATTGGGCCGGTCGGAAAACGCCGTCTCGCAAGCGCTCCGCGTGTTGCGCCAGCAGGGCTGGGTCAGCGCCACGCGGGTGGGACGGGCCGTCAGTTACCGCCTCGACGACGACATCGTCCACGACCTGCTGCACTGGATCGGCGCCCGGCACGGCTGACGCCTGACCAGGACATTTCACGATTCCCGAATCGGTGCTTCACATCCTCGGCCGATCGTCGACGACGTCAGACCAACATGCCCGCCGGTGGGCGGGTATCGACACCGAGGCGGACGACCATGAACAACATCCTCGAGAACGCGACCGAACACGACGCCGACCGTCAACTGAAGGTCAAACACCGGGCGCTGTGGGCCTCGGGTGACTACCCGGCCGTCGCGGCCGAACTGATCCCGACGCTGGGCCCCGAACTGGCCGATGCCTGCGGGGTGCGTTCGGGTGATCATGTGCTCGACGTCGCTGCGGGCTCGGGAAACGCGGCGATCCCGGCGGCCGCGGCCGGAGCGATCGTCACGGCGAGCGATCTCACGCCCGAATTGCTCACCGCGGGGCGCGCGATCGCCGACCGGCACGGAGTCCAGATCGAATGGGTCGAAGCCGATGCCGAGGCGATGCCCTTCGCCGACAACAGCTTTGATGTCGTTATGTCTTGTGTCGGTGTGATGTTCGCGCCACACCACCAGGCCGCCGCCGATGAACTCGTGCGAGTGTGCCGGCCGGGCGGAACCATCGGAATGATCAACTGGACTCCGGAAGGATTCATCGGCAACCTGTTCAAGACGATGAAGCCCTACGCGCCGCCGCCACCGCCCGGGGCGAGTCCCGCGCCCCTGTGGGGAGACGAAACTCATGTGCGGTCGCTGTTCGGCCGGCGGGTGACGGACTTGCGGATGCAGCGGCGAACCGCGCGCATGGACCATTGTCCGAGTCCGCTCGACTTCAGGGAGTACTGGAAGCGCAACTACGGGCCGACGATCGCCACCTATGCGTTCAACGCCGGTCAGCCAGCGCGGATCGCCGACCTCGACCGTGACTTCCTGCAGTTTCTCGACGACTGGAACACCGTTCCGGGGCCGACGGGCACCTCCTACGACGCCGAGTATCTCCTGGTCACCGCCACGAAGGCGACACCGGCGCGCTGACCCCCCACTTGCCGAATACTGCGGACACCCGCTGCGGCCTGGTGAAAGCTGTGAGCGTGACGGTGGTGTTCCGGCTGCTCGGCGACATCGGGGCCGACGTCGACGGTGAACGCGTCGATGTCGGGCATGCGCGACAGCGTGCGGTTCTCGTCGCTTTGCTGATCGACCTCAACCGCCCGGTTCCCTCCGATCAGCTGATCGATCGGGTGTGGGCCGACGAACCGCCCTATCGCGCACGTAATGCGCTGGCCGCGTATGTATCTCGGTTACGAGCAGTCATCGGGCGTAGTGGAGACGCCGAAATCAAGCGGGAGTCCGGCGGTTACGTGCTGGTGGCCGACCCGATGACCGTTGACCTGTACCGCTTCCGGCACCTGGCCAACCAGGCGCGCGCCGCCGTGGATCCCATCGAAGCGCACGACCTGTTCGGCCGGGCGCTGCGGCTGTGGCGTGGCGATCCGTTCGTCACGCTCGACACCCCCTGGCTGAACGAGGTCAGAAGCGCCCTGCACACCGAACGACTGGCCGTCGCACTGGATCGCAACGATGCCGGGTTGCGGGCCGGCCGACATGCCGAGTTGCTCCCCGAACTGACCACCATGCTGGCCGAGCACCCGCTGGACGAGCGTTTGGCGGCGCAGCTGATGTTGGCGCAGTACCGGTGTGGTCGTCAGGCCGACGCCCTCGAGACGTTCCGTACGGTACGTGAACGGCTCGTCGAGGAACTGGGTGCGGATCCGAGTCCGGCGCTGCAGCAGGTGCATATGCAGCTTCTCGAGGGTGATCGGGAGGCTGCAGTTTCGGCCGTCGGACAACCACTGGCTATCAGCGCGCGGCCGAGGACGAACCTTCCACGCCGGAGCACCAGTTTCATCGGCCGCGACGACGATGTCGCGCACGTATCGGACGTCTTGCGTGACCGTTCGCTGGTGACGTTGACCGGAGTCGGCGGCGTCGGCAAGACCCGCCTGGCCCTCGAGGCCGCGGCCAGAGCCGAGGCGTGCTTCGCCGACGGCGTCACGCTCATCGAGCTCGCACCACTGGATGACGGTGCCGCCGTTGGCCATACCGTGGCGGCCGCGCTTCATCTGCAACAACGCCACGGGCTCGGTATCGAAGAAACAGTGATCGACTACCTGCGAACCAAAAACCTACTGCTGGTTCTGGACAATTGCGAGCACCTCCTCGATGCGGTGGCGCGGCTCATCGACTCGATCGTCGGCAGCTGCCCCGACGTCGTGATCCTGGCCACCAGCCGGGAAGCGATCGGCGTTGACGGGGAACATGTCTGGCCCGTATCGCCGTTGCCGATCGGCGAGGCCACCCGGCTGTTCGCCGACCGGGCCAAGGCCAGCCGGCCCGATTTCGCGCTGGAGCACGAACCCGTGGGCGCCGTCGCGGAGATCTGTCGACGCGTCGACGGTCTGCCGCTGGCGATCGAACTGGCCGCCGCCCGGATGCGCGCCATGAGCAGTCTTGACGTCGCACGCCGGCTGGACGGTCTGCGGCTGCTCAGCGGAGGCGCCCGGGGGACCCCTCGTCAGCAGAGCCTCGTCGCGACGATCGACTGGTCCTATGAGCTACTCACCGAGGCAGAGCGGCAACTGTTCTCACGGTTGTCCGTCTTTGCCGGCGGCTTCGACCTGGAAGCGGCGCACGCGGTGTGCGGTGGGGGCGAGGAGGACGACACGCTCGACGCGATCACCGGACTCGTTGACAAGTCGATGGTGGGCAGACAGGCGGCGACCGATCGGACGCGGTACACCGTTCTGGAGATGCTGCGCGCCTACGGCCGCAATCGACTGCAGGTCAACGGTATCGACAAGTCAGTGGCATCGCGGCATGCCGAGTACTTCACCGCGCTGGCCCAATGCGCGGCTGCCGGCATGCACGGCCCCGACGAGCGGATGTGGGTGGACAGAATGCTGCCCGATTACGACAACCTGCGCGTCGCGTTCGAGCACGCGCTGTCGGTCCATGACGTCGACACCGCTCTTCGGCTGGTGACCTCGCTACCCGAAGTCGTCCACCTGCGTCACAGCTACGAGTCGGCCGGCTGGGCCGAGCGCGCCGTCGACGTGGCCGAATCCACTCATCCGCTCTACGCCGCGGCCGTCGGCTTCGCCGCGCGAGGAGCGTGGAACAGGGGCGAGTTCGACAAGGCCCGGACCCTCGCGAACCTCGCGCAGGGGCGTGCACCCGCGCGTGGCGCCGCCCGGGTCGCCTATCCCGGCGATGTGCTCGCCGACGTCGCGCTGTACGAGGGTGATGCCCAAGCTGCTCTGCTGCACTACGAGGCCGAGGCGCAGCGGGCTAGGGCCGATTCCGACCCGATTCGTCTGGTGTGGACGCTCTTCTACATCGCGATATGCCATGCTGCGCTGCAGGTCCCGGCCGAAGGGGTGGCCGCGGCGGAAGAGTCGGTGCGCGTCGCGGAGGAAACGCGTAATGCCACCGCACAATCGATGGCTCGCTACGCGCTCGGTCTAGTGCTCAAGAAATCCGAGCCCGATCGCGCGCTGCAACTGTTCGACGAGGCTGCGGCGCTGGCCGCATCGGTGCGCAACCTGTGGTGGTACGGCATCGCGCTGATGGAGGCCGCGTCGACCCGGGCCGTGCACGGTGAACCCGCCGAAGCGGCAACCGCTTTCATCGACGTGCTGGACCACTGGGATCGGGTGGGGGACTGGAGCCAACAGTGGCTCAACCTGCGCTACGTGACGCGGTTCTTCGTCCGAGTCGGGGCTGACGACGATGCGCTCGCACTTCACCGGTCGTTGGTTACCGCCGGAAAGGATTCGCCGCTCAACGACGCCGAAGCCGATCCTGAGCACGTCGGTCCGACGGGCGCCGAGGCGGTGGCGCTCGCCCGGGCAGCCCTCCTGCGCTATTGCGATAACTCCCGCTGAAGTGCGCGTTTCACATTTCGTCAACGAAGACCGAAGTCGCGCGCGCGACGGTGATGCCGTAACAGTTTCGCGGGAACGGCCCGCGGACGACAAGCGAAGGAGAAAACATCATGGCCACAGTGCTCAACCGGGCGATCGCCGCCGCGTTGCTGTCCGCGGCCCTCGCGACGCCGGCAGTCGCCGGTCTCACCACAGGTATTGCCGCAGCCAAGCCGAGGCAAGCCAATTGCGCAGCGATCGCTGCGTCGGCCGATAGCGCCATTCATGTAGCCAACGTGGCACGTCAACAGGGTGACAAGCAGGCGGAAAAGGATTGGAATCATATTGCCAATCGCACCCTGGACACCTACCACCGGCTTTGCCTCAGCTGAGGCGATGACCGGGCGGGCCATTGGTGCCCGCCCGGTCCCGCCGGAGGCCAAAGCTCGCATGAACACCTGTTCAGCTAGACAGGTGTTCGGTGCGAGCTTTAGGCTCGCGGGGTGACCTCTTCGTACGTCGCGATGCACATGAGCGACGGCATCGTCAACGCCCCGACCTCCGTCGTCTTCGGTGTCATCGCCGTCGCCGCCGTCGCGTTCTGCGCGGCCAAAGCCCGAAACGAACTCGATGAGCGCACGGTGCCGCTGGCAGGGCTCGTTGCGGCGTTCATTTTCGCTGTACAGATGATCAACTTCCCGATTCTCCCCGGTGTCAGCGGCCACCTGCTCGGCGGCGCGCTCGCCGCGATCCTCGTCGGCCCGTTCACCGGGGCGCTGTGTATCGCGATCGTGCTGGTCGTGCAGGCGCTGCTGTTCGCCGACGGGGGTGTGACGGCGCTGGGCACCAACATCGTCAACATGGCGGTGATCGGTTTGGTCGCGGGCTACGGGACCGCTGTGCTCCTGTACTCCGTTGCGCGCAGCCGCCGGGACGTCCCGGTCGCCGGGCTGGGCGCCATCGCGTTCGTCGCCGCACTGATCGGCACCGCCTGTGCAGCAATGGGATTCGTCGTCGAATATGCGATCGGTGGAGCGGCCACCACGTCGCTCGGCGCGGTCACCGGCTACATGCTCGGCACCCATGCGCTGATCGGCATCGGGGAGGGCGTGATCACCGCGGTCACCGTGATGGCGGTCGCCCGTTCGCGTCCCGACCTGGTCTACCTGTTGCGCCGGAGCCGGCAGGAGGTCGCGGTATGAGGTCGCGCTGGCAGTTCTGGGCGGTGTTCGCGGTCGTCACGCTGCTGATCGCCGGTGCGGTGTCCTACTTCGCCAGTTCCAGCCCTGACGGGCTCGACTCGACGACGCTGCGCGGATGCGAGGTCGTCGAGACCGCCGACGGCGAGCAACTCACCGGCGAGTGCATTGCGCAGCACGCCGAGGAACACAGCCTGGCGTCGTCCCCGCTCGCCGACTACGCGATCGGCGGACGCGACGGCACCGGTGGGATCGCCGGGATCATCGGCGTGCTCGCGACGGTCGTCGTCGCCGGATCGGTGTTCTGGCTGATTGCGCGCAGCCGCAAAGTGACCGACCGCAACGGATCCAGCTGACCATGGGCGCGGGCGCTCATCCCCTCTACAGGCACGACGAGTCGGTAGTGCACCGAGCGCCCGCCGAGGTGAAGGTCGTCTGCCTTCTGGTGTTCGTGCTCGCGGTCGTCGCGACACCGCGGGAGATGTTCTGGCCCTTCGCCGTCTACGCCGCGATCGTCGTCGGCGTCTGGCGTCTGGCACGAATTCCGTTGCGGTGGGTCCTGCCACGGATGCTGATCGAAGCGCCGTTTCTCGTCCTGGCCGTGCTGCTGCCGTTCGCCGAAGGGGGCGAGCGCATCGACGTTGCGGGGGTGCAGCTCTCGGTCGCCGGGTTGTGGGCGGCATGGGGCATCGTCATCAAGGGCACCCTCGGGGTCGCGGCGGCGCTGACCCTGGCCGCCACCACCTCGACGACCGAATTGCCCACCGCGCTGGGCCGGCTCGGTGTGCCCGCGGTCGCGACGTCGGTTCTGGTGCTGATGATTCGGTACGTCGACCTGCTGGCCGCCGAGACGAGCCGGATGCGTATGGCGCGCATCTCGCGTGGCGATTCGCCGCGCGCCCTGCACCAGGCAGGCGCCATCGCCAAGGGCATCGGCGCACTGTTCCTGCGGTCCTATGAACGAGGTGAGCGGGTCTACGTCGCGATGCTGTCGCGCGGGTTCGACGGCAACGCACCGGATCTGGCTGTGATCGGCGCGCCACCACGGGCGGTCGCGTCGCAGTGGGTGATCGTGATGACACCGGCCGTAGCCGCCGTCGCGGTTGCGACGGCCGCGTGGGTGCTGTAATGAACGCGATCACGATCGAAAGCCTGCGCCACGTGTACCCGGACGGTCACGTGGCCCTCGACGGTGTCGACCTGACCGTGTCCCGCGGGGAACGCATCGCCGTGCTGGGCCCGAACGGCGCGGGCAAGACCACTCTCATGCTGCACCTCAACGGCGTACTCGCCGCGACATCGGGCACGGTGCGGATCGGCGATGCCGCGCTGTCCCGCAAAACACTTCACGATGTGCGCAGGCGCGTGGGCCTCGTATTCCAAGACCCCGACGACCAATTGTTCATGCCGACCGTCGCACAGGACGTGGCGTTCGGTCCCGCGAACTTCGGATTGCGCGGCGACGAGCTGGCCGACCGGGTGCGAGAAGCGCTGGAGACGGTGTCGCTCACCGAAGAGGCCGACCGCAGCCCCACCCACCTGTCGGCGGGACAGCGTCGCCGCGCGGCGTTGGCGACCGTGCTGGCATGCCGGCCCGACATCCTCGTGCTCGACGAACCGTCGGCGAACCTCGATCCCGTCGCCCGCCGGGAATTGGCCGAGACACTGTCCGCGCTGGACTCCACGATGCTGATCGTCACCCACGACCTGCCCTACGCCGCCCAGCTGTGTGAGCGGGCGGTCGTGATGGACCACGGCGTGATCGCGGCCGACGGCCCCATCCGCGAAGTCCTGGCCGACGCCGAACTGCTTGCCGCGCACCGGCTGGAGCTGCCGTGGGGCTTCGAGGTGCCGGCCCGCTAGCGACTAGTGCCGGCGCGAGGGCGGCCAGGGCGGCTCACCGCACAGCGCCAGCAAGGCGTTCTCGATGACCTCCGGCAGCGCGGGGTGAATCCAGTACTGCCCGCGCGCCATCTCCTGCGCGGGCAGGTCGAACGCCATGCCCTGGATGACCGGCTGGATCAGCGATGACGCCTGATGGCCCATGATGTGGGCGCCCAGGAGCAATCCGGTGTCGTCGTCGACGATGAGCTTGGCGATACCCACGGTGTCCTCCATCGCCCATCCGTAGGCGACGTCCGCGTAGTCCTGGATCTTGACCCTGATCCGGAAACCCCGTGCGCGCGCCTCGTTTTCGGTCAATCCGACGCTGGCGATCTGCGGGTCGGTGAAGACTGCCGACGGCACATGACGGTGGTTGGCCGACATGAGCGCGTCCGTGTCATCCCAGTCCTGCAGCAGGTTGTGCTTGACCACCCGCGCTTCGTGATTGGCCACATGCTTGAGCTGATAGTCCGAGGAAACATCGCCGAGCGCGAAAACGCCGCGCGCCGTTGTGCGTTGATATTCGTCGACGACGACCTGTCCGCTCGCGGTCACCTTCACCCCGGCGTTCTCGGCGTCGAGCGTGTCACCGTTGGGGACGCGGCCGGTGGCCACCAACAGCGCGTCACCGCGCAGCGTCGAGCCGTCCTGGCAGGTGACTTCGACGCCGCCGTCGACCTCGCGCGCGTCGACGAGCTCGTGATGGTTGCGCACTTCCCACTTCTTGGCGGCGATGTCGGTGAAGCGCATCGCGATCTCGTCGTCGTGGCCGCGCAGCAGGCTGCTGCCGCGGATCAGCAGCGTGATTCGGCTGCCGAGTGAGGAGAAGATGTGGGCGAATTCGCAAGCGACATAACCGCCGCCGACGATGATGAGATGCTCGGGGAGATCGGTGATCCGCATGATCGTGTCGCTGGTGTGGTACGGCGCACCGCATTCGGTGACCGCGTCGGGCACCACCACCCGGGATCCGGCCGCGATCACCACCTGGTCGGCGGTGAACTCGTCGCCGTCGTCGGTGCGCAGCGCGTACCGGCCGTCGGGCCGGGTGGGCGCAAACCTGGTGTGGCTGGAGAACACCTGCACGTTCGGTGAGGAGCGGCGGTAGTTCTCTCCCGCGACGGCCAGCGGGTCGATCCGACCGAACACCCGCGAGACGATGTCGGGCCAGCGCACCGCGTCGATGTGCGCGTCGACGCCGTATCGCGCCGCGTCCCGGACGTTGTCGGCGATACCCGCCGCGTAGACGAACATCTTCGTCGGGATGCAGCCGACGTTCAGACAAGTGCCACCGAACACGTTCTTCTCGCAGATCGCGACCTTCTTGTCGATGTAGCGCTCGTCGAGAATGGCGTTGCCCGAGCCGGTGCCGATGATCGCGATGTCGAAGTGCGTCATGGTGACCAGCTTTCTGCAGAACGACTGTCGGCGGCGCCGCGGGAGGCCGGGTCGAGGTACCAATCCAGCCACCGGTCCAGTTCGCCGTAGGCGGCCTGCCGCGCGTCGGGCACCGACAGGAACACGTCGTGCTTGGCATCGACGATGGGCACGATCGTGGTCCGGTTCCCGATGCACCCCGCCCATCGGGCGATCTGCCTGACGTCGAGCACCGCGTCGCCCCGCTGAATCGCGTCGGGGTTCCTGATCTCACGCACGCTGCGGTCCGAGCGCAGGATGAGGTTGGGCACACCGACATCGAGACCGCGGTGAAGTTTCGCGTGGCCCCGGCGGATCGCGGCGATCCAGCCCGTGGTGACGGGGAAGCCGCCGACGGGCTTCCACTTCAGGTCGTAGTCGAAGTCGCCGTGGTAGTCGCGGTGCAACGACGAGCCGTATCCGCCTTCGCTCGGCGGACGCACCACCAGCCGCTTGCTCACCCGCGAGACGGCGCCCAGCGCGGCGCGTGTCGGCGCCGCTCGCAGGATCGACGGTCCCTGCAGGTCGAGCCAAGGGCTGTTCAGCACGAGGCCGCCGATGCGTCTACGCCCGGTCAGCCCGCCGCGACGCAACCGGTCCAGCCACAGCGACACGATGAGTCCACCGGCCGAGTGCCCGTAGACCAGGACCTCCGCCGGGGACACCGAGCCGATGATGTCGAGTGCACGTTCGAGTTCGACGTCGTAGCGGGCCAGGTCGGTGGTGAAGTGAGGTGTCTGGCCCTCGCGCCACGAACGTCCGCATTTGTGCAGGTCGATCGCGTAGAAGGCGAATCCCCGACCGGCGAAGTGGTCGGCGAGGTCGGTGTTGAAGAAGTAGTCGGTGAAGCCGTGTACCAACAGCACCGCGCGCGTGGCCGACCGATCCGGTTCGCCACGGCGCACCAGGGTGGCGACGAGCTCGCCCTCCCCGTCCGGGTCCGCGCCGAGGGCCATCGTGTGTTGCCAGTAGCCCGGCAGCACGTCTGGCTTCCAGTCGAGCACGACAGCAACGATAGTCGCGACTGCCCGTGCCGCCGGGTGAAGCGGGGCCGACGGGGTTGTGCGGGCGGCGATCGCGGGGATTGAGAACGCCGTTTGCGGGCTAACCTGATGATCGACCATGCCCGGGGCCGGATCTCACTGGCCGCCGCGAGAGACCGAGTCCAGTCGGGGGAACTGAGAGTGTCTGACGAACCGAGGAAGACAGACGTCGTGCTCATCGGGGCCGGCATCATGAGCGCAACGTTGGGCGCCCTGCTGCGCCTACTGGAGCCCGACTGGTCGATCACACTGATCGAGCGCCTCGACGCGGCGGCCGCCGAGAGCAGCGATGCGTGGAACAACGCGGGTACCGGCCACTCGGCGCTGTGCGAGTTGAACTACACCCCGCAACAGCCCGACGGGTCGATCGACATCTCGAAAGCGGTGCGCGTCAACGAACAGTTCCAGATGACACGCCAGTTCTGGGCGTACGCGGTCGAGAACGGGTTGATCAGCGATCCGCGCAGCTTCCTCAACCCGATCCCGCACGTGAGCTTCGTGCACGGCGGGGACAACGTGAAGTATCTGCGACGCCGCTACGACACGTTGGTGACGAACCCGCTGTTCGCACGCATGGAGTACATCGAGGACGAGGACGAGTTCGCGCGGCGGCTGCCGCTGATGGCCGAAAAGCGCGACTTCTCCGAACCGGTCGCGCTCAACTGGACCGACCAGGGCACCGACGTCGACTTCGGTGCCCTGTCACGCCAGTTGCTGGGCTACGTCGCCCAGCGCGGTATGACCACATACTTCGGGCACGAGGCGCGCGATCTGCGCCAGGAGTCCGACGGTTCGTGGACCCTCAAACTGGCCAATCTACGCACCGGGCGCACCAGCAAGCTCAAGGCCGGCTTCGTATTCGTCGGCGCGGGCGGCGGGGCGTTGAACCTGTTGCAGAAGGCAGGCATGAAGGAGGCCAAGAACTTCGGCGGCTTTCCGGTCAGCGGCAAGTTCCTGCGCACCGACGTCTCGCGCCTGACCGATGCGCATCGTGCCAAGGTGTACGGCCAACCTCCGGTGGGCGCGCCGCCGATGTCGGTTCCACACCTGGACGCGCGCGTCATCAACGGCCGGTCCTGGTTGCTGTTCGGGCCGTTCGCGGGCTGGTCACCGAAATTCCTCAAACAGGGCGACGTGTTCGACCTGCCCGAATCCATCACGCTCAACAACGTCGCGTCCATGGTCAACGTCGCACTGACCCAGTTCGGACTGCTCAAGTACCTGGTGGGCCAGCTGATGCTGTCGGATGCCGAGCGAATCGAAGCGTTACGCGAATTCGCGCCCAGTGCAACGGAATCGGACTGGGAGCTCAACGTGGCCGGGCAGCGGGTGCAGGTCATCTGCGGTAAGAGCGGCAAGGGTGTGCTGGACTTCGGCACCACGGTGCTCACCTCCGGTGACGGCACCATCGCCGGGCTGCTCGGCGCATCCCCGGGAGCCTCCACCGCGGTGCCCGCGATGATCGAGGTGCTGCAACGCTGTTTCGCCAAGCGCTATTCGGCGTGGGAGTCCAAAATCAAGGACATGGTGCCTTCGCTGGGACACGAGTTGTCCTCCGAGCCGGCACTGTTCGACGAGGTGTGGTCGTACGGAACGCGGGTGCTGCGTCTTGACGAGTCTTCGGCGGTGGCCACGGGATGACGGTTGCGCTGCGCCGCAGTTGGTCTCGCGACCTCGACGCCGCAACACTCTACGAACTGCTCAAGCTGCGGGTCGAGGTCTTCGTCGTGGAGCAGGCCATTCCGTATCCCGAATTGGACGGCCGCGACCTGCTCGCCGAGACGCGGCACTTCTGGCTGGAAACCGCCACCGGTGAGGTCATTTCGACGCTGCGTCTGATGGAGGAGCATCCCGGCGGGCAGAAGGGTTTCCGCATCGGGCGGGTGTGCACCAAACGCGAGGCGCGCGGGCATGGGCACACCACCCGGCTGCTGCAGGCCGCGCTGGCCGAGGTGGGCGACTATCCCTGCCGCATCGACTCGCAGACGTACCTGGCCGATATGTATGCCCGCCTCGGCTTCGTCCGCGACGGAGAGGAGTTCATGCAGGACGGCATTCCGCACGTCCCTATGCTGAAGCCGTGACCTATCCGTTCAGCGCGATCGTCGGACATGACCGTCTGCGGCTTGCGCTGCTCCTGTGCGCGATCCGACCCGACATCGGCGGGGTGCTGATCCGCGGGGAGAAGGGCACCGCGAAGTCGACGGCGGTGCGGGGGCTGGCCAAGGTGCTGGAAGCGGCCGCCGCAGCGGACGGGGCGTCGGGCGCCACTGGTCAGCTGGTCGAACTGCCGATAGGTGCCACCGAGGACCGGGTGGTCGGCTCGCTGGACCTGCAGAAGGTGTTGCGCGACGGCGAGCACGCGTTCTCGCCGGGACTGCTCGCGCGCGCGCACGGGGGCGTGCTCTACGTCGACGAGGTGAACCTGCTGCACGACCATCTGGTCGACGTGCTGCTCGACGCCGCGGCGATGGGCCGGGTGCACGTCGAGCGCGACGGCGTGTCGCACAGTCACGAGGCACGCTTCGTTCTGATCGGCACGATGAATCCCGAAGAGGGCGAACTGCGTCCGCAGCTGCTCGACCGGTTCGGCCTCACCGTCGACGTGCGGGCATCGCGCGACGTCGACGTGCGCGTCGAGGTGATCCGGCAGCGCATGGCGTACGAGGCCGATCCCTCCGGGTTCGCGCAGCGCTACGCCGAAGCCGACGCCGAGCTGGCGCAACGGGTTGCGGCGGCCCGCAGGTCGGTCGATTCGGTTTCGTTGCCGGACAGCGAATTACGTCGCATAGCGGCGCTGTGCGCGGCGTTCGACGTCGACGGTATGCGCGCCGACCTGGTGGTCGCCAGGACCGCGGTCGCGCACGCCGCGTGGCGCGGGGCCGAGGTGGTGTCCGAGGAGGACATCCGGGTGGCCGCCGAACTCGCGCTGCCGCACCGTCGACGCCGCGACCCGTTCGACGATCCCGGCCTCGACCCAGGCCAACTCGACGACGCGATGGCCCAGGCCGACGAGGCCGCCGACGAGAACCCCGACCCCGAACCGCCGGGCGGTGGCGCGTCATCGCCGGAGAGTGACGGCCGCGACGGGCAACCGTCGCAACGGGATTCGGGTGGTGCTTCACGACCCAGCGCCGCGCCCTCGGCGGTGTTTCGCACCCGCTCTCTGGTGGTGCCCGGGGTGGGCGAGGGGGCGCCCGGTCGCCGGTCGCGGGCGCGTAACCGCACCGGCAAGACGATTTCGGCCACGTCCGACGGTCGGGCCGGTCACGGCGTGCACGTGTTCGGCACCCTGCTGGCGGCCGTGGAGGGGCAACGGAGGCCAGGAGCGCCCCGGCCGCAGCCAGGTGATGTGCGGCGGGCGATCCGGGAGGGCCGCGAAGGGAACCTGGTGATCTTCGTGGTCGACGCGTCGGGTTCGATGGCCGCGCGCGACCGGATGTCCGCGGTCGGCGGTGCGGCGCTGTCGCTGCTGCGCGACGCCTATCAGCGGCGCGACAAGGTCGCCGTCATCACATTCCGCCAGCGCGACGCGAAAGTCCTGCTGCCCCCGACGTCGTCGGTGCATATCGCCAGCCGGCGGCTGGCCCGCTTCGACACCGGCGGCAAGACGCCTCTGGCGGAAGGTCTGTTGGCGGCCCGCGACCTGGTCATCCGGGAGAAGGCCCGCGACCGCGCGCGGCGCAGCCTGGTGGTGGTGCTGACCGACGGGCGCGCCACCGGCGGTGCCGACCCGTTGGGGCGTACGCGATCGGCCGCCGCGCGGTTGGTGGCCGAAGGCGCCGCCGCCGTCGTGGTGGACTGCGAAACGTCATATGTGCGGCTGGGCTTGGCCGAAGAGCTCGCCGAACAACTGGGCGCCCCGGCGGTGCGGCTGGCCCAGCTCCGGGCGGACAGCCTCACCGACGTCGTCCGCACCGCCGCCTGAAAGGGGTTTTCGTATGCCTCAGGGTCAGCCGCTGACGGTTCCCGATGACGGGTTGACCACCCGCGCGCGCCGCAACGCTCCGCTGTTCGCCGTGCACACCGGTGCGGGTAAGGGCAAGTCGACCGCGGCGTTCGGCATGGCGCTGCGCGCATGGAATCAGGGTTTCGACATCGCGGTGTTCCAGTTCGTCAAGAGTGCCAAGTGGAAGGTGGGCGAAGAAGCGGCCTTCCGCGAGCTCGGCAAGTTGCACGACGAGCACGGTGTCGGGGGGCCGGTGCAGTGGCACAAGATGGGGTCGGGGTGGTCCTGGTCGCGCAAACACGGCGACGAGGTTGACCACGCCGCCGCGGCCGCCGACGGCTGGGCCGAGATCGCGCGGAGGCTTGCCGACGAACGCCACGACTTCTATGTGCTCGACGAGTTCACCTACCCGCTGAAGTGGGGCTGGATCGACGTGGACGAGGTGGTCGAGACGATCCGTTCGCGATCCGGGATGCAGCACGTCGTCATCACCGGGCGCGACGCCCCGCAGCAGTTGCTCGATGCTGCGGATCTGGTCACCGAGATGACCAAGGTCAAGCACCCGATGGACGTCGGCCGTAAGGGCCAGAAGGGCATCGAGTGGTGACTCTCGGTCGGCGCGAGCGACCGCGGAATGACACTATTTGCGGTGTGTCGGCGTGCAAACACGGTCGCTCGCAGCTGTGGTGTAGGCCCGCGCGGAGGGTGACGTGACGCGCGCGACGCCGGCGGTGGTGATCGCCGCGCCCGCGTCGGGTAGCGGAAAGACCACCGTCGCAACGGGTTTGATGGGGGCGCTGCGGCGGGCGGGCCGGGCGGTCGCGCCGTTCAAGGTCGGCCCCGACTACATCGACCCCGGCTATCACGCGCTGGCCTCGCTGCGGCCCGGCCGCAACCTCGACCCCGTCCTGATGGGAGAGCACCTGATCGGCCCGCTGTACCGGCACGGCAGCGCCCGGGCCGACATCGCGGTGATTGAAGGCGTGATGGGCTTGTTCGACGGGCGCATCACCGAGGAGTCGCGCGGCAACGCGTTCGGATCCACCGCACACGTCGCCGCGCTGCTCGGCGCGCCGGTCGTCATGGTCGTCGACGCCCGCGGACAGAGTCACAGTATCGCCGCACTGCTGCACGGCTTTTCGACGTTCGACCCATCGGTTCGCGTGGCGGGGGTGATCCTCAATCGCGTCGGCTCGCTGCGACACGAGGAGGTGTTGCGTCAGGCCTGTGAACATGCCGGCATCCCGGTCTTCGGCTCGATTCCGCGCAGCGACGAATTGTCGGTTCCCTCACGGCATCTGGGTCTGGTCACCGCAGTCGAACACGGGGGCAGGGCGCGCGAAGCGGTGGAGGCGATGACCGCACTCGTCGGCCGCCATGTCGATCTGGTGGGGATCGCGGCGTTGGCCGACAGCCGGGTGATGGACGACCCCTGGGACGCCGAGGAGACAACGCCGGTCGGCGGAAACGCTACGGTGGCGCTGGCGTCGGGCAGGGCCTTCAGCTTCGGCTACGCCGAACATCGCGAGGTCCTCACCGCTGCGGGTGCCGAGGTCGTCGAGTTCGACCCGCTGACCGACCCGTTGCCACCGGACGCCGACGCCCTCGTCGTACCCGGTGGTTTCCCGGAGGAGTTCGTCGCCGAACTCTCGGCCAACGAGGTCGCGCGCACGCAGATCAGGCAACTCGCGGCGGCGGGGGCACCCGTGCACGCCGAGTGCGCGGGGTTGACCTACCTCGTCGACGACCTCGACGGTCATCCGATGTGTGGGGTGATCGCCGGTTCGGCGACGTTCACCGACCGCCTCACACTCGGCTACCGAGAAGCCGTCGTGGTGGCCGACTCGCCGTTGCACTCGATCGGCGACCGGATGATGGGGCACGAATTTCACCGCACCGCAGTGACTTTCAAAGATGACTACGCACCGGCGTGGGTCTTCACCGGCCACGCGATCGGTCGTAGGAGGGACGGTGTCGTGGACGGCGCCGTGCATGCCGGCTATCTGCACACCCACCCCGCTGCACACCCGCGGGCGATCAGCCGCTTCGTGGCCGCGGCCGCAACCTCTAAGCTCGCGCCGATGAGTTCGCGCGAAGAGGATCCGGAGCAGTGACCGAGAACGCCTATCTCGTCGGTCTGCGCCTGACCGGCAGGAAGGTTGTCGTCGTCGGCGGCGGCAGCGTGGCGCAGCGTCGTTTGCCGCTCCTGGTGGCCAACGGCGCCGACGTGGTGGTGATCGCGCGCGAAGCCACCCCCGCGGTCGAGGCGATGAGCGGAATCACCCTGCAGCTACGCGCGTTTGCACCCGGCGACCTCGAGGGCGCCTGGTACGCGATCGCGGCCACCGACGACCCGGCCGTCAACGCCGCCGTCGTCGCCGAAGCCGAGGACCGCCACATCTTCTGTGTCCGTGCGGACGTGGCCGTCGAGGGCACGGCCGTCACCCCGGCATCGTTCGAGTACGAGGGGCTGTCGGTCGGTGTGCTCGCCGGCGGTGAGCACCGCCGCTCGGCGGCGATCAGGTCGGCGATCCGCGAGGCCATGCAGCGCGGGCTCATCGCACCCGACAGTTCGGCGACCACCGACGTCGTGCACGGCGGCGTGGCGCTCGTGGGCGGGGGACCAGGCGACCCCGAGTTGATCACCGTTCGCGGTCGCCGGCTGTTGGCGCATGCCGACGTCGTCGTCGCCGATCGACTGGCACCGCAGGAACTGTTGGCCGAGATGCCGCCGCATGTCGAGGTCATCGACGCGTCGAAGATCCCGTACGGCCGGGCCATGGCTCAGGACGCGATCAACGGCCTGCTGATCGACCGCGCGAGAGCGGGCAAGTTCGTCGTGCGACTCAAGGGTGGGGACCCGTTCGTGTTCGCGCGCGGATACGAAGAGGTGCTCGCATGCGCCGAAGCCGGCATCCCGGTCACCGTCGTACCGGGTGTGACCAGTGCCATAGGGGTTCCCGCGCTCGCCGGCGTGCCCGTCACACACCGGCACGTCACGCACGAATTCGTCGTGGTCAGCGGGCATGTCGCGCCCGGGCATCCCGAATCGTTAGTGAATTGGAATGCCTTGGCCGCGCTCTCCGGCACGATCGTGTTGCTGATGGCGGTCGAACGCATCGAACTGTTCGCCACGGCTCTTTTGGAGGGCGGACGACCTGCGGATACGCCGGTTCTGGTGGTTCAGCACGGCACGACAGCCGCACAACGGACTTTGCGCGCGACGCTCGCCGATGTGGCAGAACGCATCCGGGAGGACGGAATTCGGCCCCCTGCGATCATCGTGATCGGGCCCGTGGCCGCCTTCGGCGGATAAAGGATTCTTAAGATTACTGTAAGGTAACCCGTATGACGGCTCTCAATGACGCAGAGCGTGCTGCCATGCGCCGTGACGCCGAGGGCGGGGCAAATCGAGCGGTTCCACCGCATTCCCAGAAGACCTCTATTCGGTCTGCGCTCGGGCAAACCGGCAGGTCCGCGACGTGGCTTCCGTCGCCGAGGTTCATCGCGGCGGTCATCGCGATCGGCGGTATGCAGCTCCTCGCGACCATGGACAGCACGATCGCGATCGTCGCGCTTCCTAAGATCCAGGACGAGCTGAGCCTCTCCGACGCCGGTCGCAGCTGGGTGATCACCGCCTACGTGCTGACCTTCGGTGGGTTGATGCTGCTGGGCGGGCGACTCGGCGACACGATCGGCCGCAAGCGCACCTTCATCGTCGGCGTGGCGCTGTTCACCATCGCCTCGATCCTGTGTGGCCTCGCGTGGAACGAGGCGACGCTGGTGGTCGCTCGCCTGCTGCAGGGCGTCGGCGCGGCGATCGCGTCACCCACCGCACTGGCGCTGATCGCGACGACGTTCCCGAAGGGTCCGGCCCGCAACGCGGCCACCGCGATCTTCGCCGCGATGACCGGTATCGGTTCGGTGATGGGCCTGATCGTCGGCGGAGCGCTGACCGAGGTGTCGTGGCGCTGGGCGTTCCTGATCAACGTGCCGATCGGCTTGGTGATGATCCACCTGGCCCGCAAGACGCTGCGGGAGACGAACCGCGAACGGCTCAAGCTGGACGCGGCGGGTGCGATCCTGGCCACGCTCGGTTGTACCGCAGCGGTGTTCGGGTTCTCGATGGGTCCCGAACAGGGCTGGCTGTCGCCGATCACGCTGGGTTCGGGTCTCGCCGCGTGCGCCGCTTTCCTGGCGTTTCTCTACGTCGAGCGCACCGCCGCCAACCCCGTCATGCCGTTCGACCTGTTCAAGGACCGCAACCGGGTCGCGACCTTTGCCGCGGTGTTCCTGGCCGGCGGCGTGATGTTCACGCTGACCGTGCTGATCGGGCTGTACGTGCAGGACATCATGGGCTACAGCCCGCTGCGGGCGGGCATCGGGTTCATTCCGTTCGTGATCGCGCTCGGGATCGGACTCGGGCTTTCGTCGCAGCTGGTGCAGATCTTCCCGCCGCGGATGTTGGTCATCGCCGGCGGCGTGCTGGTGCTGGGCGCGATGATCTACGGCTCCACGCTCGACGCGAACATCCCGTACTTCCCGAACCTGGTGCTGCCGATCACTGTCGGCGGGCTGGGCATCGGAATGATCGTGGTGCCGCTGATGCTGTCGGCGATCGCCGGGGTGGGCTTCGACCAGATCGGCCCGGTGTCGGCCATCGCGCTGATGCTGCAGAACCTCGGCGGGCCCGTCGTGCTGGCCATCATCCAGGCGGTGATCACGTCGCGCACGCTGTATCTGGGTGGCACCACCGGCCCCGTCAACGATATGAGCGCCGCACAGCTGCACGCCCTTGACCAGGGTTACACGTACGGGCTGCTGTGGGTCGCCGCTGTCGCGGTGATGGTCGGGATCGCGTCGCTGTTCATCGGCTACAGCGCGTCGCAGGTTGCGCATGCCCAGGAAGTCAAGGACGCGATCGACGCCGGAGAGCTTTAGCTCGACATCCAACTTCGGAGAGCTTTAGCTCGACATCCAACTCCGGAGAGCTTTAGTCGGTCTGTCGCATCCGCCGCGACCGACTACACCGAAATCGCACTCGGTAGGGTGGCCTTCCATGTCTGCCGTCGGTGGTTCCTCCGAGTCGACGGACCGACCCGTGCCGCCCGCGGCGCTGCCGCTCGCGAAGTCGGTTCTGGGCCCGGCGATCATCGCGATCACCGGCATGCAGCTGATGTCGACGCTCGACGGCACCATCGTGATCGTCGCGCTGCCCCGCATGCAGGCCGACCTCGGCCTCACCGACGCCAGCAAGAGCTGGGTGATCACCGCATACGTTCTGGCGTTCGGCGGGCTGCTGCTGCTCGGTGGCCGCGTCGGCGACGCGATTGGTCACAAGCGCGCGTTCCTCTCCGGCGTCGGCGTCTTCACGATCGCGTCGCTGGTGTGCGGTCTGGCCACTGATCCCGCCACGCTGATCGTGGCGCGCGCGGTGCAGGGCACCGGGGCGGCGGTGGCCGCACCGACGGGGCTTGCGCTGATCGCGACGACGTACGCGGTCGGCCAGGCGCGTAACCGGGCGTTGGCCATATCTGCGGCCATGCAGGGCATCGGCTCGGTGCTCGGCCTGGTGCTCGGTGGCGCATTGACGGTGATCTCCTGGCGGTTGGCGTTTCTGATCAACGTGCCGATCGGCATCGCGATCATCACCATCGCGGTCCTCAAACTCGCCGAAACGCACCACGAGCGACTCAAACTCGACGTCACCGGTGCGCTGCTCGCCACGCTGGGCTGCTCGTCGGCGGTGCTCGTCTTCACCCAGGGCCCGCCGCGCGGCTGGGTCGACCCGCTGGTCATCGGTGCGGCTGTCGCGTCGGCGATCTTCTTCATCAGCTTCCTGCTCGTCGAACGCACCGCCCAGCACCCGATCGTGCCGTTCTCGGTGTTCGACAACCGCAACCGGGTCATGACCTTCATCGCGCTGTTCCTGGCCGGCGGCGTGCTGCTGACGCTGACCGTGATGATCGGCCTGCTGGTTCAGGACGTCCTGGGCTACTCGGCGCTCGAGGCGGGCATCTGCTTCATCCCGTTCGCGCTGGCCTTCGGGGTGGGCACCGCGGTGGCCGCCCGGCTGGCGCCGCACGTCGCGCCGCGCTGGCTGATCCTCGGCGGCGGCCTGTTCGTCCTCGGCGCGATGCTCTACGGGTCGACGCTGGACCGCAGCATCCCCTACTTCCCGGACCTGTTCGCACCGATCGTGATCGGCGGCTTCGGCATCGGCGCCATCGCGGTGATCCTGCCGCTGTGCGCGATCGCCGGAGTGGGCCCCGGCGAGATCGGCCCGGTGTCGTCGATCACGCTGATGGTGCAGAACCTCGGCGGCCCGTTGGTGCTCGTCGTCATCCAAGCGGTGCAGACGTCGCGCACGCTGTACCTGGGCGGTACCACCGGACCGGTCAAGGACATGACGCCGGCCCAGCTCGACGCGCTCGGCTACGGCTACACCTACTCGCTGCTGTGGGTCGCCGGTGTCGCGGTGTTGGTCGGTATCGCCGCGTTCTTCATCGGCTTCTCGTCCCGTCAGATCGCCTCCGCGCAGCACACCAAGGAAGCCGTGGAGGCCGGCGAGCTGTAGCTCGGGCGGTCAGTAAGGTTGTCGCCTGTGATCACCCGCATGTCGGAACTGTTCCTGCGCACCCTGCGTGACGACCCAGCCGACGCCGAAGTGCCCAGCCACAAACTGCTGATCCGCGCGGGCTACGTCCGACCGGTCGGGCCCGGGCTCTACAGCTGGCTGCCGCTGGGGCTGCGGGTGCTGCGAAACATCGAACGGGTCGTTCGCGACGAGATGACCGCGATCGGCGGTCAGGAGATCCTGTTCCCGTCGCTGCTGCCGAAGGGGCCGTACGAGACGACGAACCGCTGGACCGAGTACGGCGACAGCGTGTTTCGGCTGCAGGACCGCCGGCGCAACGACTACATGCTCGGCCCGACGCACGAGGAGTTCTTCACCCTGGCGGTGAAGGGGGAGTTCAGCTCCTACAAGGACTTTCCGCTGCTGCTGTTCCAAATCCAGACCAAATACCGCGACGAGGCGCGCCCGCGGGCGGGAATCCTGCGCGGCCGTGAGTTCGTCATGAAGGACTCGTACTCGTTCGACGTCGACGACGGCGGTCTGCGAACGCAGTACCTGGCCCACCGCGACGCCTACCGGCGCATCTTCGACCGGCTGGGCGTCCGCTACGTCATCGTCTCGGCCGTCTCGGGTGCGATGGGCGGCAGCGCGTCCGAGGAGTTTTTGGCCGAGAGCGAGATCGGCGAAGACACGTTCGTGCGCTGTCTGGAATCCGGTTACGCCGCCAACGTCGAAGCGGTGACCACCGCCGCCCCGGCGCCGCTGCCGCTCGACGGCCAGCCCGAGGCCAAGGTCTACGACACCCCGGGCACCCCGACGATCGCCACGCTGGTCGACTGGGCCAACGCGACGCTCGACCGCACCGTCACCGCCGCCGACACCCTGAAGAACGTGATGCTCAAGACCCGCGTGCCCGGCGGCGAGTGGGAGCTGCTGGGCATCGGTGTGCCCGGTGATCGGGAGGTCGACGACAAACGGTTGGGCGCTGCGCTCGAACCGGCCGAGTATGCGCTGCTCGACGACAGCGACTTCGCCAGGTATCCGTTCCTCGCCAAGGGGTACATCGGCCCGAAAGCTCTGCTGGACAACGGGGTTCGCTATCTGGTCGATCCCCGGGTGGTCGACGGCACGTCGTGGATCACGGGCGCCGACGAACCCGGCAAGCACGTCGTCGACCTGGTGGCGGGCCGCGACTTCGTCGCCGACGGCACCATCGAGGCCGCCGAGGTGCGCGACGGCGACCCCTCGCCGGATGGAGCCGGGCCGCTGGTGAGCGCGCGCGGTATCGAGATCGGTCACATCTTTCAGCTGGGCCGCAAGTACACCGACGCGTTCGAGGTCGACGTGCTCGGCGAGAACGGCAAACCGGTGCGGTTGACCATGGGCTCCTACGGCATCGGGGTGTCGCGGCTGGTCGCCGTCATCGCCGAACAACACCACGACGAGCTCGGTCTGCGTTGGCCGGCGGAGGTGTCTCCGTTCGACGTCCACCTCGTCATCGCGAACAAGGACGCCGCGGCACGCGCCGGGGCCGAAGACCTGGCCGGCGAGCTGGATGGACGCGGGATCGATGTACTGCTCGACGACCGCACCGCCTCGCCCGGGGTGAAGTTCAAGGACGCCGAGCTGCTGGGGGTGCCGTGGCTCGTCGTGGTCGGCCGCGGCTGGGCCGACGGCGTCGTCGAGCTGCGCAACCGGTTCACCGCAGACACCCGCGAGATCGCCGTCGACGGTGCGGCCGACGAGATCGTCGCCGCCCTGCGGACCTAGCGCGGGCGGCGGCCCTGCGGTGCTGGCGCGAACGTGGGTTACCCGCACGCCCGCGGCGCGCGGAGCGTGACACGAGCCCACACTCGGCGGTGAGGAGCTATTCGCTTCCACCCGGGAACGGGACCGTCACCGGCGTCGTGCCGAGCAACCGGCTCCACCGCGCCGCCCGCACCGCACACTGCGTCAGCGCCTCGACGCCGAAGGCCCGCTCCTTTTCGGAGGTGGCCTGCTCGACGACCGCACGCCACGCGACGGCCGCGTCCTCTTCCATCCGCAACGCGAGTTGGGCGGCGTCGTTGGGGGTCTTGACCTCCATCGGCAGCTGATAGCCCGCCGCGGGCAGGGGGCCGGCGATCGACCGGTCCTCCAGCATCTGCAGCCCGATCTCGCGGCGTTCGCGGTGCTCGGCCATGGACTTCGACACCAGCGTGTTGTCCTCGGGCGCTGAACGCGCAGACACGATGCCGTAGCCGTAGATGGTCGCGTGTTCGGTGGCGATCGCGTCGTAGAGC
The DNA here is from genome assembly GCF_001499835.1 of Mycolicibacterium novocastrense. NCBI lineage: Bacteria > Bacillati > Actinomycetota > Actinomycetes > Mycobacteriales > Mycobacteriaceae > Mycobacterium > Mycolicibacterium novocastrense. The sequence goes on from NZ_LQIH01000023.1 coordinate 261,785, forward strand.
GCGCCGTCGGCGGCATCCGACGGCCGCGTCGGGGTGGGCTCCGCCGAGGTCATCGCGGCTTCTCCGGTTCGGCGAGGGCGACCTCGTACGCGGCGGTGCACGCCGCGGCGATCGAGGCGACGAGCCCGGCGCGGTAGCCCGAGAGCTTGGCCGCGAGCTCGGCGGCGCTCGAGGCCGAAACCCGCAGCGCGTTGGCGGCGTCCTTGACGGTGGGCGGTTTCGCCGGCTCTGCGGTCGTGCTGGTCGGAGTCGACGTGGGTGCCTCCTCGCCGCGCAACCGGACCAACTCGTCGGACAGCGCCTGGGCATGGGCGGCGCGTTCGGCGGCCACCGCCGTCAACGCCTCCGCGACGGTCCCGCGCTCGTTGCCCGCCGCATCGGTGGCCAGTTGGCTGTCCGCGCGGGCCCGGTCGAGTTGAGCAGCGAGTTCGTCGACCTCGGGCGGTGGGGGCGGTGAGCCGCAGGCTGCCGCGGTCGCGCCCAGCAGGGCCAGTGCCGCGGCCGAGACCAACGCGCGTCTCCTGCTGATGGTCGGCGGGGAGCTCGGCACGGACAACATCTTGCCATTGCGCTCTGTTCGCATCGGTGTTCGTTTGGCGTTTACCGCGGCGGCGCTGGCGTATCGTGGAGTGTCGGTTCCAAGGTTTGTCGCCCGGGATCGAGTCCGGACAACTCAAGACGAGGAGCTCGCCGTGACGGAGCATTCTGCGGGATTGCCGTCGCAGAACGAGGTGATCGAGCTACTCGACGGCGAGTTCGCGCGCGCGGGTTACGAAATCGAGGACGTGATCGTCGACCCGGCCGCGCGTCCGCCGCGCATCACGGTGGTGGCCGACGGGGACGACGGCCTCGACCTCGCTTCGATCGCCCAGCTGTCCCGTACTGCCTCCGCGCTGCTCGACGCCCTCGACGCGCGATCCGCGCCGTATGTCCTCGAGGTCACCTCCCCGGGTGTGGACCGCCCGCTGACCGCCGAGAAGCACTACCGGCGAGCACGCGGCCGCAAAGTCGAACTGACGCTGTCCGACGGCTCACAACTGACCGGCAGGCTCGGCGAAACCCGCGACGGCGTGGTGCGTTTGGTGGTGCGGAGCGGTCGGCAGGCCAACTTCTCCGTCCGGGAGTTGCCCTTGGACGGCATCTCGAAAGCCGTTGTGCAAGTTGAATTCTCGCCTCCCAATCCGCGAGAGCTGGAGCTGGTCGGCCAATCTGGGAAGGAGGCGTCGGCGTGAATATCGACATGGCCGCGCTACACGCCATCGAGGTCGACCGCGGAATTCCGGTGGGCGAGCTCGTCGAGACCATCAAATCCGCACTGCTGACCGCATATCGACACACCGAGGGCCACGCCGCCGAGGCGCGCATCGAGATCGACCGCAAGACCGGCGAGGTCAAGGTCATCGCGTCCGAGGTGGACGAGGACGGCAACACGATCACCGAATGGGACGACACCCCAGAAGGATTCGGCCGCGTTGCCGCGACGACGGCGCGCCAGGTGATGTTGCAGAGATTCCGCGACGCCGAGAACGAGAAGACCTACGGCGAGTTCTCCGCCCGCGAGGGCGACATCGTGGGCGGGGTGATCCAGCGTGATGCGCGGGCCAACGCCCGCGGCCTCGTCGTGGTCCGGATGGGCAGTGAGACCAAGGGTTCTGAGGGCGTCATCCCCGCCGCCGAACAGGTACCCGGCGAGCGCTACGAACACGGCGACCGGTTGCGCTGCTATGTCGTGGGCGTCAGCCGCGGCGCGCGCGAACCGCTGATCACACTGTCGCGCACACACCCGAACCTGGTACGCAAGCTGTTCTCGCTGGAGGTGCCCGAAATCGCCGAGGGCTCGGTCGAGATCGTGGCGGTCGCCCGGGAGGCCGGTCACCGCTCGAAGATCGCGGTGGCCTCGCGGGTCCCGGGGTTGAACGCCAAGGGCGCCTGCATCGGGCCGATGGGTCAGCGGGTGCGCAACGTGATGAGCGAGCTGTCGGGCGAGAAGATCGACATCATCGACTACGACCCCGATCCGGCGAAGTTCGTCGCCAACGCGCTCTCACCGGCCAAGGTGGTCTCGGTGACGGTCATCGACGAGGCCGCACGCGCGGCCCGCGTCGTCGTACCCGACTTCCAGCTGTCACTGGCCATCGGCAAGGAGGGGCAGAACGCCCGGCTAGCGGCCCGGCTCACCGGTTGGCGCATCGACATCCGTAGCGACGCGCCGCCGGCGGGGGCCGGCGAGCCCGATCAGGGCGCGGCACGCGGTGTCGTGGGGGACCGGTAAGCGCCGGCCGGCGCACGCGTCCACGCCGAGCAGCGCAGCCATTTCAAATACCGGCGGACGTGACGGTAGACTCACCTGTGATCCAGCGCGAGACTTCGGCTTCGGCGCAACGACGCAGCCCCGACGATCCTGTCGGACCGGTGCGGACCTGCGTTGGCTGCCGAAAACGAGAGCTGGCCGTCGAACTGCTTCGGGTGGTCGCTGTCGGCAACGTCGATGGGGCTGGGAATTCTCTCGGCACCGTCACCGTTGACCCGGCGAGAAAGCTGCCGGGGCGGGGTGCGTGGCTGCATCCCACTCCTCAGTGCCTCGAGGCGGCGATTCGTCGGCGAGCGTTCGGTCGAGCGTTGCGCATCACCGGTTCACCGGACGTATCCGCGGTGATCGAGTATGTCGGCACGTCAAGTGGTGCCGGCCCGCCCGACCCCTCGGCAACAGAACAGGTAGCGAAGAACATGAGCACACCGTGAAGTCCCGATGACCATGCGTCATAGCTAACCCGAGGCGCGGCGCCTACCACCGCTGACGCCTCTAGAGATGGAGATGTAGTGGCAGGTAAGGCCCGTGTACACGAGTTGGCCAAGGAACTCGGTGTCACCAGTAAGGAAGTTCTCGCTCGTCTGAGCGAACAGGGCGAATTCGTCAAATCCGCGTCCTCCACCGTCGAGGCCCCGGTCGCGCGCCGGCTGCGCGAATCCTTCGGCGGCGGCAAGAAGGCTGCCGAGAAGGTCAAATCCGATGGCAACGGTTCGGCGGCTGCCTCGTCGACCGCTGCGCCCGCCGCGCCTGCCAAGAGCGCCGCTCCGACGGAGCCCGCGAAGGCGCCCGCGCCCAAGCCTGCGGCACCGGCCGCCGAGGCTCCGTCCGTCGCGCCTCCCGCGGCGGCCGCCGCCCCGCCGGCTACCCCCGCCGCGCCCCCCCCCCCCCCGGGCCCGACACCCGGCCCGCGTCCGGGGCCCACGCCGGGTGCGCCGAAGCCCGCGCCACGCGTTCCCCGCGTCGGCAACAACCCGTTCTCCTCTCAGCAGCCGGTCGACCGGCCGATGCCGCGTCCCCAAGGCCCCCGACCCGGACCCGGTGCTCCGCGGCCCGGCGCCCCCCGTCCCGGCGGTGCGACGCCCGGCAACATGCCGCCGCGGCCGCCCGGCGCGCGGCCCGGCGCGATGGGTCGCCCCGGTGGCCCGCGTCCGGGCCCCGGCGGTCGCGGACCCGGTGGCGGCGGTGGTCGTCCCGGCGGTCCCGGCGGCGGTGGTGGCGGCGGCGGTAACTACCGCGGTGGCGGCGGCGGCGCACCCGCCGGCGGAGGCTTCCGCGGTCGTCCCGGTGGCGGCGGTCGGCCCGGCCAGCGTGGCGGTGCCGCCGGCGCCTTCGGTCGGCCCGGTGGTGCGCCCAAGCGCGGACGGAAGTCGAAGAGGGCGAAACGCGCCGAGTACGAGAACATGCAGGCGCCGGTCGTCGGTGGCGTCCGGTTACCGCACGGCAACGGCGAGACCATTCGGCTCGCGCGCGGCGCGTCGCTGAGCGACTTCGCCGACAAGATCAACGCCAATCCCGCGTCGTTGGTGCAGGCGCTGTTCAACCTCGGCGAGATGGTGACGGCGACCCAGTCGGTCGGCGACGACACCCTCGAGCTGCTCGGCAGCGAGATGAACTACAAGGTTCAGGTCGTCTCGCCGGAGGACGAGGACCGCGAGCTGCTGGAGTCCTTCGACCTCTCCTACGGAGAAGACGAGGGCGGCGAGGAGGACCTCGAGCAGCGTCCTCCCGTCGTCACGGTCATGGGCCACGTCGACCACGGCAAGACCCGACTGCTGGACACCATCCGTCAGGCCAACGTCCGCGAGGGCGAAGCCGGCGGCATCACCCAGCACATCGGCGCCTACCAGGTCGAGGTCGACCTCGACGGCACCGTTCGCCCGATCACGTTCATCGATACCCCGGGTCACGAGGCGTTCACCGCCATGCGTGCCCGTGGGGCGAAGGCCACCGACATCGCGATCCTGGTGGTCGCCGCCGACGACGGCGTGATGCCGCAGACGGTTGAGGCCATCAACCACGCGCAGGCCGCCGAGGTGCCGATCGTGGTGGCGGTCAACAAGATCGACAAGGAAGGCGCCGACCCGGCCAAGATCCGCGGCCAGCTCACCGAATACGGGCTGATCCCCGAGGACTACGGCGGCGACACGATGTTCGTCGACATCTCCGCAAAGCAGGGCACCAACATCCAGGCGCTGCTGGAAGCGGTCGTGCTGACCGCCGACGCCGCTCTGGACCTGCGGGCCAACCCGGACATGGAGGCCCAGGGCGTGGCGATCGAGGCACATCTGGACCGCGGCCGCGGACCGGTGGCCACGGTTCTGGTGCAGCGCGGCACGCTGCGGGTCGGCGACTCGATCGTGTCGGGTGACGCCTACGGTCGCGTCCGCCGCATGGTGGACGAACACGGCGAGGACGTCGAGGAGGCGTTGCCGTCCCGGCCGGTGCAGGTCATCGGCTTCACCTCGGTGCCGGGCGCAGGTGACAACCTGCTCGTCGTCGACGAGGACCGTATCGCGCGCCAGATCGCCGACCGGCGCAGCGCACGCAAGCGCAACGCGCTGGCGGCCCGCAGCCGCAAGCGGATCAGTCTCGAGGACCTCGATTCGGCGCTGAAGGAAACCAGCCAGCTGAACCTGATCCTCAAGGGCGACAACGCCGGTACGGTCGAGGCGCTCGAGGAGGCCCTGTTGGGCATTCAGGTCGACGACGAAGTCGAGCTGCGCGTCATCGACCGCGGTGTCGGCGGCGTCACCGAGACCAACGTCAACCTGGCGTCGGCATCGGATGCGATCATCATCGGGTTCAACGTCCGCGCGGAGGGCAAGGCCACCGAGCTGGCCAACCGCGAGGGTGTCGAGATCCGGTACTACTCGATCATCTACCAGGCGATCGACGAGATCGAGGCCGCGCTCAAGGGCATGCTCAAGCCGATTTACGAGGAGCGCGAACTCGGCCGCGCCGAGATCCGTGCGATCTTCCGGTCGTCGAAGGTCGGCAACATCGCCGGTTGCCTCGTGCAGTCGGGGATCATGCGACGCAACGCGAAGGCCCGGCTGCTGCGCGACAACGTCGTGGTGGCCGAGAACCTCACCGTGTCGTCGCTGCGCCGCGAGAAGGACGACGTCACCGAGGTTCGCGAGGGTTACGAATGCGGTCTGACGCTGACGTACTCCGACATCAAGGAAGGCGACGTCATCGAGACCTACGAGCTGGTGGAAAAGGAGCGCACCTAGAGTGGCGGACCCCGCACGGGCGAAGCGGCTGGCCAAACGCATTTCCACCATCGTCGCCTCGGCGATCGAGTACGAGATCAAGGATCCGCGGCTGTCGGGTGTGACGATCACCGACGCCAAGGTCACCAACGATCTGCACGACGCAACGCTGTACTACACGGTGCTCGGCGCGTCGCTGTCCGACGAGCCGGATTACGGCGGGGCGGCGGCGGCGCTCGAGAAGGCCAAAGGTGTGCTGCGGTCCAAGGTGGGGGCGAGCCTCGGTGTTCGCTTCACGCCCACCCTTGCGTTCGAGCGAGACACCGTGCCCGACGCCGCGGTCAAGATGGAGGAACTGCTGGCCCGCGCTCGCGCCGCAGATGAGGATTTGGCGAGAGTTCGGCAAGGTGCCAAGCACGCCGGCGATGCGGACCCGTACCGTGTCAGTGAGGTGGAGGGCGAGGCAGTAGCCGGGGGGCCCGACGACTCTGAGGACAGCGGTGACCGCGATCGACAAGACGACTGACGCCCTGGAAGTGGGCGATCGGGTCGACGCCCACGGTGCAGCCGAACTGGTGTCGGCGGCCGCCTCGGTCGGAGTGGTCTGCCACGTCTATCCCGACGCCGACACCATCGGTGCCGGTCTGGCGCTGGCGTTGGTCCTCGATCAGGTCGGCAAGAGCGTCCAGGTGAGTTTCGCGGCGCCCGAGACACTGCCCGAATCGCTGCAGTCGCTGCCCGGCGGTCATCTGCTCGTCGGCCCCGACGAGATGCGCCGCGACCCCGACCTGATCGTCACCGTCGACATTCCCAGCGTCAACCGCCTCGGCGTGCTGCGCGGCCTCGTCGACGACGGTCGTGAAGTCCTGGTCATCGACCACCACGCCTCCAACCAGCTGTTCGGCACCGCCAACTACGTCGACGCCTCGGCGGACTCCACCACGATGCTGGTGGCCGACCTGCTCGACGCGTGGGACAAGCCGATCGACATCGGCGTCGCGCATTGCCTATATGCGGGCCTGACCACCGACACCGGCTCGTTCCGCTGGGCCACCCCGCGGGCGCACCGGCTCGCGGCGCGCCTCGTCGATCTCGGGGTCGACAACGCCGGCATCAGCCGGACCCTGCTGGACACCCATCCCTACGCCTGGTTGCCGATGCTGTCGCGGGTGCTGTCCTCGGCGCAGCTGCTGCCGGATGCCGCCGGCGGCCGCGGGCTGGTGTGCGCGGTGGTGGACTACGACGAATGGGTCAACGCGCGGCCCGAGGAAGTCGAGAGCATCGTCGACATCGTCCGCACCACCGAAGAGGCCGAGGTGGCCGCGGTGTTCAAGGAGATCGAGCCGGGGCACTGGTCGGTGTCGATGCGGGCCAAGTCCTACGACCTGTCACCGGTCGCGAGCGGATTCGGCGGTGGCGGTCATCGCCTGGCCGCGGGATATTCGGCCACCGGGTCCGCCGAGGACGTGGTGAAGGCGTTGCACGCGGCCCTTGGCTGAGCCCGATCCGGAGCCGCCGAACGCTCCGGTGACCGGCCGCCGGATCGCCGGGCTGGCATTCCCCGCGCTCGGAGTGTTGGCGGCCGAACCGATCTACCTGTTGTTCGATCTCGCGGTCGTGGGCCGGTTGGGCGCCCTGGCGCTGGCGGGGTTGGCGATCGGCGCGCTGATACTCACCACGCTGAGCTCCCAGATGACCTTTCTGGCGTACGGGACCACCGCCCGCTCGGCCCGCTTCTACGGCGCCGGCGATCGGCCGGCCGCGGTCGGGGAAGGCGTGCAGGCCACGTGGCTGGCGCTGGGATTGGGCGCGGTGATCGTCGCGGCGGTGCAGGTGTTCGCGGTGCCGCTGGTGTCGGCGCTGGCGGGGTCGGCCGACGGGGGAGAGATCGCCGACGAGGCGCTGTCGTGGGTGCGCATCGCGATTCTCGGCGTGCCCGCGATCCTGGTGTCGGCGGCGGGCAACGGGTGGATGCGTGGCGTGCAGGACATCGTGCGGCCGCTGAAGTTCGTCGTGTTCGGGTTCGCGCTGTCGGCGGTGCTGTGCCCGCTGCTGGTGTACGGCTGGCTCGGCATGCCACGGCTCGGGTTGCCGGGCTCGGCCGTCGCGAACGCGGTGGGGCAGTGGGTGGCCGCCGCGTTGTTCTGTCGCGCGCTGCTGATCGAGAAGGTGCCGCTGCGCGTGCACCCGGGGGTGTTGCGCGCGCAGGTGGTGATGGGTCGCGACCTGGTGTTGCGGACGCTGGCGTTCCAGGCTTGTTTCGTGTCGGCGGGCGCCGTCGCCGCCCGGTTCGGTGCGGCCGCCGTGGCTGCGCATCAGGTCGTGCTGCAGCTGTGGAATTTCCTTGCGCTGGTGCTGGATTCGCTGGTGATCGCCGCGCAGTCGCTGGTCGGAGCGGCACTCGGCGCGGGTCAGCTGACGCACGCCAAATCGGTGGCCTGGCGGGTGACGATCTTCTCGGCGTTGGCCTCGGCGGTGCTGTCCCTCGTGTTCGCGGTCGGTGCGTCGGTGATCCCGAGTGTGTTCACCGACGACCGCTCGGTGCTCGACGCGATCGGGGTGCCGTGGTGGTTCATGGTGGCTCAATTGCCCGTTGCCGGAATCGTTTTCGCGCTCGACGGAGTACTGTTGGGTGCCGGCGACGCAAAGTTCATGCGCAATGCGACGCTCGCCAGTGCGCTGGTGGGCTTCCTGCCGTTGATCTGGCTGTCACTCGCGTTCGGTTGGGGGCTGCTGGGTATCTGGGCGGGGCTGTCGACGTTCATGGTGCTGCGGTTGGTGTTCGTCGGCTGGCGCGCCCTCTCGGGCCGGTGGCTCGTGCCGGGCACGGCTTGACCTCCTTGACGCGAGCGCCCGCGTCTGTACAGGACACGCCGCAAAGAATTGGCAGAACGTGGCCGCTCGCGGGGCGTCAGCGTCCGCGCTAAGCGCGGGCCCGCGCGATCGCGGCCCAGCCGAACTCCGTCGTCTTCGCCCGTACATCGTCAAACCCCGCCGCCGCCAACCGAATCGGCAGTGTCGCGGGGTCGACCGGGGTTATACGTGTCGCCTTCGTGCGCGACGGCCAACTCGTCGCTGCCGAGGCTGTCGCTGGCCACCAGTGCCGCGCCGGGCCGCAGTACGCGGGCGACCTCGGCGAACAGCCGGTCTTGGAGTTCGGCGGTGGGGACATGGTGCAGCATCGTGAAACATGCTGCGCCGGTGAAGCGGTCGTCGTCGTAGGACAGAGCCGTCGCGTCGCCGCGCACGATCTCGACGGTCGGCACATCGGCGAAGCGAGCGGTCAGCATCGCCGCGAGTTCGTCGTCGATCTCCACCGACGTCAGCCGGCCCGGCGATTCGCTCAACACGTCGGTGGTCGCGCCGTAGCCAGGTCCGACCTCGAGCACGTCGTCGCCGAGGTCGATCTCGCCCAGCGCCCACGGCAGAATCACCTCGCGGATCAGCTGTCGCCATTCCTCGCTGCCGCAGTATTCGTGCGCTTCGTTCACGCTCGCAGCCTATGAGGGTGCGCAAACTGCTGTAAATCCGCGGCGTGTCTTGTGCAAACACGCCCGCTCGCGCATTGCCGGAGGTCAGCGGACCTGGGCGCGGCCTCGCTCGAAGACGCCGGCCCGGCTGGCGGCGATGTCGTCCCCGCTGGTCGTGCGCATCCATTCGCGCGCCGAGGCGGCCTCGATCCACAGTCCCTCGTTGGTCTGAGCTTCGTCGATGCGGTGATACGACGCGAGCAGAGCGCGCACGGCCTTCTGGTTGTTGCCGACGATCGACGCCGCGATCTGGCGGGCCGCGGGCAAGAGCTGATCGTGGGGGACCACTTCGGTGACCAGGCCGGCCCGCAACGCGTCGGCCGCCGACAGATAGTCACCGGTCAAGCTCATGCGACGGGCCATGCCGACGCCGACCTTCTGCGGCAACCGCACCGACAGCCCCCATGTCGGCAACAGCCCCACCCGGGCATGTGTATCGGCGAACCGCGCCTGTTCGGAGGCGATCAGCACATCGCAGTACAGCGCGATTTCGAGGCCACCCGTCACCGCTGCGCCGTTGATCGCGCCGATCACCGGCTTGGTCATCGGCGGCCACTTCGGCGAGATGTCGGGCAGCTCGGTGGTGTCGCCCAGCTCCTTGAGGTCCAGACCCGCGCAGAACACCGGGTCGGCGCCGGTGACGATCACGACGTCGACATCGTCGTCGGCCTGCGCCTCGCCCAGGGCGCGGTAGAACCGCCTGCGCAGTTCGGCCGACAGCGCGTTGCGCGACTGCGGCCGGTTCAGGGTGAGCGTGCGCACGCGATCTTGGGTTTCGATGAGCAGGATGTCGTCAGTCACCCGACGAACCTATCGTGGAGCCATGTGCCGAAACATCACCGAGCTACGCGGGCTCGAGCCGGCGGCCACCGGCGAGGAGATCGAAGCCGCCGCGCGCCAGTACATTCGCAAGGTCAGCGGCATCACCCGGCCGACCGCGGCCAACACCAACGCCTTCGAGGCCGCCGTCGCGGAGGTCACCGCCACCACCGTTCGGCTGCTCGCGTCCCTGCCGCCCCGGCGCCAGCCACCCAAGACGGTGCCGCCGCTGCGCCGACCCGAGGTCCGGGCCCGTATAAGCGCCAAAGCGGCGGCCGCGACATAGTCCGATGACGACGACGCTGACGCAGCCCGCGCTCAAAGAGTGGAGCGCCGCGATACGTGCGCTGTTGGACGGCAGGCAGACCGTGCTGCTGCGCAAGGGCGGTATCCACGAAAAGCGGTTCGCGGTCACGGCGTCGCGCTTCCTGCTGTTTCCGACCGTCGCGCACAGCCACGCCGAGCGGGTGCGCCCCGAGCACCGCGATCTGCTCGACGTGGCGACCGCGGACAGCACGCAGGACGCCGTGGTGGTCCGCGCCGGTGCCCGCGTCGTCGCCGCGATCGAGGTCAACCGGCCGGAGGCGCTCGAAGAGATTGCGCCCCTGCATATCTGGACCGACGCATCGGTCCGCGCCGACCGACTCGATTTCCGCCCCAAGCATCGGCTCACCGCGCTCGTCGTCCAGGCCGCCCCCGTGGTGAGACCGCTGCGACTCGAACGCACCCCCGAGTACGCGGGTTGCACCAGTTGGGTTCAGCTGCCGGTGGACCCCGAATCGGCACCCCCGGTGCACGACGACGCCACGCTGCACGAGATCGCCGAGAGCGTGCGCCGCTCGGTGGGGTGACCCACGCCGACCCGCGCCTCAGCCCGCGGGCGGCTGCGGTCCGGCGGGTAGCACCAGCCGCGACGCACCGTCGCCGAGATGCACCGTGTGCGTGGCCGGCGCGAGGGTTCTGCCCGTACCGAGCGGTTCACCGGTACCGAGGTTGCGGGCGAACCGGGGGTGCGAACCGCCCGCCACGATCACCCGGATCCGTGACCCCGCACGGAAGCGGTGCGCGATCGGATCGAGTTCGATGCGCACCTGACCGGAATCCGGTGCGGCGCTGATGTAGCCGTCGCTCACATTGCGTGAGCGTCCCTTGGCGTCCACCTCGCTCACGCGGACGAACAGATCGTTGTACGGGTTGTCGCACGAGTGCGACAGCTCCACGACCGGCACCCCCACGACGTACTTGTCGGCGGGAAGGCGGTCACCGGTGAAGCTCAACACGTCGGCACGCTGAGCCAGGCTGGTGTCCTTGCGATATCCGCCTTCCGGCGACAGCAGGCGGCCGCCCACGGTCGGCGTCGGATTCGCCGGGTTGTAGGTGAACGTCGACGGAGCCGCGGTCTCGGGCGGGACGGCGTCGCCCAGGCGGCCACCCGGTTGCAGGTAGCGCACCACCTCGGGCATGGGCGGCGGCCAGTCGGGCAGGTCGATCCAGCCGCTTCCGTTGACGAAGATCCGCACCGGCTGGCGCCGCGTGCTCTCGACGCCGGTGAGGTGAGCGCCCAACCAGTCGAGCGTGTCGCGGATGGCGGTCCGCGTGGCCTTGGTCAATAGCTGGGTGTGGGTCCACGGGCCCACGGTCAACCCGACCTCGACTCCGCGCTCGCGCAGCCGCCGATACTGGGCCATCGTCTGCTCCAGGAACAGGTCCTGCCAGCCGCTGATCAGCAGCACCGGCACGTCGGCGCTGTCCAGGGCGCGACGCAGGTTCAGAGCGGTCCAGAAGGGGTCGTCGGCATCGGGGTGATCGAGCCAGGATTCCCACCACGGCGCACCCGAGCCCAGCAGCGCGCGGCCCGCCTCCCCGGCGGGCAGCCGCTTCACCGCCCGGGCGAGTCGACGCCGCGACCGCAGCTGTCGCACCAGCGCCCGCGCCCGGTTCCGATCCTCCTGATAGGCCACCAGATGGCTCCAGCCGAGGAAGTCGCTCAGCGCGAAGGAACCGCGGCCCCACCGCGGCCCGCTGACGTCGTGCGGGCCGACGGTGATCACCGCTGCCTTCATCTCCGGTGGCGGGTCGGTGAGCAGCGCCCACTGGGTGAAACCGAGATACGACAGCCCGATCGTGGCGAACGAGCCGGTGAACCAATCCTGGTTGCGCAGCCACTCGACGGTGTCGGCGCCGTCGGCGATCTCGTTGACCATCGGGTCGAAGTCGCCGCCGGAGCCGTAGGTGCCGCGCACGCTCTGCAGGACCACGTGATATCCGCGTGCGGCATAGACACGTGCGTAGAGGGCGGCGAAGGGGAAGTCTCGGCCGTAGGGGCAGCGCACCAGCAGCGTGCCCGCCGGGTCCGCGGTGGTGGGCGCATAGTGGTCGGCGCGCAGCTCGATGCCGTCTCGCATGGGAACGCGGACCTTGTCGACCGTGAAGTCGGTGGTGTGCGGCGGCAGCCGCAGCAGGCGTGACACGGTGCGTCCGGTGAGCTGCTTGACCTTCGAACGGGCTGCCGGCGGGGCGGCGACGGTGGAAGCGGTCACCTCACGAGGCTACGCAGAACCGATGCCGCCGCCGTCGATCGCCCGTGTCACCTGGGCCATCAACCAGTCGATCGCCTCGGTCGCCGCGTGGCCGTCGAGGCCCCACACCGCGACCAGACGCTCGTAGGTGGCCGGGCTCCACAACACGTCGAGCAGACCCGCGATCGCGCGCCGCTGCTCATCGGGAAGTTGCGGTGAGGCCTCGATGACTGCTCGCTGCAGCGCGTCGCGGCGGCGGACGTCGGAGCTGACGAACGCGGGGTCCGCCGGCGACGGTGCGCTGCGCTCGACCGAGAAGCGTTGCAGCGACGCGAAAACCCGCGCCGTCACCTCGCTCAGGTTCGCCAACGTGACGTCGTCATAGGACACGCCGGCCTCGTCCTCAAGGCGCTGCATCACCGCATCGTGCAGATGGCGTTCGGTCGGGAAATGCCGGTACACGGTCCGCTCGCCGACCCCGGCCCGCGCGGCGACGGCCCTGAACGTCAGCTCGCGCCAGTCCCAACTCTCGAACTCGTGCACCAATTCACTGCCCGCGACGACGATGCGCTCACGAGTGTGGGCGGCCTTGCGTCTGCGGACGCTGTTGTCGTACGCACGTGTTGACGAGCCGGCCATAGTGATGACAGTGTACTGTCACCAATTCACAATCCTGCCGAACGTTGATCACCGCGCGAAGAGTCACCGGGATATCGAGCGGTGATGAACGTTGGCGGGTCGGTGGGAGGTGCAGCGTGGCATCTGTCGAGGAGCTGATGGCCGCGGCCGTCGAACGCACCGGGCTCGACGACTTCGGTGAGGACTCGTTCCGGGAGGGCCTGGAGATCCTCGTCCGTGCCCTGCGCGACGAAGCTCGGCTCAACGCGCGCGGCGAGCACTTTGTCTACGACCGCATCAGGCTGCACCTGTCTCAGCGGCTCTTGGTGGAGGATTGGTACCGACGCCATCCCGGCATCGACGACGAGCAGATCCGCTCGCCGCTGTTCGGGCTGGGACTGCCGCGGACGGGGTCGACCGCGCTGTCGTTTCTGCTCGCCCAGGATCCCGATGTCCGTTACCTGCGCAGCTGGGAGTCCGCGCAGCCGTGCCCTCCACCGTCGACCGTGCGCGGCGACGACCCCCGCATTCCGCCGGATCAGCGGCCCGTCCTCGTCGGCACTCGCCACCACGTGCCCACTGACGTCCGCGGCCCGATGGAATGCCTGGACCTGATGGCGCTCGACTTCAAATCCCAGATCTTCCAGGCCTACGCGCAGATTCCCAGCTACTCTCAATGGCTCTGTGACGCAGCTGATTTCACGTCGACCTACCGCTACGAACGACGGGTGCTCAAGTTGCTGCAGTGGGGGGAACCGACCCGCCCGTGGCGGCTCAAGTCACCGGCACACGTGCTTTCGCTGGACTATCTCGTCCGCGTGTTCCCTGACGCCCGCTTCGTCATGACACACCGCGATCCGGCCGACGTGCTGTTGTCGGTCGTCGACGTCTACGCCGACATCGTCGGCGGCTTCACCGACCACCTCGACCGGCGTTATCTCGGTGAGCTCAACGTCACCCAGTGGTCGACGGGCATCGCGCGGGTGATGGCGTTCCGCGAGAAGGCCGCGGATCGGTTCTACGACATCGACTTTCGTGCCATGCAGGACGATCCGATCGGTGAGGTCAAGCGGCTGTACAGCTGGCTCGGCGAGGGTGTGACCGACCGGTTCGAGGCGCATATGCGGACGTGGTGGGCCGAGAACGCCGAAAAGCGTGAGCCGCACCCCAAGGCTGACCCACAGGCGTTCGGCCTGGACGACAACGTGATTCGACCGTTGTTCGCCGCCTACGTAGACGCTTACGCCGGTGACTCTCGGCGTCCGGAACGGCAGAAGGAAAGTGCGCCATGACCCCCGACGTGACCGGCGGCATCGACCCGGCCCGCGAGTACATGTTCGACGAGCGGCCGCAGGACCCCGAGATGCGGGATTCGGTCAGCTTCTGGGTGTTCGACGAAAGCGGTGAGGTCGGCCTGCCCAGAATCGGCATCGAGGCGGTCGCGTCCAACTGGGGCGCCCACGGACTACAGGTCAACCTGGCGTTCGCCGACGGACGCGTCTACCGGTTACGCGACGACGGAAAGAGTAAGCCGGTGCGGGGCCGCGACGGCAAACCCACGGTGCTCGGGGCGGGGCCGCTGACGTTCGAGTGCGTGGCGCCGTTCGACACGTGGACGGTGGCGTTCGACGGCCGCGCGGTCGAGACGTCCTCGGAGGCGCTGGCCGCCGGTGACAAGAGCGGCCCGCTGGTCGACGTGCGGTTCGAGGTCGAAGCGACGATGGCGGTGCCGCCCTGGAGCCAGGGCGCGATGCGCGCGGACGCCGCCGATCAGCTGCAGACCACGGTGGTCGGCGAATTGATGGGTGGCGCCCGTTACGAACAGTTGTTCCGCGCCGACGGTGCCGTGGAGGTGGCGGGTCGTCGGCAGCCGCTCACGGGTACCGGGCTGCGCATCCGTCGGCAGGGTGTCCGTCGGCTGGAGGGGTTCTGGGGACACTGCTGGCAGTCGGCGCTGTTCGACAGCGGACGTGCGTTCGGCTACATCGCCTACCCGCCGCGGCCCGGCGGTCAGCCGAACTACAACGAGGGGTATCTGTACCTCGGGGACTCGGCAGCGCTGATCCCCGCCCGCGTCGTCGAGGCCCCGTGGCTGCGCCGACTGCAACCGCGTGGGGAGGACGTGTCGATGGTGCTCGAGACGGCTCGCGGAACCGTGCGCATCGAGGGGGAGACCGTGCTGTCCACACACGACATCGCCGATCCCGCCGCGATCCCCGCCGAACAACTGGCAAAGATGGCGAACTGGACGTTTCCTGCCCTGCAGCAGGCCGGTGTGCGCTACCGCTGGGACGGCGAGGAGACGATCGGGATGCTGGAGCGGTCGAGCCCGATGGACCGCATCGAGCCAACGGCCGATCAGAACACGTAGTGCGGGATCAGCTCGTGCGCGCGTTGCAGGTTGGTCTGCATGCAGTCGGGGTCGGGTTCGGAGTAGATCGGCGAGTAGAACAGCGACTGCTGCAGGACGCCGTAGCTGGTGTCGAAGGCGATCATGCAGGTGATCCACCAGCGGTTGTTCCAGTCGGTCGGCTTCATCACCCAGTACTGCGCGGCGCGATGCCCGTCGATGTCGAGCTGGACCGCGTCGACGGGCAGCGTCTGCTCATAGGTGCGCCAGACGATCGCCTCCACGGCCAGCTGATAGTTGCCCGCGTCGTAGCGGCACCGCAGCTGGTCCTCCGGCGTCGGCGGGGTGAAGGTCAGGCCGATCGCCTGCACCGCCTCGAGCGGGATCTGCTTGCACGGGTTGAACGGTGACGGGTCAGTCGTCTCGATCACCGGCCACTTGATCGACGTCGTGACATTCGTCATCGGGATGTCGTCTGCTGTCACCCGCGGGGCACCTGCGGGGTTGGCCTGCCACACCACCATCACCGCAGCGATCAGTGCGCACAGCGCCGAGACCAAGCGCAGCTTGGTGAGCATGTCACCCCTTCGTTTCGGCAGTCCGACCCTGCGGGGAGTGTAGCGGGCCGCTCCCACCGCCCGAAGAGGAAACAAGAACCTGTTCTAGTTGCCGGGCGAACCACGTGCATCCGGTTAAGTACCCTGGTCAGTTGTGACACGCGACGGCCGACGACCCACCCTCTGGGCGATCAGCGACCTGCACACGGGTCACACAGGCAACAAACCCGTGACGGAGTCGCTGCACCCGGCCTCGCCCGACGACTGGCTCATCGTCGCCGGCGACGTCGCCGAACGCACCGACGAGATCCGGTGGGCCCTGGACCTGTTGCGCAAACGGTTCGCCAAGGTGATCTGGATTCCGGGCAACCACGAGCTGTGGACCACGAACCGCGACCCGATGCAGATCTTCGGCAAGGCCCGCTACGACTACCTGGTCAACATGTGCGACGAGATGGGCATCATCACGCCCGAGCACCCGTTCCCGGTGTGGACCGAGGAGGGCGGCCCGGCCACGATCGTGCCGATGTTCCTGCTGTACGACTACACCTTCCTGCCGGCGGGCGCGGCCACCAAGGCGGAGGGACTGGCCATCGCGCGCGAGCGCAACGTCGTCGGCACCGACGAGTTCCTGCTATCCGCCGAGCCCTACGCCACCCGCGACGCGTGGTGCCGCGATCGGGTGGCCTACACCCGCAAACGGCTCGAGGACCTCGACTGGATGACGCCGACAGTGCTGGTCAACCACTTCCCGATGGTTCGCGAACCCTGCGACGCGATGTTCTATCCGGAGTTCTCGCTGTGGTGCGGCACCACCGCCACCGCCGACTGGCACACCCGCTACAACGCGGTGTGCTCGGTCTACGGGCACCTGCACATTCCGCGCACGACGTGGTACGACGGTGTGCGGTTCGAGGAGGTGTCGGTCGGTTACCCGCGAGAGTGGCGGCGCCGCAAGCCATACCGCTGGATGCGCCAGATCCTTCCGGATCCGCAGTATCCGCCCGGGTACCTCAACGAGTTCGGCGGCCACTTCCACATCACCCAGGAGATGCGGGAGAACGCCCAGAAGATGCAGCAACGGATCCGCGACAGGCAGGTCTCGCGATGACGGTCGCCGCTTCGCTGCTGTCCGGTGTGCTGCCGACGGCACCAGGGCTGGCCGCAGCCGAGGTCTACCGTGATCCGCCGGACCTCGCGCCGCTGCCCGAGGAGGAGTCACTGGTCGCCAGGTCGGTCGCCAAGCGACGCAACGAGTTCGTCACCGTGCGGTACTGCGCGCGGTTGGCGCTTGCCGAGATCGGTGTCGGGCCTGTGCCGATTCTGAAGGGGGAGAAGGGCGAACCGTGCTGGCCCGACGGTGTCGTCGGTTCGCTGACGCACTGTGAGGGCTACCGGGGCGCAGTGGTCGGCCGGCGGGCCGAGGTGCGGTCGCTGGGTATCGACGCCGAACCGCACGGTGTGCTGCCCGACGGTGTGCTCGACGCGATCAGCCTGCCCGCCGAGCGAGCCGAACTGCGGCAGCTGCCCGAAGGGCTGCACTGGGACCGAATCCTGTTCTGCGCCAAAGAGGCAACCTACAAGGCGTGGTTCCCGGTGACTCACCGGTGGCTGGGTTTCGAGGACGCGCACATCGTCTTCGACGTCGACGACGGCGGCACCTCCGGTGGTTTCGTCTCGCGAATCCTCATCGACCCGGCGGCGATGCACGGACCGCCACTGGAAACCCTGACCGGCCGGTGGTCGGTCCGCGACGGTCTGGCGTTGACCGCGATCGTGCTATGACCGAGGCGGGGCTGGTCATCGTCGACAAACCCGCGGGCATGACGAGTCACGACGTCGTCGGCCGCTGCCGTCGGTTCTTCGGCACCCGCAAGGTCGGACACGCCGGGACCCTTGACCCGATGGCGACCGGTGTTCTGGTCGTCGGCATCGAGCGCGCCACCAAGATCCTCGGACTGCTGACGGCGACGGACAAGGCGTACCGCGCGACCATCCGCCTCGGCCAGACCACCTCCACCGATGACGCCGAAGGCGAGGTGCTGCACGAGGTTTCGGCCGGCCACGTCACCGACGAGGACATCGACCGCGCGGTCGCCGACCTGCGGGGTGAGATCGACCAGATCCCGTCAGCGGTGAGCGCGATCAAAATCGGCGGACAACGCGCCTACAAACTCGCGCGCGAAGGGCAAACCGTCGAGTTGGCACCCCGCCGCGTGCGGATCGACCGTTTCGCGGTACTCGAGGCACGGCACGAAGCCGGCGTCATCGACGTCGATGTCGAAGTGGAGTGCTCGAGCGGCACCTACATCCGTGCTTTGGCCCGCGACATCGGGGCCACGCTGGGGGTCGGTGGGCATCTCACGGCGTTACGACGCACCAGAGTCGGCGGCTTCGGGCTGACCGAGGCGCGCTCGCTGGACGAGCTCGCCGAAACACCACGGCTGTCGTACACCCTGGACGCCGCGTGTCTTCTGACGTTTCCGCGGCGGGACCTGACCGCCGACGAGGCCGAGGACGTGCGTCACGGCCGACCGCTCAAACCGGCGGGCATCGAGGGAATCTACGCCGCTACGGCTCAGGACGGGCAGGTCGTCGCGCTGCTGGAAGACAGGTCCGCTCGCACGAAGTCGGTCGTCGTGTTGCGTCCCGCGACCTTGTAGGCCGGCGCATCCGGGCGCATACTGACGCCCTCCTAGAGATGGGAGCCGACAATGGCGTCTGCGTACAAGGCTCTTCAGATCGCATTGGGCGTGTTCGGCGTGGTCGCCCTCTGCCTGTATCCGCTTGCCGCCGTGTGGCCGTCAGGATGGGAGTGGCATCCGGGACCACCGCACCACTCCGACTACTTCATGATGATCGTCGGCCTCTACGCAACGCTGGGCGTGTTCCTGGTGTGGGCGGCGCGAAACCCACGCGCTCATCTGAGCCTGATCTGGTTCACGGTGTGGTCCAGCGTCGTCCACGCCGTCATCATGGCGGTGCAGTCGGTGCGCGGTGAACACCAGACCGGGCATCTGCTGGGCGATGTGCCCGCGCTGCTGTTGGTCGCGATCGTGCTGGCGGTGCTCGTGCGGGCTTCTGGGCTCAAGATGTCCGAGGAGCAGCCCGCTGCCCTGGAACGACGCTGACGGGCACCCCGCTGAAATGTGAGGCGATGGCGCAAATCCGACGGCCGGTTTCTCGCTGCCCACCATTCGCGAAGGTGCCCGCCTCACAGCGAATTATTCGCTGGCAGCGAATAATTCGCTGATAGGCGGGCACTCGACGAAGTGGTCGCCAGCCCGGCGTTCGGCAGCCCGACGGAGATTCACAAACCAGGGGTTCAGAAACCAGGGGTTCACAAACCAGGGGTTCGCAAACGAGCTAGCTCGCTACCACCCAGATGGCTTCTGCGGCCGGGCTTCCCAAGTCGACGGTGGTGTCGTCGCCGTCTGCCGACTCGATGGCCACCGAGATCATGCCGGCGAAGTCGCGCCGGGCCACCACGCGAAGCCGTGAGTCCAGACTGATGCCGACACTGTCGAAGTACCGGAGCATCTCCGGATCGGCGTCGGAGATGCGCGCGATGGTGCCGCGGTCGCCGTCGTGGCAGGCCGACAACTGGCGTGCGTCCGGGGTGGGCACGCGTCCGTCGGCGGCCGGGATCGGATCGCCGTGCGGATCGCGGGTCGGGTGCCCGAGCTTGGCGTCGATGCGGTCGAGCATCCGGTCCGACACCGCGTGCTCGAGCACCTCGGCCTCGTCGTGCACCTCGTCCCAGCTGTAGCCCAGCTCGCGAACCAGGAACGTCTCCATCAGCCGATGTCTGCGCACCATCGCCAGGGCCGCGGCCCGGCCGGCCTCGGTCAGCGTCACCGCGCCGTACTTCTCGTGGTCGACCAGGCCCTGGTCGGCGAGCTTGCGGATCGACTCCGAGGCGGTGCTGGCCGACACCCCGAGCCGCTCGGCCAACAGTTTGGTGCTCACCTTCTCCTGCGACCACTCCTGGACGGTCCAGATGACTTTCAGGTAGTCCTGGGCAACCGTCGTCAGGTCACGCGCATCGCCGGCAGGATTCACATTGAGAAAGTTTAGGCAATACTCACCTCATCCGGGGGATCCGGCGACGCGGCGAACCTCGGACGCGCCGTAGGCTTGCCCTCGTGCAGCGCTGGCGGGGACAAGACGAGATCCCGACGGACTGGGGCCGATGTGTGGTCACCATCGGGGTCTTCGACGGTGTGCATCGCGGACACCAGGAGCTGATCAACCACGCGGTCAAGGCCGGCCGGTCGCGTGGGGTGCCCACCGTGCTGATGACTTTCGATCCCCATCCGATGGAGGTCGTCTTCCCGGGCAGTCATCCCGCCCAGCTGACCACGCTGACCCGGCGCGCCGAACTGGTCGAGGAACTCGGCGTCGACGTCTTCCTGGTGATGCCGTTCACCGCCGACTTCATGAAGCTGACCCCGGAGCGCTACATCCATGAACTCCTGGTCGAGCGCCTGCACGTGGTCGAGGTCGTCGTGGGGGAGAACTTCACCTTCGGCAAGAAGGCGGCGGGCGATGTCCACTTGTTGCGCCAGGCCGGCGAGCGCTTCGGCTTCGCCGTGGAGAGCATGACCCTGGTTTCCGAGGCTCTTGGGGTGGCCGACACCGCCCGGGACGAGGCCGTCACGTTCTCCTCGACCTACATCCGGTCCTGCGTCGACGCGGGCGATGTCGTCGCCGCCGCCGAGGCGTTGGGGCGCCCCCATCGCGTGGAGGGCGTCGTGGTCCGCGGCGACGGACGCGGCAAGGTGCTGGGTTTTCCGACCGCCAACGTGGCGCCGCCCATGTATTCGGCGATACCCGCCGACGGCGTCTATGCGGCGTGGTTCACCGTGCTGGGTCATGGACCGGTCGCGGGCAGCGTGATCCCGGGCGAGCGGTACCAGGCCGCGGTGTCGGTGGGGACCAATCCGACGTTCTCCGGGCGCACCCGCACCGTGGAGGCGTTCGTGCTCGACACCACGGCCGACCTGTACGGCCAGCATGTCGCCGTCGACTTCGTGGCCAGGCTGCGCGGCCAGGAGAAGTTCGCCAACGTCGACGACCTGGTGGAGCAGATGGGCCGCGACACCGAACACGCCCGCGCGATCCTGACCCGCTGACGCCGAGCGCTCAGTCCCGAACGCAAAACCCCAGGACAGCGGGCCAACCAGCGTATGTAGATGAGCGCTCGGCGGATTTCGTGCTGTACACCCGCCGCTGCTAGACTGCCTGCCGACCGGGCGTGCGCTGCAGTTCGCGGCGGCCGCGCCTCCCGGGCTCACGCCCCTTCCCGCGGACTGAAAAGATGGAGTTGTTTCGTGGCGCTCACCGCCGAAGAGAAAAAGTCGGTCCTTTCCGAGTACGGCCTGCATGACACCGATACCGGTTCGCCAGAGGCGCAGGTCGCGCTGCTGACCAAGCGGATCACCGACCTCACCGAGCACCTGAAGGTGCACAAGCACGATCACCACTCGCGGCGCGGTCTGCTGCTGCTCGTCGGTCGCAGGCGCCGGCTGCTCAAGTACGTGGCCCAGGTCGACGTCCAGCGGTACCGCACGCTGATCGAACGACTCGGCCTGCGTCGCTGACCTCGTACCGGCGCGTGAACGCGCGCAGGGATTCGGCCGGATACTCCCCGCAGAGTACGATGGCCTCGTTCGACTGCTACTTCGGCGCGAACGACCTGGGTGCGATTTTCGCAGCTCCGCGAGCATCGTTCCCGCGTGTCATAACCAGGACCTGCTCGATCGCGCGGTCTTCGGTAGTGGCTGCCGGAAGAACTGCCGGCAGCTTCGATCGATGGCCGTAGCCGCATCGAGGCCCGTGGTTCAAGCGCTGTGACGACGCGAAAACAGCTAAACAGTGGAGACACTGAACCAGAGAGGCCATACGGACACCTATGTCTGTAGTTGAAATTGAAGACGGCGTGTACGAAGCGACCGCCGTGATCGACAACGGGAGCTTCGGCACCCGCACCATCCGTTTCGAGACCGGCCGGCTGGCCCAGCAGGCCGCCGGCGCCGTCGTCGCCTATCTCGATGACGAGACGATGTTGCTTTCGGCGACCTCGGCCAGCAAGAACCCCAAGGACCATTTCGACTTCTTCCCGTTGACCATCGACGTCGAAGAGCGCATGTACGCCGCGGGTCGCATCCCCGGCTCGTTCTTCCGCCGCGAAGGCCGCCCGTCGACCGACGCGATCCTGACCTGTCGGCTGATCGACCGTCCGCTGCGGCCGACGTTCGTCGACGGCTTGCGCAACGAGATCCAGGTCGTGGTCACCGTCTTGAGCCTGGATCCCAAGGATCTCTACGACGTGGTCGCGATCAACGCCGCGTCGGCGTCCACACAGATCGCCGGCCTACCGTTCTCGGGCCCGGTCGGCGGCGTGCGTGTCGCGCTGATCGACGGGACCTGGGTGGCCTTCCCGACCGTCGAGCAGCTCGAGCGGGCGGTGTTCGACATGGTGGTCGCCGGTCGGGTCATCGAGGGCGGTGACGTGGCGATCATGATGGTCGAGGCCGAGGCCACCGACAATGTCATCGAGTTGGTCGCCGGCGGTGCGCAGGCGCCCACCGAGGCCGTCGTGGCCGAAGGCCTGGAGGCCGCCAAACCGTTCATCGCGAGCCTGTGCGCAGCCCAGCAGGAGCTGGCCGAGAGCGCCGCCAAGCCGACCGCGGACTACCCGGTGTTCCCGGAGTACGGCGAAGACGTCTACTACGCCGTTGCCTCGGTGGCCACCGACGCGTTGTCGGAGGCGCTGACGATCGCCGGTAAGGCCGAGCGCAACGACCGCACCGACGAGATCAAGGCCGAGGTGCTCGAGCGGCTGGCCGAGCAGTACGCGGGCCGCGAGAAGGAGGTCGGCGCCGCATTCCGGTCGCTGACCAAGAAGCTTGTTCGGCAACGCATTCTGACCGATCACTTCCGTATCGACGGCCGCGGCATCACCGACATCCGCGCGCTGAGCGCCGAAGTCGCAGTCGTCCCGCGGGCGCACGGCAGCGCGCTGTTCGAGCGTGGCGAGACCCAGATCCTGGGCATCACCACCCTCGACATGATCAAGATGGCCCAGCAGATCGACTCGCTGGGGCCCGAGACCAGTAAGCGCTACATGCACCACTACAACTTCCCGCCGTACTCGACCGGTGAGACCGGCCGTGTCGGTTCGCCGAAGCGCCGCGAGATCGGCCACGGTGCGCTGGCGGAGCGCGCGCTGATGCCGGTGCTGCCCAGCATCGAGGAGTTCCCGTACGCGATCCGTCAGGTGTCGGAGGCGTTGAGCTCCAACGGTTCCACCTCGATGGGTTCGGTGTGCGCCTCGACGCTGGCGCTGCTCAACGCCGGTGTGCCGCTGAAGGCTCCGGTCGCGGGCATCGCGATGGGCCTGGTGTCCGACGACATCGAAGTAGACGGTAAGACCGAGCGCCGGTTCGTCGCGCTCACCGACATCCTCGGTGCCGAGGATGCGTTCGGCGACATGGACTTCAAGGTCGCGGGCACCAAGGAGTTCGTCACCGCGCTGCAGCTGGACACCAAGCTCGACGGCATCCCGTCGCAGGTGCTGGCGGGCGCGCTGTCGCAGGCCAAGGATGCCCGGCTGACGATCCTCGAGGTGATGGCCGAGGCGATCGACGGCCCCGACGAGATGAGCCCGTATGCGCCGCGGATCACCACGATCAAGGTGCCGGTGGACAAGATCGGCGAGGTGATCGGCCCGAAAGGCAAGATCATCAACCAGATCACCGAGGAGACCGGCGCGTCGATCTCCATCGAGGACGACGGCACGGTCTTCGTCGGCGCCACCGACGGACCGTCGGCGCAGGCCGCGATCGACCGCATCAACGCGATCGCCAATCCGCAGCTGCCCAAGGTCGGCGAGCGATTCCTCGGAACCATCGTCAAGACAACGGATTTCGGTGCCTTCGTGTCGCTGCTTCCGGGTCGCGACGGGCTGGTCCACATCTCGAAGCTGGGACGTGGCAAGCGGATCGCCAAGGTCGAGGATGTCGTCAAAGTCGGCGACAAGCTGCGTGTGGAGATCGCCGACATCGACAACCGCGGCAAGATCTCGCTGATCCTGGTCGATGAGGAAGCCCCCGACTCGGAGACCGCACCGGCAGATGCCGCAGCGGCCAGCAGTTAGGGCGTTGCGCCACACCGGACGTGGCGACAGATCGTCGGAGGCAGTGCGTCGCACGGTGCTACCCGGTGGCCTGCGTGTGGTCACCGAGTACATCCCGTCGGTGCATTCGGCGTCGGTCGGGCTGTGGGTCGACGTCGGTTCGCGCGACGAGGGGCCGAGCGTTGCGGGCGCGGCCCACTTCCTCGAGCACTTGCTGTTCAAGGCGACGCCCACCCGGTCGGCGGTGGGCATCGCGCAGGCCGTCGACGCGGTCGGGGGTGAGTTGAACGCCTTCACCGCCCGCGAGCACACCTGCTACTACGCGCATGTGCTCGACTCCGATCTGGAGTTGGCCGTCGACCTCGTCGCCGATGTCGTGTTGCGCGGACAGTGCGCGGCCCAGGACGTCGAGGTCGAACGCGACGTCGTGCTCGAGGAGATCGCGATGCGCGACGACGATCCCGAGGACACTCTCGGCGACGTGTTTCTCGCCGCGATGTTCGGCTCGCACCCGGTCGGGCGCCCGGTGATCGGCAGCGTGGATTCGATCTCCTCGATGACACGCGCCCAACTGCACTCCTTCCACGTCCGCCGCTACACCCCCGAGCGAATGGTGCTCGCGGTGGCGGGCAACGTCGATCACGACGACGTGGTGTCGCTGGCGCGCGAGTACTTCGGCGCGCGACTGGTGCGGGGCCGCACACCGGTGCCACCGCGCAAGGGCATCGGCCGGGTCGGCGGGCGCCCGAGTCTGGAGCTGGTCAGCCGGGACTCCGAGCAGACGCACCTGACGCTGGGTGTGCGCACGCCCGGACGGCACTGGGAACACCGCTGGGCGCTGTCGGTGCTGAACACGGCGCTCGGCGGCGGCCTGAGTTCGCGGTTGTTTCAGGAGATTCGAGAGGCGCGCGGATTGGCGTACTCGGTGTACTCGACGGTCGACACCTTCTCCGACAGCGGAGCTCTGTCGGTTTACGCGGGTTGCCTGCCGGACCGCTTCGACGAGGTCGCCCGCGTGACCACCGATGTGCTCGAGGCGGTGGCGCGTGACGGGATCACCGAAGACGAGTGCCGCATCGCGAAGGGCTCCCTGCGCGGCGGACTGGTGCTAGGACTCGAGGATTCGGGATCGCGGATGAACCGCATCGGACGCAGCGAACTGCATTTCGGCGAACACCGAACGATCGACGAGACGTTGGCGAAGATCGAGGCCGTGACGCTCGACGAGGTCAATTCCGTCGCGCGCCGGCTTTTGCGGCGGCCCTACGGCGGTGCTGTGCTCGGTCCGGTTCGGTCGAAACGGTCACTGCCTCAGCCGCTTCGGGCCATCGCCGGCTGATCACCTACGCTGGGGACCCATGACAGAGGTGCCACGGCGTCACGTTCTGATCGGTGGATTGACACTGGCGGCGCTGGCCGCATCGCCGCACAAGGCCGTCATGGCCGACCCTGACCGTCCCGGGCAGCCGGTCGAGGATCGACTCGGCGAGATGGAACGCCGCCAGAACGCGTTGATCGGGGTGTTCGCAACTGATCTCGGCACCGGGCGCACCATCGCACACCGAGCGCAGGACCCGTTCGCGATGTGCTCGACGTTCAAGACCTACGCCGCGGCGCGGGTGCTGCAGAAGGCCGAGCGCGGTGAGCTCGCGCTCACCGATCGCGTCACCATCGAACCGGGCGATATCGTGCCCAACTCGCCGGTGACCGAGGCGCACGTCGGGCAGACGATGACGTTGGCGCAGTTGTGTCAGGCCGCCCTGCAGCGAAGCGACAACGCCGCGGCCAACTGGCTGTTACGGGTCATTGGCGGTCCGTCCGGCGTGACCGATTTCGCCCGCAGCATCGGCGACCAACGGTCCCGGCTCGACCGCTGGGAGATCGAGCTCAACGCGGCGGTGCCGGCAGACCCGCGCGACACCACGACGCCCGAGGCCATCGGGGCGGGCTACCGGTCGATACTCACCGGCAATGTGCTCGCCGAGCCGCAACGCCGGCAACTCGAGGACTGGATGCGGACCAATCAGACGTCCAGCGTGCGACCCGTCCTGCCACCGGGCTGGGCGACGGCCGACAAGACCGGCAGTGGTGACTACGCGAGCACGAACGACGTCGGTATCGCGTACGGCCCGGCCGGCGAGCGACTTCTGCTGGCGATCATGACCAGGACCGCGGCAAACGACCCCGACGCCCCGAACGACCGCCAGTTGGTCGGTGAAGTGGCTGCTGCGCTGGTGGCCGAACTCCTGGCCGGATGATGGCGAGGGCAGCAGCTTAGCCCGGCCACCCCTCGGGGCCGGGTCCAGCTGGCTTGTCAGCGGCTGTCCCCCCACGCTCTTGGCCCCCCTGCACTGAGCGCCAGCCGCTGGACTAAACCGTATGGCATGGAGCGCGACGGAGGAATCGGGCGAATCCCTATCTTTTTGCACCGGCACGTTTAAGGGTGCCGGGCAAACACGCGGAGTTCGGCGTCAGCCCAGCATTGGCGACGGATCCGTATATGGGAGGTCGAGGTCGTCGGCGACCTGTTCGGCCAGCAGGGCGCCGTCGTGTGTGGACAAGCCGCTGGCGAGCGAGGCGTCGGCCCGGCACGCCGCCCGCCAGCCCAGCTCGGCCAGCTTGAGCACGTACGGCATGGTGGCGTTGGTCAGCCCGAAGGTCGACGTGCGGGGCACGGCGCCGGGCATGTTGGCGACGCAGTAGAAGATCGTGTCGTGTACGGCGTACGTCGGGTCGTCGTGCGTGGTCGGACGCGAATCCTCGAAGCACCCACCCTGGTCGATGGCGATGTCGACCAGCACCGCACCGGGCTTCATGTGCGCCACAGTCGAATTCGAGACCAGTTTGGGGGCTTTGGCGCCCGGCACCAGGACCGCGCCGATGACGAGGTCGGCGTCCTTCACCGCGTCCTCGAGCTCCAGGATCGACGAGTAGCGCGTCTGGACGCGGCCGCCGAACTCCGCGTCCACGGCGCGCAGCTTGGTGAGACTGACGTCGAACACGGTGACGTGTGCGCCCATGCCCGTGGCGACCCGCGCGGCGTTGGCGCCGGCGGTGCCGCCGCCGATCACGACGACGTCGGCGGGAGCCACGCCCGGCACGCCGCCCATCAGGACACCGCGGCCTCCGTGGCTGCGCATCAGGTGGTAGGCCCCGACCTGGGCCGCCAACCGCCCGGCAACCTCGCTCATGGGGGCCAGCAGCGGAAGGGCGCCGTCGGCGGCCTGAACGGTTTCGTAGGCGATCGACGTCGTCCCGGAAACCAGCAGGGCTTCGGTGCACGGCCGCGATGCCGCCAGATGCAGGTAGGTGAACAGCGTCTGACCACGGCGCATGCGCTCGTATTCGGCTCCGATCGGCTCCTTGACCTTGAGCAGGAGGTCGGCCTGGGCCCATACCTCGTCGGCGCCGTTGATGAGCTGGGCGCCCGCGCGTTTGAAGTCGGCGTCCGAGATCGCCGAACCCTCACCCGCACCCGACTGGATGATCACCTCGTGACCGCGGTGCACGAGCTCGGCGACGCCGGCCGGGGTGATCGCGACCCGGAACTCGTTGTTCTTGATCTCGGTCGGGATGCCGACACGCATGACCGCTCCTCTGCTGAATGTGTACTCAGTGTGAAGAAGCTTCGTGTGATCAGCAATTGCTGTGCTCGAAATTCTGTATATTCGCCCTATGGGCGAAGTATCTTCATTGGCACGTACTTCAGGCGGTGCGGACCCGAAGGATGTTCGCCCGGTTCCCCTCGATGACGTCGACCGCCGGATTCTCACCGCGCTACACCGCGACGCGCGCATGCCGAACAGCGCACTTGCCGAGGCGGTCGGGATTGCGCCGTCGACATGCCATGGCAGGGTGCGGCGCCTTCAGGAGGCGGGGGTGATCCGCGGTTTCTACACCGACATCGATCCGGGCGCCATCGGTCTGCCGCTACAGGCGATGATCTCGGTGAGCCTGCAGTCCAGCGCTCGCGGCAGGATCCACAGCTTCATTCAGCAGATCCGGCGCAGACCGCAGGTGATGGACGTGTACTTTCTCGCGGGTGCCGACGACTTCATCCTCCACGTCGCCGCGCGTGACACCGACGACCTGCGGTCGTTCGTGGTGGAGAACCTCAACGCCGACGCTGACGTGGCCGGTACGCAGACGTCGCTGATCTTCGAACACCTGCGGGGGGCGTCACCACTGTAGCCGCGGAAGCGTTGCCGCTCAGGCGGTTTGGGTATAGCGCGAAGCCTCGGCGGCATACTGAGGCGGCACGCACACCTCGTACCGGCGGGCTTCGAGTGACTCGACGCTGGAGAAGTCCCGTTCGCCTCGGGTCGCCACATGCGCGACGAACCCGAAAACCGCACCCCAGAACGCCCCGATCGCCAATGCGATCAGCATCGTCACGATCCACACCGGCCCCACGGTGAAAATGGCGAAGAGCAAGCCGATGAACAACCCGAACCAGGCGCCGCTGGCCGCGCCGGCGAACGCCGCCCGTCCCTTGGTCATACGTCCCGTGATGCGCTCGACCGTGCGCAGGTCGTCGCCGATGATGCGCACGTGCTCGACGGGGAAGCCACCGTCGGACATGCGGTCCACCAGCCGTTGCGCGTCGGCATAGTTGTCGAACGTCGCGATGACCTGGCGAGCGGGCCGCTGGTCACCCACCTGCTGCTCGGGCCGTCCACTCATATCCGTCACTTCGAACTCCATCTGCTGTCGTTCCGGTGTGCTGTCATGAATGGTTACCCGCTTTCCCGCGGCATTGCCGCCGAATGCGGCGATCCGGTCGCTTCGATCAGCGTCGACCCCGGGTGGATAAGGTGACGCCATGCGAGTCGGAGTGCTGGGCGCAGAGGGCAAGGTCGGCGCGACGATGGTCGAGGCCGTGCAAGCCGCCGAAGACCTGACCTTCACCGCGGGAGTCGACGCGGGGGATCCGTTGAGCCTGCTGACCGACAGCCAGACCGAGGTCGTCATCGACTTCACCCATCCCGACGTCGTGATGGACAACCTCGAGTTCCTCATCGAGAACGGGATACACGCCGTCGTCGGCACCACCGGGTTCACCGACGAGCGGCTGGCCACGGTCCGGGGATGGCTGGACACCAAACCGGACGCGGCGGTCCTGATCGCGCCGAACTTCGCGATCGGCGCGGTGCTGTCAATGCATTTCGCACAGCAGGCCGCGCGACATTTCGAATCGGTCGAAGTCATCGAACTGCACCATCCGCACAAGGCCGACGCCCCGTCCGGTACCGCGGCGCGCACCGCGCGACTCATCGCCGAGGCGCGAAAAGGCATGCCGCCCAACCCCGATGCCACCAGCACGGGTCTCGACGGTGCGCGGGGCGCCGACGTCGACGGTGTTCCGGTTCATTCGGTGCGCCTGGCGGGGCTGGTCGCCCATCAGGAGGTGCTGTTCGGCACACAAGGGGAGACGCTGACCATCCGGCACGACAGCCTGGACCGGACCTCCTTCGTGCCCGGAGTCCTGCTGGCGGTGCGCAGGGTGGCCGAACGGCCGGGGCTCACCGTGGGTATCGAGCCGCTCCTCGACCTCTGATGGCCGACGGCGGCCGCGTCCTGCGCATCCAACTGCTGATCGGCTTCATGTGTGTCGCGCTGGTCGTGTACTTCGTGCTGCTCGGGCGCCTGGCGATGGCATTCGTCACGACCGGGGAGCCCGCGGCCGTGGGCTTGGGGCTGGCGCTGATGGTGCTCCCGCTGATCGGGCTGTGGGCGATGCTCAGCACGCTGCGCGCGGGCCTGGCCCATCAGCGGCTCGCGCGGATCGTCCACGACGAGGGGATGGAGCTCGACGTCAGCGCGCTGCCCCGGATGCCGTCGGGGCGAATCCAGCGTCAGGCCGCCGACGCGCTGTTCGTCACCGTGCGTGCGGAGCTGGAAAACGACCCGCAGAACTGGCGACGGTGGTATCGACTGGCGCGTGCCTACGACTACGCCGGTGACCGCAGCCGGGCGCGCGAAGCGATGAAGAGGGCGGTCGAGATGGAAGAGCGCGAGCCGTGAGCAAAACGTTGTTGATCATCCATCACACTCCGTCGCCACACTGCCAAGAGATGCTCGAGGCGGTCGTGGCAGGCGCAACCGATCCGGAGATCGAAGGCGTGGAAGTGGTGCGCCGACCAGCGCTCACGGTGTCTCCGGTCGAGATGTTGGAGGCTGACGGCTATCTGCTGGGCACGCCCGCCAACCTCGGATATCTCAGCGGTGCCCTCAAGCACGCCTTCGACCAGTCGTACTACCAACTGCTCGACACCACCCAAGGACGGTCGTTCGGGGCCTACATTCACGGCAACGAGGGCACCGAGGGAGCCGAGCGGGGTCTTATGGCCATCACTACTGGGCTTGGCTGGGTGCAGGCTGCGGAGACGGTTCTTGTCATGGGTAAGCCGACCAAGGCCGACGTCGAAGCCTGCTGGAACCTCGGCGCAACAGTCGCTGCTCAGCTGATGGAATAGCTGTCAAGCTTCAGAGACTCCTGGATTGTCGCAAATCCTCACTGCTGCATAGTGTTCGACGTACATCTGGTCGTGTAGGCCAAAGTAGGTGCAGATGCGGTTCTCGAGGTCGACGACATAGCGGAGCACACCGGCTCGCCACGCTGCTGCGGCAAACTCCCGGAAGGTCGTCTCACCTGCCTGATCGGCACGTAGTGCGGCGACGAGCGCCTCGCGGTCGAACGACGGCACCTCGGACATGCCGTCGACCAGTGGCACGTCCTGGACACAGACTGGACCGAGATCCGTCTCGTACAGGCTGTGCATCGCAGGAAGCCACCACGTATTGATTCGCACGCCGGCGCGCCGCAATGTCTCCGCCAGATGCGGGAAGCCCTGGACCGGTGGACGACGCGCAACGGCATCACGCTGTGCCGCTTGAAGATTCGCTATTGCTGCGCTCATGTTCCTCCGATTCCAGTCACAACTCGAGCTGATTGACAATTATGAACCATAATGACAACATATTGTCAAATGGATAACAGCGCGGATGAGATGGCACTGCTGATCGCAGACGTATACGAACTCGCCGGACTCTTGCGGCGCTCAGGTGAAGCCATCGCGGCCGGCGAGGGGCAGACGCAGGCGCGATGGCAGTTGCTCAGCGCGGTCTCTGAACTACCGCTGACCGTGCCGCAAGCCGCTCGCCGCCTCGGGGTCACACGTCAGGGGGTGCAAAGGGTTGCCAACGATCTGGTCGCTGCCGGCCTCGGCGAATTCAGACCCAACCCCGACCACCGCACATCGCCTCTCTTGGCGCCAACCGCCGAAGGCCATCGTGTTCTGCGGGGAATCACCGAACGCGCGCTCGTCGTCAACAATCGACTTGCCGACGCATTGGAGCCTTCGACGCTGCAGGCGACGCGCGAGGCGATACAACGGATGATCACCGCGCTGCAAGATCGAGCGCCCATAAGGTAACCATCACGACCGTTGGCCGCCACGTTGATGGAGGATTAGCCATGCCGGGAATCGCCGAACTCGCCCTGGGCGCAGCGCCACTCGCCGGCGGCGCGCTGCTCGGAATCGCCGCGGGCAACCTCCGCGGACCTGACTTCCGCGGAATGATCACCAAGGACATGGACCTGCTCGAGCGCATACCCGACGACCAGCCCGAACTCAAGGCGCGGCTGAAAGCCAGCATCGACCATCGCATCGAAGACATGATCAGCGCCGCCGAGCGCAGCCGCGACCTGCGGCTGGCGGCGATGTCGTACCGCGGCAACTGGCGCGACATCGTGGTGTTCATCTGCGCGATCCTGTTCACCATCGTCTGGTGGAACGTCGACCACGACCGGACGAACTGGCTGCTGATGTTCATCGTGATGATCCTCGCGACGATCGTCGCCGGGATCTACGCTGCACGCGGTCTGCTGCGGTCGCTGCAGATGTTGCTGCGCAGACGTCGTCCTCAGTAGTGGTAGGTGTCCGACGGAGCCGGGATGTGCGCCGGATCGTCGACGTCGTCGAACTCCGACACCTCGATGCCGTACGCGCGGGCCAGATCGAGGATCTTGTTCGCTCTCGCGATACGGGGTAGATCGGACCCGTTGCGGATCTCACCGCCGTCGCGGTCGAACTCGACGAAAAACTCTTTGGCCCAGGCGATTTCCTCGGGCGACGGGGAGAGCCCCTCGTTGACGGTGGTGCACTGCTCGGGTGTCAGGCAGATCTTGCCCGTCATGCCGAACTCGACGGACACCGCCGTGGCCTCGCTGAGCTTGAGCGCACTCGAACCGACCGTGGGACCGTCGATCGCGCTCGGCAGGTGGGCGGCCTTGGCCGCGATGGTGAACCGCGACCGCGCGTAGGCGAGGGTGGTCGGACTCTCGCCGAAGCCGGTGTCGCGCCGGAAGTCGCCGATGCCGAAGGCCAGCCGGAACGTGCCCTTCGCGGCGGCGATGGCGGTGATGCGCTCGAGCCCCCGGGCGGTTTCGACCAGCGCGACGATCGGCACACCCGGTAGCCGGTTGGCGGTTTCGGTGACGTGGTCGACGGATTCGACCATCGCGAGCATGACCCCACCGACCGACGTCTTCGCCAGCGCCGCGAGGTCGTCGGCCCACCACGGCGTGCCGAACCCGTTGACGCGGACCCAGTCGGTGTTGCCCTCGGTCAGCCAGCGGACGACGTTTTCGCGGGCCGCGGTCTTGTCCTTCGGCGCGACCGCGTCCTCGATGTCCAGGACGACGATGTCGGCTCGGGACCGCACGGCAGGCGCGAACCGGTCGTACTGTGCGCCGTTCACCAGCAGCCAGCTGCGGGCCAGCACCGGGTCGATACGCGAGCCGACGTCCTCATGGTCCGCGTGAGCGCCGTGATCCGAAACGTCCATCGGATCATCGTCGCGTATCGCCCCGGCAGGGTGTGTCCGGACCCGGTCAAATGCACCTCAATCGGGCAGAGCGGATTCGAAGAGCTCCTGCAGAGCAATCCAGTGCCGCTGGGCGGCCTCTTCGTCGTACGGGGCGTTGTCGGGCACCGCGAAGCCGTGGCCGGCGGGATAGAACTCCACCGTGTGGGCGACGTTCGCCGCGGTCAGAGCCTTGTCGAGGGTCTCGGCGTGCGCGGTCGTGAAGCTCTGGTCCTTCTCGGCGCCGGCGACGTAGACGGTGGCCTTCATCCGGTCGGCGAGCAGGTGCGGGCTGGTGGGTTCGTCGGTGACCAGCCCACCGGCGTGGAACGATCCCGCCGCGGCGACCCGATCGGGCACCCGGCCGGCGACGATCACCGAGGTGCGCCCGCCCATGCAGTAGCCGCAGACGCCGAATGCGTCACCTTTGACCTCGGGCCGGGACTGCAGGAAGTCGAAGAACGCCGCGGCGTCGGAGGCCATCATGTCGGGGGTGATGGAGGAGATCATCGAGAACAGGCGACTGCGCTGCTTCGCGTCGGTGAACGCGGTCCGCATGTCGAACGGTTCCCAGTCGCCGTGGCGGTAGTACACATCGGGGAGCAGCACGGCGTGGCCGAAGCCGGCCAGCCGCGCGGCCATTTCCTGGAAGGTGTCGCGGACGCCGCCGGCGTCGACGTACATGACGACACCGGTCCACGGTCCGGGGCCGTTCGGGGTGTGCAGGGTGACAGGGCAGGTGCCGTCGGGAGTGGTGACGGTCGCGGAGATACTCGGCATGGCCTCCGTTCTACTCGGCGGGTCTGGAAGTAAGCTGACCGGCGTGCCGATCGCTGGATCCGTGAGCGCGCCGTATGAGGACCTCCTGCGGCTGGTGATGGAGCGCGGGACGCCGAAGTCCGACCGCACCGGCACCGGAACCCGCAGCGTGTTCGGCCACCAGATGCGCTATGACCTCGCGGCCGGTTTTCCGCTGATCACCACCAAGAAGGTGCACACCAAGTCGATCGTCTACGAGCTGCTGTGGTTCTTGCGCGGCGACTCGAATGTCCGCTGGCTGCAGGAGCGCGGCGTCACCATCTGGGACGAATGGGCCTCCCCGACAGGGGATCTCGGCCCTGTATACGGCGTACAGTGGCGTTCCTGGCCGACACCGTCGGGTGAGCACATCGACCAGATCAGCGCAGCGCTGGAGCTGTTGAAGTCCGATCCCGACTCGCGCCGCAACATCGTCTCGGCATGGAACGTCGGGGAGATTCCGCAGATGGCGCTGCCGCCGTGCCACGCGTTCTTCCAGTTCTACGTCGCCGACGGCAAACTGTCGTGCCAGCTGTATCAGCGCAGCGCCGACCTGTTTCTCGGGGTGCCGTTCAACATCGCCAGCTACGCGCTGCTGACCCACATGATGGCGGCGCAGGCCGGGCTGGCGGTCGGCGAGTTCATCTGGACGGGCGGGGACTGCCACATCTACGACAATCACGTCGAGCAGGTGCGGTTGCAGCTCAGCCGCGATCCCCGCCCTTACCCGGAACTCGTTCTCGCGCCGCGGGATTCGATCTTCGACTACACCTACGAAGACGTCGCCATCCTCAATTACGATCCGCACCCGGCGATCAAGGCCCCGGTTGCGGTCTGACGTCGGGCTCATCTGGGCCCAGTCCAGCTCGGGTGTCATCGGCCGCGGCGGCGGTATCCCGTGGCGCCTGCCCGAGGATCAGGCCCGGTTCAAGGAACTGACGATGGGTCACACCGTGGTGATGGGCCGGTTGACGTGGGAGTCGCTGCCCGCCAAGGTCCGTCCACTGCCCGGGCGTCGCAACGTGGTGCTCACCCACCGGCCCGACTATGCGGCCGAGGGAGCAGAAGTGGTCGCATCGCTGGACGACGCGCTGACCGACGATCCGGTCTGGGTGATCGGCGGCGCGCAGATCTACACGGCGGCCCTGCCGATCGCCACGCGCTGCGAGGTGACCGAGATCGAGATCGACCTGCCGCGTCAGGATGCCGACGTGATGGCCCCGGTGCTCGACGAGTCCTGGATCGGCGCGGCGGGGGACTGGCTGACCAGCACATCGGGTCTGCGCTACCGGTTCTACAGCTACCGGCGGCGCTGACAGTTTTCGCCGAAAACCCGCTCAGCTGGGTACGGCTTTCACGCGGATTGCATACGTAACTGCGCGCTGGCGGACGGGGATGTCGGTGGTGTCGGGCACCATGGCGGGGTGCCGAGGAAACTCACGGCCGACCAGGCGCGCCGTGTCGCCGTCGCCGCGCAGGGTCTGGCCGAACCGCGCCCGCGGGGCCCGGTCACCCGCGCGCACCTGCGGAGGCTGATCTCGCGGATCCAGGTGCTGCAGCTGGATTCGGTGTCGGTGTCGGTGCGCGCCCACTACGCGCCGGTGTTCAGCCGGCTCGGGCCCTACGACCGCGACGTGCTCGACAGAGCGGCGTGGAGCCATTCGGCGCGATCACCGCGGATGCTGGTCGAATATTGGGCGCACGAGGCGGCGCTGATGGCGGTCGACGACTGGCCGCTGCTGCGGTGGCGGATGCGTGAGTACACGCACGGCCGGTGGGGCAAGGAGATCGTCAAGAAGAACGCCAAGCTGGCCGACGAGGTGGTCCGCGCGGTCACCGAACTGGGCCCGTCGACTGCGGGGCAGATAGAAGCGCATCTGGGCGCGGAGCAGCGGGGCCGCAAGGGTCCGTGGTGGGACCGCAGCGACACGAAGTGGGTGACCGAGGCGTTGTTCGCGTCGGGAGTGCTGACGACCGCGACGCGGGTCGGGTTCGCGCGGCACTACGACCTGTCCGAGCGGGTGCTCCCGCCGGAGGTGCTCGCACGCGAGGTCGACGAGGCCGACGCCGTGAGGGAGCTGGTGCTGAGGGCCTCGGGCGCGCTGGGTGTGGGAACCGAACAGGACATCCGGGACTACTTCCGGTTGTCGCCGGCGCAGGTGAAACCGGCCATCGCGAAGTTGGTCGCGGACGGCGAGCTGGAACCGGTTCAGGTCGACGGCTGGAAGGGGCCGGCGTATCTGCGCGCGGGACAGACCATTCCGCGCCGCGACCGCGGAACGGCGCTGCTGTGCCCGTTCGATCCGCTGATCTTCTTTCGGCCACGCGTCGAGCGCCTGTTCGGCGGATTCAAGTACCGGATCGAGATCTATACACCGGCGCCGAAGCGCCAGTACGGGTATTACGTGTGGCCGTTTCTGCTCGACGGTGAACTGGTTGGTCGGGTGGACTTGAAGGCTGATCGGGCCGGCGACGCGCTGCATGTTGTTGGCGCGTTCGCGGAAGAGGGCGCGGAGCGGTCGCGAGTCGCCCCGGCGTTGGCCGACGAACTGCGGACCATGGCGGCGTGGCTCGGCTTGGCCGACGTCACGGTCGGCGCAAACGGCGACTTGGTCGACGACTTGCGCCGAGTGTTGGATTGATGCACGCGGCGCGCAATATCGCGTGACACAACCCCACAGTCGGCCAAGAAGGGCGCCTAGACGCAGTCGGCGCAGATCGTGCGATCGCCGGACTGCAGCGCCAGCCGGCTGTGGTGCTGTACCAGGAAGCAGCTCGAGCAGGTGAACTCGTCGGCCTGCTTCGGGATCACCCGGACCGTCAGCTCCTCGCCGGACAAGTCCACGTCGGGCAGGATGATCGGGTCGACCCCGTCACCGTCGTCGACGTCGAGAACTGCGACGTCAGCCTGGCCGCGCCGGGCGGCGATCGCCTCGAGTGACTCATCGACCGTTTCGTCGGCTTCCTTCACACGGGGTGCGTCGTAATCGGTGGCCATTGGTCCCACTCCCTCTCTAGATCGGCGTCTGGGTAACACCGATTGAGAACGGATTTGTTCCCGTCGCGCACGGGGTCGAAACCTGGATTCTTCGCTCGGTTCGCCGCCGAATGTGCGATCTGATCCGCCGCGACCGGCGAGTCGCGGATGAAACCGCACAGCCGGCGCACACCCGGCGGCCGGCTCGGCGCGGCCCACGCGCTCACCGGCATCACCGACGGTCCGCGTTAGGGTGAGCCGTGGCCGAGACCTCGCCGCTGCGCGTCCAATTGATCGCCAAAACGGAGTTCACCACCCCGCCGGATGTGCCGTGGGAAACCGATGCCGACGGCGGGCCCGCGCTCGTCGAATTCGCCGGCCGCGCGTGCTATCAGAGCTGGTCGAAGCCGAATCCGCGCACCGCCACCAACGCCGCCTACATCCGCCACATCATCGACGTCGGGCATTTCTCGGTGCTCGAGCACGCGTCGGTCTCCTTCTACATCACCGGTATCTCACGCTCATGCACACACGAGCTGATCCGTCACCGCCACTTCTCCTACTCCCAGCTCTCGCAGCGGTACGTTCCCGAACACGACGCGCAGGTGGTGGTGCCGCCCGGCATCGCGGACGATCCCGAGTTGATCGAGCTGTTCACCGCCGCCGCCGACGCCAGCCGCGCTGCCTACACCGAGCTGCTCGAACGCCTGGAGGCCAAATTCCGAGGCGACGAGCCCGGGGAGAAACTCGGTGTTCTGCGAGGTAAGCAGGCGCGACAGGCCGCGCGTGCGGTGCTGCCCAACGCCACCGAAACCCGCATCGTCGTGACCGGCAACTACCGCGCCTGGCGGCATTTCATCGCGATGCGGGCCAGCGAGCACGCCGACGTCGAGATTCGTCGGCTGGCCATCGAGTGCCTTCGCCAACTGGCCCACGTCGCACCCCAGGTGTTCAGCGACTTCGAGATCTCCACGCTGTCCGACGGCACGGAGGTCGCCACATCCCCACTGGCCACGGAAGCGTGACCATCAACGAGTAATCTGAGCCGCGTGAGCACCAGCGGAATCGATGTGAGGGCCCGGTTGGGCACCGTGCTGACCGCGATGGTGACTCCGTTCAAGCCGGACGGCACGCTCGACACCGGCACCGCCGCCCGGTTGGCGACCCGACTCGTCGACTCCGGCTGCGACGGCCTCGTGCTGTCCGGGACCACCGGTGAGTCGCCGACGACGACCGATGCCGAGAAGATCGCGCTGCTGCGTGCGGTGCTCGACGCCGTGGGCGATCGGGCGCGCATCATCGCCGGTGCGGGCACCTACGACACGGCGCACAGCGTGCACCTGGCGAGGGCGTGCGCGGCCGAGGGCGCACATGGACTGCTGGTGGTGACGCCGTACTACTCGCGCCCGCCCCAGGCCGGGCTGCTGGCGCACTTCACCGCGGTGGCCGACTCGACGCCTCTTCCGGTGGTGCTCTACGACATTCCGCCGAGGTCGGTGGTGCCGATCCAGTGGGAGACGCTGCGCATCCTTGCCGAGCACCCCAACATCGTCGCCGTGAAGGACGCCAAGGGCGATCTGCACGGCGGCGGGCAGATCATCGCCGAGACGGGGCTGGCGTACTACTCCGGGGACGACGCGCTCAACCTGCCCTGGCTGGCCATGGGAGCCGTCGGGTTCGTCAGTGTGTGGGGCCACCTGGCGGCCAGCCAGTTGCGAGAAATGTTGTCGGCCTTCCAATCCGGCGATATCGCGACGGCCCGCAAGATCAACGCCACGCTGGGCCCGCTCGTCGACGCGCAGGCCCAACTCGGCGGGGTGACGCTGTCGAAGGCCGGTCTGCGGCTGCAGGGTTTCGAGGCCGGTGACCCGAGGCTGCCGCAAGTGCCCGCCACGCCCGCACAACTCGACGCGTTGGCCGCAGAT
This sequence comes from Mycolicibacterium novocastrense, assembly GCF_001499835.1. NCBI lineage: Bacteria > Bacillati > Actinomycetota > Actinomycetes > Mycobacteriales > Mycobacteriaceae > Mycobacterium > Mycolicibacterium novocastrense. The sequence goes on from NZ_LQIH01000023.1 coordinate 300,409, forward strand.
ATGCGCGCGGCCGCGGTGCTGCGGTAGTGAACGAAGAACTCAACCCACCGGGGCCGCTGGCCCCAGGCGGACTTCGGGTCACTGCGCTCGGCGGGATCAGCGAAATCGGCCGCAACATGACCGTTTTCGAGCATCTGGGCCGACTGCTGATCGTCGACTGTGGAGTCTTGTTCCCCACGCACGACGAGCCCGGCGTCGACCTGATCCTGCCCGACCTGCGCCTCATCGAGAATCGGCTCGACGAGGTCGAGGCGCTGGTGCTCACCCACGCGCACGAGGACCACATCGGCGCGATCCCGTTCCTGCTCAAGCTGCGCCGCGACATCCCGGTCGTCGGCTCGAAGTTCACGCTCGCACTGGTGGCCGAGAAGTGCCGTGAGCACCGGATCAAACCGGTCTTCGTCGAAGTCGACGAGGGCCAGAGCTCGCGACACGGCGTGTTCGAATGCGAATACTTTGCGGTCAACCACTCGATTCCGGGATGCCTGGCCATCGCGATCCACACCGGCGCCGGCACTGTGCTGCACACCGGTGACATCAAGCTCGACCAGTCTCCGCCCGACGGGAAACCCACCGACCTGCCCGGTATGTCGCGGCTCGGCGATGCCGGGGTGGACCTGTTCCTGTGTGATTCGACCAACGCCGAGATTCCCGGTGTGGGGCCGTCGGAAAGCGAGATCGGTCCGAACATGCACCGACTGATCCGCAGCGCCCAGGGCCGCGTCATCGTGGCCTGCTTCGCCTCCAACGTCGGTCGCGTACAGCAGATCATCGACGCGTCGGTGGCGCTCGGTCGCAAGGTGGCGTTCGTCGGCCGGTCGATGGTCCGCAACATGGGCATCGCCAAGGAACTCGGATATCTCACGCTGGAAAACGATGACGACATCATCGACATCGGCGCCGCGGAGATGATGGCACCTGAGCGCGTCGTGCTCGTCACCACCGGAACGCAGGGCGAGCCGATGGCGGCGCTGTCGCGAATGTCGCGCGGTGAGCACCGCAGCATCACGTTGACCGCAGGTGATCTCATCATCATGTCGTCGTCGCAGATACCCGGGAACGAGGAAGCGATTTTCGGGGTGCTGGACGCGCTGGCGAAGATCGGCGCGCGTGTCGTCACCAACGCGCAAGTGCGCGTGCATGTTACCGGGCACGCCTACGCCGGTGAGCTGTTGTTCCTCTACAACGGTGTGCGGCCTCGCAACGTGATGCCCGTGCACGGCACCTGGCGGATGTTGCGGGCCAACGCCGGTCTGGCCGCCCGCACGGGGGTACCCGAGGAGAACATCGTTCTGGCCGAAAACGGCGTGAGCGTCGACCTGGTGGCCGGTCGGGCGTCGATCGCGGGCGCGGTGCCGACGGGGAAGATGTTCGTCGACGGGCTGGTCACCGGAGACGTCGGGGATGCCGTGGTCGGTCAGCGGCTCACGCTCTCTTCCGGGTTCATCGGCATCACGGTCGTCGTCCAGCGTGGCACCGGTAAGCCGGCGGCTGCGCCACACCTGCACTCGCGTGGCTTCTCCGAGGACCCGAAGGCCCTCGAGCCCGCCACCCGCAAGGTCGAAGAGGCACTCGAAGCGCTTGTGGCCGAACGGGTCACCGACATCAACCGCATCGCGCAGGCGTCGCGGCGCGCCGTCGGCAAATGGGTGGGGGAGGTCTACCGCCGCCAGCCGATGATCGTGCCGACGGTCATCGAGATCTGACTCAGCCCCTCCAGCATCCGCAGGGACCAACTGTGCGGCTGCCCGCCTATGAGCGAATTATTCGCTACCGACGAATAATTCGCTCGTAGCTGGGCAGTAAGAGAGGCATCACCGACAGGTAGAGGGCGGCTGCGACCGCTGGAAGCTCAGCGCTTGTTGACCGACCCGGCGTCGACGGGCAGCGCCACCCCGGTGACGTAGCGCGCGGCGTCAGAGACCAACCACGCCACCGCGTTCGCGATGTCTTCGGGTTGCAGCACCTGGACGGGAAGTGCGTTGCCCATGTCCTGCGGTGACTTCTCCGCGATGCTGCCCAGCCACTCCCGTGTCGCTTCGTTATTGATCATCGGGGTGTCCACGCCGGCGGGATGTACCGAGTTGACCCGGATGCTGTGCGGTGCAAGCAGGTTGGCGTAGAGCCGCATCAACCCGACGATGCCGTGTTTGGCGGCGACGTAGCCGATCGCGCCGGGATCGTCGCTGCCCATTCCGACCAGGCCAACGACCGAACTGGTGAGCACGATCGACCCGCCCTCGCCGTGAGCGATCATTGCGCCCTTGGCCACCTCCACGGTGTGATGTACGCCGGTCAGGTTCACGTCGATCACGTCGCGCCACCCGTCGGCGCCCGACTGCATCGGCGCGATTCCGGCGTTGGCCACCACGATGTCGAGGCGGCCGAATTCGTCGACGCCGGCCTGCAGCGCTGAGGCCAACGCATCTTGGTCGCGAACATCGGCTTGGTGTGCCACTATTCGCGCGCCGGCGTCCTCGACGAGCTTCACAGTCGCGGCCAGATCATCAGCCGTCGCCAACGGATAGGGCACCGACGCGATCTGGTCGCACAGGTCGACGGCGATGATGTCGGCGCCGTCGGAGGCCAACTTCACCGCCTCCGCGCGGCCCTGACCCCGCGCCGCGCCCGTGATGAACGCGACTTTGCCTGCGAGCGGAGCCATCAGGACCGCAGCGCGCCTTTGCTCGGATCTCCCGCGACGACCGGCTGCAACATCTTGATGTCCGGCGCGCCGTCGAGGTGCTCGCCCACCGCACCGAACAGCTCACCGATGGCCGGGGCGGTGCTGTGCGTCTTCAAGGCATCCTCGTCGGCCCACTGCTCGACGAACACGAAGGTGCCGTTCGCCTCGTGCAGCGCGTAGAGCTCGCAGCCGGGCTCCTGGTGCACCGCTTCGATGGCCTTCTTGCAGGCGTTCCGCACGGTGTCAACGGATTCGGGTTTGGCGGTCATGGTGGCGACGACAACGACAGGCATCTGCGGCGTGACTCCTCGGTGAGTGCTGCTGGACGAGTGCACAGCCTACTCACCCACACCCGCGACGCTCAGACCACGTCGATCCAGATCGTGAAGGCCAGGGTGAGCACCGCGACAAGGACGAGCCCGACGGTGTCCCCGGCCCCGATGCGCGGGGCTTCGGTGCGGTGGATGCGCAACTCGCGCGCCAGCAGGAACAAGGGAAACGTCACGCTGATCGCGATGAAGAACGAGGCGACGATGTAGACCCAGACGAACTTGATGCCGCGTTTGCGGGCCTCGTAGACCATGAAGATCACCGCGGCGAGCAGGAACAGGGCGATGTCCGCGGTGATGGACCGGGCCGCCGCGTTGACCTTGGTGTCCTCCCAGAACGCGAGGAAGAAGCCGGCCCCGCGGTCGAGGTAGGCCAGGTTCTGGCTCCAGGTCGCGATCAGCGCGACAACCGCGATGGCGCCATAGGCGGCACAGAGCACTTTGGTGGTGGTCGGCAAGCCCGCCGACCTGTCGATATCGGTCATTTCCGCACGATAAGTCGCGAAAGCGCGTCAATCGATACGGATCTGTTACCCGTGTGGCAGATGGTGATTCTGGGGCTGGAGCGACTAGGCTTACAGGCATGCCTAGTAAGACCGCCGCGCGCTCTGGAAGTCGTTCGACCAGGTCAAAGCCGGCTGGGCGATCGGGCGGCCGGGCAGCGCCACGACGTAAGCCGGCACCGCGCCGGGCCTCGTCGTCGCGCCGGACGTCGTCACCTATCTCCTCGGCGGGTGCCTCGGTGGGTCGCGGCGTGCGGGCCGGTTGGCTGATGTTGGCCAAGGGCGCGGGCACCACGGCGCGTTCGGTGGGTCGGGCCCGCGATCTCGAACCCGGCCATCGCCGCGACGGCATCGCGTTGGCCCTTCTCGGCTTGGCGGTGATCCTCGCGGCGAGTTCATGGTTCGGCGCCGCCGGCCCGGTGGGCGACTGGCTCGACACCTTCTGGCGGACGTTGATCGGCGCCGCCGTCGTACTTGTCCCGATCGCGCTGGCCGCCGTCGGTGTGACCCTGATGCGCACCGAACCTGATCCGGACGCGAGGCCCAGGCTGATCCTGGGTTCGTCGATGATCGCGCTGCCCGCACTCGGGTTGTGGCATCTGTGGGCCGGATCGCCGCAGGACCCGGCGGCGCGTCAACATGCGTCGGGCTTCTTCGGATTCGCAATAGGCGGTCCGCTCTCCGACGGGCTCACGGCGTGGATCGCCGCGCCGCTGTTGTTCATCGGCGTGTTGTTCGGCGTATTGCTGGTGACCGGTACGACGATTCGCGAAGTGCCCTCGACCGTGCGCGCCATGTTCTCGGCCCGCGGCTACGACGAGTACGACTACGACGATTACGACGACGAGGACACCGCCGTCATCTCCGAGTCCGACGATTTCTCCGACGGTTACTACGACGATCCGGGCTCCTATGGCGACGACGCCGAGCAGGCCTGGCCGACCGGTACTCCGATGGAGAACTATCCGCTGTCCGACGAAGCGCCGACAATCCCTGAACCGACCGCCAAGACGCGCAAGAAGAAGGCCAAGCAGCCGACGATGACGTTGGACCGTGTGGTCGACGGACCGTATGCGCTGCCGTCACTCGAGCTGCTGATCGCCGGCGATCCACCGAAACGGCGCAGCGCGGGCAACGACCGGATGATCGAGGCGATCACCGAGGTGCTCGACCAGTTCAAGGTCAACGCATCGGTCACCGGCTGTACCCGCGGCCCGACCGTCACCCGCTACGAGGTCGAACTCGGACCGGGTGTCAAGGTCGAGAAGATCACTGCGCTGCAACGCAATATCGCCTACGCGGTGGCGACCGAAAGCGTGCGGATGCTGGCTCCGATCCCAGGCAAGTCCGCGGTCGGCATCGAGGTCCCCAATGTGGACCGCGAAATGGTGCGTCTGGCCGATGTGCTGACCGACCCGGCCACCCGGGGTGATCACCACCCGCTGGTCATCGGTCTGGGTAAAGACATTGAGGGCGAGTACATCTCGGCAAACCTCGCCAAGATGCCGCATCTGCTGGTCGCCGGCTCGACCGGATCGGGCAAGTCGAGCTTCGTGAACTCGATGCTGGTGTCACTGTTGGTGCGCGCCACGCCGGAAGAGGTCAGGATGATCCTGATCGACCCGAAGATGGTGGAACTAACGCCCTACGAGGGTATTCCGCACCTCATCACGCCGATCATCACCCAGCCGAAGAAGGCCGCCGCCGCACTGGCGTGGCTGGTGGAGGAGATGGAGCAGCGCTATCAGGACATGCAGGCCTCGCGCGTGCGCCACATCGACGACTTCAACAAGAAGGTGCGCTCCGGCGAGATCACCACACCGCTGGGCAGCCAGCGCGAGTACAAGCCCTACCCGTACATCGTCGCGATCGTCGACGAGTTGGCCGACCTCATGATGACCGCACCGCGCGATGTCGAGGATGCGATCGTGCGCATCACCCAGAAGGCCCGCGCCGCAGGCATTCACCTGGTGCTGGCCACGCAGCGACCATCGGTGGACGTCGTCACCGGCCTGATCAAGACGAACGTGCCGTCACGGTTGGCGTTCGCGACGTCGTCGTTGACCGACAGCCGCGTCATCCTCGACCAGCAGGGCGCCGAAAAGCTGATCGGCATGGGCGACGGACTGTTCCTGCCGATGGGGGCCAACAAGCCGATCCGGCTGCAGGGCGCGTTCATCACCGACGACGAGATCCACGCCGTCGTGGAAGCGACCAAGTCGCAGGCCGAACCGGAGTACACCGAGGGCGTCACCAACGCCAAGACCAACAGCGAACGCACCGACGTCGACCCCGACATCGGCGACGACATGGACGTCTTCCTGCAGGCGGTCGAGCTGGTGGTGTCGAGCCAGTTCGGGTCGACGTCGATGTTGCAGCGCAAACTGCGCGTCGGATTCGCCAAGGCCGGCCGGTTGATGGATTTGATGGAGACCCGCAACATCGTCGGGCCCAGCGAGGGCTCCAAGGCTCGCGAGGTGCTCGTCAAACCCGACGAACTGGCGGCGACGCTGGCCTCGATCCGCGGTTCGGACACCGGCAGCGACGACGACGAGTGACGGGTGCACGGTCAGGAGCGCTGAGCGCAACAAGGCGTTCACAAATCGCTACAGCGTCAACAGCATTCGGGTGTTACCGAGGATGTTCGGCTTGACGTAGGACAGGTCGAGGAACTCGGCGACACCGGTGTCGTACGAGCGGCACATCTCCTCGTAGACCTCGGCGGTCACGGGTGTGCCGTCGATCTCCCGAAATCCGTGCCTGCTGAAGAACTCGACTTCGAAGGTGAGCACGAAGATCCGTTCGAGGCGCAACTCGCGGGCGACGTCGAGCAGTTTGTCGACGATCGCATGCCCGACGCCCTGACCCCTGACCTTGGGATGCACGGCGACGGTACGCACCTCGCCGAGGTCGGACCACAACACGTGTAGTGCGCCACAGCCGAGCAGTTCGCCGCCGATTTCGGCGACCCAGAACTCCTGTACGGCCTCATAGAGCGTCACCAGATTCTTCTCCAACAGGATCTTGCCGGAGTAGATGTCGACCAAGGTCTTGATGGCGGGGACATCCGAGGTTCGCGCACGCCGCACGACGACCTCGCCGGTTTCTGCGCTCACAGGTGGAGAGTATCGGTTCGAGCAACCGATATTCTGTTGCGGTGTCGGGCCAACCCCATACTGATCCGCTGGTTCCGCGCGCCCGCATAGCGAACATCGCGAATGTGCTCACGGGCGTGCGGATGGCGTTGGTTCCGGTTTTCCTGGTGGTGCTGTTCGTCGGCGACGGGCATGAAACATTCTGGCGGATAGCCGCATTCGTGGTGTTCACCGTCGCCGTGATCACCGACCGGTTCGACGGGGCGCTGGCGCGCAACTACGGCATGGTGACGGAGTTCGGCACGCTGGCCGACCCCATCGCCGACAAGGCGCTCATCGGCGCGGCGCTGATCGGGCTTTCGCTACTGGGCGACCTGCCGTGGTGGATCACGGTGGTGATCCTCACCCGGGAGATCGGCATCACGGCGCTGCGGTTCGCGGTGTTGCGTCACGGCGTGATCCCTGCCAGCCGCGGCGGCAAGCTCAAGACGCTCGTACAAGGGGTGGCGATCGGGCTGTTCGTGCTGCCGCTGTCCGGTGCGTGGCTGGCCGCCGCGTGGGTGGTCATGTGGGCGGCGGTCATCCTGACGGTCGTCACGGGCGTCGACTACGTCGTGACGGCGATCAAGGATTCGCGTGGACGACCCGCTGGTCAGTGACGACGCACGCGCCCTGGTCGCCGACCTCACCGTGCGCGGGCAGACCGTCGCGACCGCCGAATCACTGACGGCGGGCCTGCTGGCGGCAACGCTGGCGGGCGTGCCGGGTGCGAGCGCGGTGTTACGCGGCGGCCTGGTCACCTACGTAGAGGACACCAAGATCTTGCTGGCCGGGGTGACACGCGAGGTGCTCGACGAGGTAGCGGCCCGTATGGGCTTTGTGGTCGGCAAACTGGGCGGGGCGCCCGACGGTTCTCGGGTGTCGA